>SXWA01000079.1 GCA_005791575.1 Planctomycetaceae bacterium
CTGCACCTCATGGATGAGGTGCCGGGAGCGCAGCTCCCGTGAAAAGCGCAGCTTTTCGAGTGGCCAAAGGCCAGGGATGGACTTTGGCCACGGGCTGCCAGCAGGCTGTGGACAAACAGCCTGCTGCACCTCATGGATGAGGTGCCGGGAGCGCAGCTCCCGTGAAAAGCGCAGCTTTTCGAGTGGCCAAAGGCCAGGGATGGACTTTGGCCACGGGCTGCTGGGGGTGATTATTGTCTTTTCGGGCAACCCGTAAAAGACGCCTCGTTGAGTGTTGAAACGCCGGTTCACGGGACAAGCGTGACTCCTGCCGCGGCTCGAAATACCGGGATGTCGTCTTCTGTCCTCCACCCACAAAGATCCCGGATGGGGTGGAAGCCGGAACCCAGGCATGTCGACCGCCGTCAGTCGCCGTCGCCCGCCGTGCCGCTTGCCCGTGGGCGCGGTGCGGGCGGCGGGCCGACGCGCTCGACGAGCATCGTGTCGAGCGTGGCCCGGAGCCGGTCGCGGACCGGTGCGGCGGCCGCGTCATCGATGAGATTCCGCTCCTCGACGAGCGTCGGCCCGGCCTGCGGCGGCGCCGGATAGGCATACAGCTCCTCCGTGATCGTCTGCCGCGATGGCCACTCCACCCAGCGGGTGTAGCGGTGGGTCGGGCTGCGGAGCGAATAGCCCATCGCCTCGGGGTCGGCGTTCCTGAACGGCCGGGCGAACTGGCTGAGGGCGACGTCGCGCCCCGGCGCGAGCGGGTCGGCCAGTTGCGGCACGAGACTCCGGCCGGCCAGATCGGCCGGGGCCGCCACCCCCGCCAGGTCGGCGAGTGTCGGGTAGAGATCGACCAGTTCCACGAGCGCTGATGTCGGCGTACCCGGGTGCGCCATCCCCGGCACACGGATCACCAGCGGCACGCGCGTGTCGCGCTCGAAATTGGTCGCCTTGCACCAATGGTCCCCCTCGCCGAGCGAATAGCCGTGGTCGCCCCAGAGGACGACGATCGTCCGCTCCGCCAGGCCGAGCCGGTCGAGCGCGTCGAGCAGCCGCCCCACCTGGGCGTCGACGTAGCTCACGCAGGCGTAGTAGCCGTGGCGGAGGTCGCGCGCCGTCGCCGCATCGACGCGTTCGTCGGGCGGGATCCCCCGGTAACCGGCCAGCTCGCGGTGGTCGGGCCAGGCGATGTCGGGAGCGCCGGCCGGCCGGCCCGGGGCGGGCACCGTGCCGAGGGCCGCCGGGTCGTGGAGATCCCAGTAACGCGCCGGGGCGTTGAACGGCAGGTGGGGCTTGAAGAACCCGACGGCGAGGAAGAACGGCGCGTCGCCGGCGGCCGCCGCACCGAGGGCGGCGATCGCCGCGTCGGCGAGCCGGCCGTCGGCGAAGCCGTCGTCGGCGACGTCGACGCGCTCCCAGGGGAGCCCCTTGCCGCGCCCCGCCGATTCCGGGAGCAGCGCCGTCTTCCACCACTTCTCGCGGAGCAGCGGCGGCACCGACCAGCCCGCCGGATCCTCCTCGCGCGTGTCGCCGCTGGCCACCTTGCCGAGCGACCGGGTCGTCCAGCCGGCGCGGAGAAACGCCTGCGGCAGCGTGACGGCGTCGGGGAGCGTGTCGCGGAAGCGGTGGCGGTTGTGCCACACCCGGGTCTGGTCGGGGAGCCGCCCGGTGAGCAGCGCCGTCCGCGACGGCCCGCAGACGGCCTGCGCGCAGGAGGCGGCGAGGAACGTGCGCCCGCCGGCGGCGAGCCGGTCGATGTGGGGGGTGCGCGCCAGCCGATCGCCGTAGCAACCGAGCGCCGGCCGGAGGTCGTCGACCGCGATGAACAGCACGTTCGGCCGGGCGGCCGCGGCGGGCACCGCCCAGGCGGCACACACCACCATCCAGGCTCCCCACCACGCCGCCGTCCGGGCGAACACCATCGCTAGTCCTCCGCCTGCCCGCGCTTCTTCTTCCCGCGACCCGTCTCCGCCTCACGGGCGAGCCGCGCCGGATCGTGGTCGGGATTGGGGCGCATCATCTCGGCCCCCACCTCGCGGCGCCAGGCCGCCAGGTCGGCGGCGAGCGCCGCGACGAGGTCGGGCCGCTCGGCGGCGCGGTTCCGCGACTCGCCGGGATCGGTGGCGAGGTCGTAGAGCTCGATCCCCTCAGGGTCGAGCGACTCGACGAGTTTCCAGTCGCCGCGCCGGATCGCCCCCCCCGGCGCCGTCGCGGGGTGGTCGCTGTAGTGCGGGTAGTGCCAGTGGAGCGCGGCGCGCGGCGATGCCGCGCCATCGACGAGCGGCACCAGATCGATCCCGTCGAGGTGCTGGTGCGGCCGCGCGGGGAGGCCGGCCACCGCCAGGCAGGTGGGGGCGAGGTCCATCGTCGTCACCGGCGCGGCGACCTCCCGCCCCGCGGCGCGGCCCCCCGGCAGCCTGATCACCAGCGGCACGCGGATTCCCCCCTCGTGCAGCCCCCCTTTGTGGCCGCGGAGCGGAGCGTTGCTCGTGGCGCCGGAGAACCCGCCGTTGTCGGAGGTGAAGATCACGAGCGTGTCGTCGGCCACCCCGGCCCCGTCGAGGGCATCGAGCACCCGGCCGACGCTGTCGTCGATCGACTCGACCATCGCGGCGTAGACCGGCTTCCCCTGGCGCTCCGCTTCCGGCACCGCCTCGTAGCGCGCGGTCACGTCGGCCTTCGCCTGGAGCGGCGTGTGGACGCCGTAGTGGGCGAGGTGAAGGAAGAACGGGCGCGTGTGCGGGCGACGGATGAAGGCCACCGCCTCATCGGTGAGCCGGTCGGCGAGATACTCCCCGTCGTGGCCGTCGGGGAGGACGTGCCAGGTGGCGCGGAGCGGTGTCGTCGGGATCTTCCAGTTGCCGGCGTAGGGGAAGAAGTGGCTGCCCGGGGCGCCGTGGGCGTTGCCGCCGACGTTGACGTCGAAACCGTGGTGCTCGGGCAGCGAAAACGGCTCCCCCCCGAGGTGCCACTTGCCGACATGGACCGTCTCGTAGCCGGCAGCGCGAAAAACCTCCGCCAGCGTGATCTCCTCGGGGGGCAGGGCGCGCACGAAGCGCGCCTCGCGGAGCCGGGCGGCGGGGTTCCAGCGGCCGCTCGGCAGCCAGTCGGTGAGCAGCAGCCGCGCGGGAGCCTTGCCGGTGAGCAGCGCCGCACGGGTCGGCGAGCAGACCGGGCAGGCGGCGTAGGCGGTGGTGAACCGCACGCCAGAGGCGGCGAGCCGGTCGATGTGCGGCGTCTTGTAGAAGCTGCTGCCGGCGTAGCCGACGTCACGCCAGCCGAGATCGTCGATCATGATGACGACGACGTTCGGGGCGGCATGCAGGAGGTTCCCAGCCGACAGCAGCATCAGAGCGACGACGGTCGCCGCCAGGGCACCCGCCCGACTCATGATCCCTCCTCTGGCGTGCCCGCGGCCGCGGCCCGTCGCTTCTTCTTCGCCCCCTTCGCCGAGCGATCGGGCGCGTCGTTGGCCGGCAGCCGGGCGACGAGCGCCGCCTCCACGGCGGCATGCTCGGGGCGGCCGGCGAGGTTGGTCCATTCGTGCGGATCGGTGGCATGGTCGTAGAGCTCGACGCCGCCGTCGGCGTAGCGGATCAGCCGCCAGCGCTCATCGCGCAGCGCGTGGTTGCCGCGGCCGTGCGTGGTGAGCGCGGGATGGTCCCAAGGCCGGTCGGGGCGCTCGAGGAGCGGCAGGAGGCTCCGCCCGTCGAGTGCCGGCGGCATGTCGAGACCGCAGAGATCGACGAGAGTGGGGAACAGGTCGACGAGGCCCACCGGGCGGGCGGAGCGGCTCCCGGCCGCCGTCACCCCCGGCGCGATCACAAGCAGCGGCACGCGCGTGGATCGCTCCCAGAGGGTGAACTTGTGGAGATGGTCCTTCTCGCCGAGGTGCCAGCCGTGGTCGCTCCAGAGCACGACGATCGTCCGCTCCCGCGCCGGCGAGGCGTCGAGTGCGTCGACGAGCCGGCCGACGAGCGCGTCGCAGAACGTGATCGAGGCCAAGTAGGCCTGGAGCAGTTGGCGTTCCTTTCCTGCGCCGCGGACGAGCTCGAGGTCGCCGCGCCGCGCCGCCGCCATCCGCTGGCCGGCCGCGGGGAGGTCGGCGCAGTCGTCGGCCTTCACCGGCGGGGGCACGATCGTGTCGGGCGGGTAGGCGTCGAAATACCTCCGCGGCGCGTACCAGGGGAGGTGCGGTCGGTAGATCCCCGCGGCGAGGAAAAACGGCTCGCGCGGCGGCGCGCGGAGGATCCGCTCCGCCCAGGCCACCATCCGGCCGTCGCCGTAGTCGGCATCGTCGGCGCCGAGCGGGCCCCAGTCGAACTCACGCGCGTTGTCGGGGGGCCGGGCGAGATCACGGACCGCGGCCAGGCCGTTGAGCGGGAAACCCTCCGGCCAGCGGAACGCCTCTGGATCGAGGCCAGCGGCGAGCGCCCGCTGGGAGGGACCGTCGAAGACCTGCGGAAACCATTGGTCCCAGTCGGCGGCGCGGTTGAAGCCGGGCATGTGGTGGTTGATCTTGCCGCCACCGGCGACGAACGCGCCGTGGCGGCGGAACCAGCCGGGAATCGTCGCCACGTCGCCGAGCGCCTCGTGCCACACCACCGAGTTGTCGTGGATCCCGGTGGCATGCGGCGCGCGGCCGGTGAGGACGGCGACCCGCGAGGGATTACAGACCGGCGCGGGGCAATGGGCGTTGGTGAACAGCATCCCCCGGCCCGCGAGCCGGTCGAGGTGCGGAGTCTGCACCTGCGGATGGCCGCCGAGGCAGCCGACCCAGTCGTTGAGATCGTCGACGACGATGAACAGCACGTTGGCCGTCGGCGCGGCTGCACCCACCGCCCCGGGCATGACGGCGACCAGGAGCACCGCGGCGATCCAAAGGCGCACGGCGCGGCTCATGCCGCCTTCCCTTTCACCGGCACGGGCGCCGCGGCCGGCGGCTCGCGGCCGAAGAAGTAGTCGGGATACCCCCAGCGGTGCTTCGCCGCCTCCTTCTTCTTCGGCTGCCCCCGCACCTCCTCGGTGAAGCGGCGCACGAGCGCCGGATCGAGGAGCGGATCGGCCGACTCACGCCGCCACGCTTCCAGCGCCGCCGCGAGCCGGTCGCGGACCGCGGCATGGGCGGGGTCGGCGGCGAGGTTGGTGAACTCGTGGGGGTCGGCGGCGAGGTCGTAGAGCTCATAGCGCGGGGGGCAGCGCATCGTGCGGTAGCCGGCCTGGACCGCCGCCGGGGCGGTCGCGAGCGCCTCGATCGCCGACGGAAACTGCTCGAGCGTGTAGTCGTGGCCCGGATTCACTTCGCCGGGAAGCAGGTTCTCGATCAGCTTCCAGCGGGCGTCGCGGACCGAGCGCTGCGGATAGACGTTGCGCGTCGTGGCCTGGGTGTGGTACTCGGCGAACAGGTGCTCGCGCCACGCCGGCGTGCCGGGGGCGAACAGCGCCACGAGCGACCGGCCGGGGAGCGTGCCGTCGGCCGGCTGCCCGGCCACCTCGAGGAACGTCGGCAGGAGGTCGATCGACGAGACGAGCTCGCGCCGCACCTGCCCCGGGGGGATCCGCCCCGGCCAGCGCGCGATCAACGGGATCCGCAGCCCCCCCTCGTAGCAGGTCCGCTTGCCGCGGAGCATGTCGGCCCCGTGGTCCCCCATGGAGATCACCAGCGTGTCGCGCGCCTTGCCCGAGGCCTCGAGCGCCGCAAGCAGGTCGCCGACGAGCGCGTCGAGGCGCATCAGGCAGTTGTAGTAGTCGGCGACGTGGCCGCGCAGCTCCGCCGTGTCGAGGCCGAAGCCGGCCAGCGCGCGGACATCGTCGGCACCGAGGGGTGCGGCGGGCAGGCCGTCCACCTGCCGGAGGCGCGGATCGTGGGCCTCGGGATAGTTGATCGAAAGGAAGAACGGCGCGTCGCCGGCGGCGAAAAACTCGGCGGCGTGGCGGGCGTAGGCGGTGAGATCGGTGCGGTTGAAGTTGCTGATCGACATCCGCTTGAAGCCGAAGGGAAACGCCTCCTCCGGGTTGACGTGGAGCTTGCCGATCAAGCCGGTGCGGTAGCCGGCGGCCGCGAGCCGGCGCGGGAGCGTGGGGATGTCGTCGCGGTAGAGACGGAAGCCCCACGTGGCGAGCCCCACCTGGCCGTGCTGGTGCGGGTAGAGCCCGGTGAGGAAGCTCGCGCGCGACGCACTGCAGCCGGCCTGCGTGACGAAGGCGCGGTCGAAGCGCACCCCCTCCGCCGCCAACCGGTCGAGCACGGGCGTGCGCACGAACGGTTCGCCATAGCAACCGAGTTCGGGGCCGTTGTCCTCCGAGACGACAAGCAGGATGTTGGGCCGCTCGGCGGCTGCCGCCCGGCCCTGGCCCGTGAGCCAGCACATCAGGGCCACGATCAGCAGGGCGTTCGTCGTCAGGGGGCCACGGCGCCCGGGCGCCGGCACAGCGAGCGGCATCGCGACGATCCTCCCCGGCCCGACAGATCCCCATCCGCGCGGCGCTCCACGCTGCGGCAGCGTCTCGCGGCCCGGTGAAGCGGCATGGTATCACGGTGGGTGACCGCCACGGCAATCGGCCCGAACGCTCCCCGCCTTGCGCATGCCATGACCGACCGTTCCCCGCGCGACCAAGCCCGGCGTCGCGGTCGTCAGCGTCACGGTCGTCGGCGGCGCGGCGCCGCCGGAATCGGCTGCATGATCGTGGGCCTGGTGTGCGCTGCCGCCCAGGCCGCCGGTCCGCTCGATTGGCAGCCGCTCCCCGCGCTCCCCGATCCGCTCGGCGTGGCCGGTCCGTTCGTCGGCATCCACGCCGGGGCGGTGATCGTCGCCGGCGGGGCGAACTTCCCGGTCGCCCCCGGAGAGGATCGCTGGGCGGTTCCGAAGCGCTGGCATGCCGCCACCTGGGTGCTGCCGACAGCCGAGTCACAGCCCTCCGCCTGGCAGGCAGCAGCCCCGCTCGACCGCCCGCTCGCCTCCGGGGCCGTAGCCTCGATCCCCCAAGGGGTCGTCTGCATCGGCGGCGACGACGGCACCGCCGCCACTGCCGAGGTCTTTCTCCTCACCTGGGATCCGGCCGCCGGCACGCTCGCGCGCCGGCCGCTGCCGCGGCTCCCCGGGCCCCTCACCTCGGCCGGTGCGGCGGCGATCGGGAGCGTGGTCTACGTCGCCGGCGGGCAGCATGGCCCCGGCCTCGCCACCGCCGGCGCCGGCTTTCTCCGGCTCGACCTGAGTGGCCTCGATCGTCTTGGCCCCGGTGTTCCCGGGCCCGGGCTCCGCTGGGAACCGCTCCCCGACGTGCCGGGGGGACCGCGATCGTTGCCGGTGGTGGTGGCGGCGGGCGGGCCGCGCCCGCGCGTGCACGTGATGAGTGGACGGCGCCGGCGCGACGGCGGCGCTGCCAACGCCATCGATGCCCTCGTCGATCACCACGCCTTCGACCCCGGGGATTTCCGCGCCGACCAGTCGGGCGGTTGGCACCGGCGGGCCGATCTGCCACGCCCCACGATGGCGGGCAGCGCCGCCCCTCTCGGCGCGCGGCACCTGATCGTCGTCTCCGGCGACGACGGTGCGCTCTGGGAGAAAACGGCAACCCTCCGCGACGCCCATCCCGGCTTCCCCCCATTCGCCCTGCGCCACGACACGGTCGCCGACGTCTGGGAGCCGCTGCCGGCGCCACCGGTGCACCAACTCGCCACCCCGGCCGTGGCGCTGGCCGACGGCTTCATCCTCGTCAGCGGCGAGGTGAGGCCGCGCTGGCGCTCGCCCGCGACGTGGCGTGTGACGACCGGCCACACGGTGCCCGCCGCCACGGGCCGTTGACCAGGGCAGACCGCTTTCCATGCACCCACCCACCGGCCCGCTGACGCTCACCCCCTGCCGCCGTAGTGGCCCGGGGAGGGGCGCGGAATTGGTGATCGTCGAGGGGGATTCGGCGGCCGGTGCGGTCACGCGCGTGCGCGATGCCGACAGCCAGGCGGTCCTTCCGCTGCGCGGCAAACCGCTCAATGCGCTGCGCGCGCCCCTGGCCCGTGTGGCCGGCCATGCGTTTTTCGCCGCGCTCGCCACGGCGCTCGGCCTGCCGATCGGGGCGCCGGTCGATCCCCGGCAAGCCGCCTTCGACCGTGTCGTCCTCCTCATGGATCCCGACGCCGACGGCATCCACTGCGGGGCGCTGGTGGTGGTGTTCCTGCTCCGCTGGATGCGGCCGCTGGTGGAGGAGGGACGGGTGCTGATGATCCGCCCACCATGGGGCGAGGTGGTGGCGGCGGCCGCCGCCCGGCGGATCGCCCTGGCATGGTCGGAGGAGGAACTGCGCGCCCTCTCCGCCGCCCATGGCAGCGCGGCCACCGCACGCCGGTTCCGCGGCTTGGCCTGCCTCGACGACAGCCTCCTCGCCCGATCGTGCGTGGCGGCAGCCACGCGGCGCACGGAGCATGTCTCGGTGGCTGCCGCCGAATCGATCGCGCTCGTGCTCGGGGAGTGAGCGCGGCTGGTCGGCCGCGCACCTTCAGCCCAGCGAGGGAACCCAGTCAGGGAAGCCCAGTCAGGGAAGCCCAGTCAGGGAAGCCCAGTCAGGGA
>SXWA01000080.1 GCA_005791575.1 Planctomycetaceae bacterium
CCGCAGGCGGAAAGCCCAGGCCCGCCGCAGGCGGAAAGCCCAGGCCCGCCGCAGGCGGAAAGCCCAGGCCCGCCGCAGGGGGCAAGCCCGGCGGCGACGCAGCGGCGGAAAGGTCGCGGGCAACGCATGGTCATGTCCAGCGAGGGGAGCCCGCGACGGCCGGCCGTCGCGGGCCGCTCAGGGCCGGTCAGCCGAGCAGGTGCTCGAGCACGAGCCGCTCGAGGGCCTCGTAGTCGCGGGCGGCGATGCACTGTGCGGCCACGCTCTCGGGGAAGGTGCGGACCTTCTCCACGAGCTTGAGGAACACCGCCTTGCTCGTGGCGAGGTGCGCGGCCGCCTTCTCGGCCGGCTGCGTGCGCTGCGCCTTGACGTCGAAGCCGACGTAGCCTGTCGAGGCGTAGCCGGCCCTCTCGAGGACCCGCACCTGGTCGAACGCGCCGCGCAGGTTGGCGGCCCCGAAGACCTTGTCCTGGTCGTACTTGAGGCCGTTCTGATCGTTGAGGTGCACCCCCCAGAGCTTGCCGGCGGCGAGCGCGAAGCCCATCTCGTCGGATGGATCGAGGCCGGCGAGGATCGCATGGGCGCTCTCGATGAGCACGCCGACTCGGGCCGGATCGGCGCAGCGCGTGCCGAGGGCGAGCGCGTGGCCGATCGTGGGGAGGAACGCGGTGTCGACCGGCTCGTTGGGCTTGGGCTCGATCGCGATCCGCACCTTCGGGCTCGCCGAGAGCATGGCGTCGATCGCGGCGATGAGCTGCCGCGAGGCCTCGACCGGATCCTTGCTCTCGCGCACCCCCGTGCCCTCGCGGGCCGGCCACATCACCATCAGCTCGGTGCCGAGCGCCATGGCGACGTCGACGGCGCGCTTCGAGCGGTCGATCGCCCACTTCCGCGCCGCCGGGTCGTTCGACGTGTAGCCGCCGTCGACACCGTGGGGATGCTCCCAGAGGCGCGCGGCGACGAACTCCGCGACCAGCCCCATGTCGGCGAGCATCTTCCGCATCGACTCCGCCGCCTTCGTGATCTGGGCGGGGGTCATCGTCTCCAGGTCGGGGACGGCGTCGTCGTCGTGGAACTGGATCGCGTGGAATCCGAGGTCGACCGCGGTGCGGAGCACGTCCGCAAAGGGGACGGCGGGGCGGACCGGCGGGCCGAAGGGATCGGCACCGCGGCCGAGATTCCAGGGTCCGACGGAGAAGCGGTACTCGGCGTGGGCCATCGGCATCCTCCAGGCTGGGGCGGCCGCCGGGCATGCTCCACGGCGGGTGGACAGCAGTGTAGTCTACCGCCACGATGCAGTCCCACGGGGCGGTTTTTCGGCCCGTGCCCCCCACCGGCAGGCCTCCGATGCGCACCCCCGCCGTCCAAAAGTCGCTCGACGTCAAGCTCGCCCGGATCGTGGCCGACCCGTCGTGCGGCGATTTCATCCTCGCCGACGCCAAGGACGCCGACATGGCCTTCGGCCTCGCCGCCCCCGGGGTGAAGCCGGGCGGCACGACGGAGCACGGGCCGTTCTTCTCGATCGCCGACTACCGGGAGAACATCCGCCGCCTCGTCGACCAGGGACTGCTCGACATCATGCTGATGAGCGCCAGCACCAGCGAACTGCTGGCGATCGACGAGGGGTTGTTCTGCACCAGCGCGATGACGCCGGCGGTGCGGATGAACGACACCACCGACATCTGGCTCGCCGCCGGCAGCGGCGGCTACACCCGGCAGCCCGCCCTCCCCTTCTCCACCGCGACGATCCCCCAGGCGCAGTGCGGGCGCGTGGATTGCCGCCACGCCGACACCGGCCGGGGTGCGAACCTCGGCCTCTTCTCCCTCACGCTCAACGACGACGCCGCACTCGACCGGGAGATGCTCGCGGCGTACCGCGACTTCCGCATCGAGGCGGAGCGGCACGCCTTCCGCCATTTCCTCGAGGTCTTCTATCCCAACGCGCTCGACCGCGTGCCGGGCAAAGTCGCCGGGGAGCGGCCGCGCGACGTGGCGCGGTTCCTCGCCGATCATGTCGCCCGGGCACTGGCGGGGGTGCCCCGCGCCGGCCGGCCGATCTTCCTCAAGATTCCCTACCTCGGCCCGGCGGTCACCGAGCAGCTCGCCGCCTACGACCGCTCGGTGGTGGTGGGGATCCTCGGCGGTGGTGCCGGTACGACGCACGACGCCTTCGCGCTGATCGAGCAGGCGAAGAAGCACGGCGCCCGGGTCGCCCTCTTCGGCCGGAAGATCAACGCCGCCGAGGACCAGCTCCTGTTCGTGGAGCACCTGCGCCGCGTGGCCGACGGTGATCTGGCGGCCGCCGAGGCGGTACGCGCCTACCACGGGGCGCTCCAGGCCCGGTCGATCGTGCCGCGCCGCCCGCTCGAAGCCGACATGGTCCTCGCCCCCACGGCACAGGCATACGGCGGGTAAAACGGCAGGCCTCCGGCCGGTGAGCGCCGCGGCCACCGCCGCCGTCCACCGCCTCCCGACACCATCGACATCCCATCCGGTACTGGAGCATTCCATGACGCCGTCGCAGCGCCTCGCCGCCCTCGGTGTGACCCTCCCCCCCGCGCCGAAGGCGATCGGTGCCTACGTGCCGAGCCTCGTGCTCGGCCGCCAGCTCCTCACCTCCGGCCACCTGCCCCTCCAGGCCGACGGGTCGCTGCTCCGCGGCAAGGTGGGAGCCGAGCTCGATCTCGCCGCGGGCAAGGCCGCGGCGCGGCAGGCGGGCCTGGCGATCCTCGCCACGGTGATCGCCGCGGTGGGGAGCGTCGACCGGGTGGCACGCGTCGTGAAGGTGCTGGGGCTGGTGAACTCCACTCCCGACTTCCTCTCCCATCCGGCCGTGGTCAACGGTGCCAGCGAGCTGTTCGCCGAGGTGTGGGGGCAGGATGCCGGGGTCGGCGTGCGCTCGAGCGTGGGTGTCGGATCGCTGCCGGAGGGGGTGCCGGTGGAGATCGAGGTGGTGTTCGAACTGGTCTGACCGTCGCGTTGGTCTGGCCCCGCGACGGTGCCGATCCAGAGCCTGCTACACTTCCGCCGGCCGGGTTCGATGGCCGGCGACAGCGTCGCCGCCGGCATCCCCCGAGCGTCACGACGGGCAACGACGAGCAACACGGTAGCGCCATGGCCATCCAAAAGACGACCTGTTCGATCACCCGGGCCCAGTTCCGTGAGCATGCACAACCGGTTGAGGTGGTCATCAACGGGATCCCGATGACCGCCGACGTGAAGGAATTCTCCACCGGGTCGCTCGGCTGGTATCTCACCGGCAAGACCAGTCTCAAGGTCGGCGAGAAGAGCGTGAGTGTGCAGATCGGGATGAATCTCACGATCGTCGGCTCCAAGGACCTGCCCCCCGATGCCGGCGCTGCGGGCGACGACGCGCCCCCCTCCGGCGAGACCTGATTCGGCCGCGCGAAAACCTGCGGTTTTCACCCTCAGCTGCGCTCCCGGCACCTCATCCATCAGGTGCAGCAGGCTGTTTCTCCACAGATCGTCAGCCGATCCGCAGCGCCTTGGCGATGAACGCGCCCGTCCGCGCGGTGCGGAAATAGTTGCAGTGGTGGATGTCGGCGGTGGTGCCGAAGTCGAGCGAATCGGTCGGGCGGATCCCCGTCGCCCGGCCGAAATCCCCCATCGAGTCGGTATCGACGACGAGGTCGTTGGGGCCGTCGAAGACCACGTCGGTCACCATGTCGGCCGCCGTCGTGCGGCGGAAATAGCGCCAAAATCGCCAGCCCTCCGCCGCCGGCTCGAAATTGGCGGTGACGGTGAAGTAGTCGAGACCGCGCGGCGGGCTGCCACCGCGGAGGACGCGCAGCTCGCTGTTGTTGCCGATCCTGGACTGCGCGAAGAGCCCCGGCACCGCCGCCATCAACGCGTCGGGGATCGGCAGGCGGCTGGCCGTGCCGGTGATCGAGAGGAGGATCCGCAGCAGCCCCACGGGCGCGGCGAGAAACGGCGCGGCCAGGCCGAGGATCTGGCCGCTGGCGGCGACGGCGTTGCCGAGGGTGGTCATGGCGTCGATGCCGCCGCGGATCCGGGGGCCGGCCGCGAGGCTCGTGCCGGCCACGGGTGACCCGACGAGCACCGCCCTGGTGGCTCCGCGGCGGCCGCCGGCGAACGTCTCCAGCCACCAGCGGGCCACGAGCCCGCCGCGGCTGTGGCAGACGACGTCCACCGCGTGCGTGCTGCCCGCGAACAGGCGCTCGAGCTCGATGGCGTTGAGGAGCGGCCCCTGCGCGAGCGTGGGATGGTCGAAGAACAGCACGCGGTCGTAGTGCTTCTCCGCGCGGCCGAGGAGATCGCGGCCATGGTCGGTGGCCTGCAGGTCGGCGACCACGTTGTCGGCGTTGGAGAACGTGCCGTGGATCACCAGCAGGGTGCGGCCCTCGTACGGGCCCGCGGGCGGAGTGACCAGTCTCCCGTTGGTCAGCCGCCGCAGCCCGCGCGACGGAGTGAACGTGTCGTCGAGTTTCTGGAGCGCCGCATGGACGGCGTCGGGGGCGACCTCCTCAAACGCCCGTGCGGTCACCAGCCGCTCGGTGGCGCGGCGGCTGCCGGCGCGCCGCCGCGGAGCAACGCTCGCGCTCCTGCTCGGGCTGGTGACGGCCGGGGCTGTGGTCTGCCAGGAGAGCACGCCGGCACGTTCGACGAGATAGAGCGTGAGCGCGGATGGCACGGCGCGGCGTGCCTCGTCCGGCGCCATCCTGCGGCGCGGGCCTCGCGCGGCCCGGGTGAGCGGTGCGATGCCGATGCCGTTGCCATGGGTGTCGAGTGCGGCCAGCAATGCGGCGTGGTCGTCGTGATCGAGGGCACTGGTGGCACTGGTGGCACTGGCGACCGGCGCGGTGTCGGCGCGGCGGGAACGGCGCTTGGCCATGGCGGCCCTCCTGGTCTCCTCGGTCTCCTTCGGGATGGCTCCGGACGCACACTCTACCGGCGCTCGGCAGGGCTGCGACACGGCTCGTCCCCCCGCCGGCCCCGGCCCGGCGATATGATCAGCCGGGTCAGGGAGGAGCATTGCGGCCGGTGGCCGCGGCACCGAGTGGGCGACGACTCAACCGAGGAGAGACCGGGATGAAGAGCGCAGGACGACGGGTTGCCGGGCTCATGCTGCTTGTGGCCGCCGCCGATGCGGCCGTCGCCCGCGCCGAGACGGCGGCGGGGTTCGAGCGGTTCCTGCTGACCGACAAGTTCCATGCCGAGGCCGCCGGGATCGGCGATTTCGACGGCGACGGCAAGGGGGACGTGGTCTACGGCCCCTACTGGTATGCCGGCCCCGACTTCAAGGAACGGTTCGAGATTTATCCCCCCAAGGACTTTGATCCCAATCAGTATTCCAACAACTTCATGACCGCCGTGGCCGACATCGATGCCGACGGCAGGCCCGACGTGCTCGTCAACGAGTGGCCTGGCAAGGAGGTGAACTGGTTCAAGAATCCCGGCGGACGCACGGGGGGCTGGACCAAGCACCTCGTCCACCCGGTCGTCGACAACGAGTCGCCCGACTGGCTCGACGTCACCGGCGACGGCCGGGGTGAGCTCGTGTTTCACACCGGCGGTGTCCTCGGGTTCGCCGGTCCGGCCGACAAGACCGGCACCGAGCGCTGGGCCTTCCGCCCCTGTTCCGAGAAGGAGGCCTGGGGCCAGTACCAGCACGGCCTCGGCGTGGGTGACGTCAACGGCGATGGTCGCCCCGACCTCCTCATGGCGGGCGGGTGGTGGGAGCAGCCGGCCCCTGTGCCGGCCGGTCAGACGCCGCCGGTCTGGAAGAAGCATCCGTTCGCCTTCGGCAGCGGCGGCGCGCAGATGCACTGCTCCGACGTCGATGGTGACGGCGACGCCGACGTGGTGACCAGCCTCGTGGCCCACGGCTACGGGCTGGGGTGGTTCGAGCAGGTGAAGAAGGACGGCGCCATCGACTTCGTGCCGCACATGATCCTGCCGGCCGAGGGGGAGAAGGGGCTCGACGGGGTGCAGTTCTCCCAGCTCCACTCGGTGGCGATGGCCGACATGGACGGTGACGGGCTCGAGGACATCGTCACCGGCAAACGCTTTTGGGCACACGGCCCGAAGGGCGACCCCGATCCCGCCGGGACTCCCTACCTCTACTGGTTCAAGCTCGGCCGCAGGGACGGCATGGTCACCTGGACCCCGCACCGCATCGATGACGATTCGGGGGTGGGCACGCAGGTCGCCGTCGGCGACATCAACGCCGACGGGCGCCCCGACATCGTGGTGGGCAACAAGAAGGGCGGCTTCGTGTTCGTCCAGAAGCCGCTGCCGAAGTGACCCGCCTCGGGGCGCGACATCACCGAGAGCAGTCGGGGCCCACGGAGAGCGGCCCGGCCTGACCCCCGTTTCCCGGTAGGCCGGGGGGCGATGGGTGCGGGGCAGCCGGCGGCAGCCACCAGTTTTTCCGGGGGGCGGTTGCGATCTGCCGTCCAGCCGATATACCACCAACATCGTGGGGTCGGAGGGACGCCTGTCGCGCCACCTGTCCGCCCTGATTTTATCCATCATGTGAAGGGATCGCACTGTGGCTGTTTCGCAGTTTCCACCCATCAAGACCGTGCATGGCCTCATCGACGACCACAAGAGTCTCCCGCGTCAGGGGGCAGTCGGCGACGCCTGGTACGAGGAGCACGCGGGACTCCTCTGGGTGTGGGACCAGGAACATCACACCTGGCGCGAGTTGAATCTGTGGCGTGGCAAGGGATTCGCCTCGAGTGTGGCAAGTCTCATCGGCTTGGGTGGCGCGGCAGCCGGCGTCAAGGGTGAAGCGGGCATCGCAGGAGCGCGGGGGCTCACCGGAACGGCCGGTGAGCGTGGGCCCGCTGGTGAGCGTGGCGCCGCTGGTCCAGCTGGCTCAGCGGGCAAGGACGGTGCTCCCGGCCGCGACGGTGCGCCGGGGAAGGATGGCAAGAACGGCCTCGACGGGAAGGCTGGCCCGGCTGGTGAGCGCGGGCCCGCCGGTGAGCGTGGCGCCGCTGGTGAGCGTGGCGCCGCTGGTCCAGCTGGCGCAGCGGGCAAGGACGGTGCTCCCGGCCGCGACGGTGCGCCGGGGAAGGACGGCAAGAACGGCCTCGACGGGAAGGCTGGCCCGGCTGGTGAGCGCGGGCCCGCCGGTGAGCGTGGCGTCGCTGGTGAGCGGGGCGCCGCTGGTCCAGCTGGCGCAGCGG
>SXWA01000081.1 GCA_005791575.1 Planctomycetaceae bacterium
GAATTGCATTTCCGCTCCAGCGGCACCGATGCCCTGCGGCTCGCCCGCCAGCGGCATTTCGATGCCTGGCTGGTGGCGGGTGAGCTCGACGACATGTCGGGCCGTGATTTCGCCGCCCTGCTCCGCGAGCGGATCGCCGCCGGAATGACCGAGACCACGGCACTCGACGCAACGCGAGTGATGCTCATCGGTTCCGGAACCGAGGGCCTGCCGGGTGTCAGCCTGCCGGTCACGGTCGAGTCGATCCGCGACGCGATTGCCGGCCCCCGCCCCGCCGCAGCTGGTTGGTGGATCGGGAAGATCCCCGCCCTGCCGCTGGGTGTGACGGCCGCCATGATGGCGATCGCGATGCTCGTCGTCGGCTGAGCGGCCGACGCGGCCCGTGGTTCACCACCTGGCTTCCACGGCCATCCCGCCCATGTCGGCGATCGGCAAGGGAACGACGCGGACATCCATCCCTGCGTAGCGCCACTCGGTCCGGTCCACGGCCACGGCACTGGCCCAGGCCAGATACCAGCCGAGGAAGGCCTGGGACGGGTAGTGGGCGTTGTCGTTGATCCGTGAGAAGGCGACGAAGGTCGAGCAGACGTACAAGCCCCCCTTCGCCCAGGGGCTCTCGACCATGTCGGCGGCCGCGAGGAAGGGGATCGCGCCGACGAATGCGTGGCCACTGACGCCGTTGTTGTCGTTGTAGAAATGCCACTGGCTTCCGGCCGACCCCTCGCCGGGCCGCGACGCTCCGGTCGCGAGCTGCAGCAGGTACACCGGCGGAGCCCCGACGACGAAAATCCGCAGCGAGCGCGATCCCCATTCCCCGAGGATGTCGCCGGTGGGCCGGCCCTCGAACAGCAGGCCGGCGGCCCCCGCGGCGCCGAACGCTGCGAGCGCGTAGCGCCCCTCCCCGATGTCCTTGCAGCCGGAGAAGAACTTCCCGACATCGGTCGGGGCCACGCTCCTCTGCCAGGCCTCCTGGACGGTGGTATCGAATCCGGTGTTGGCCATCAGGGCCCCGGCTCCGAAGGCCGCCGTGATACAGACCAGGCTCTCGCATTCGTAGAAGTTCTGCTCGTCGCTCAGCAGCTTGTGCCACGCACGTGAGACCCGGGGAAAGCGGCTGCCTGCCCACGGGGGGCCGAGCGGCTTCGGGGCGAGCGACTCCGCATCCGGCAGCGCGGGCAGTGGTGCCAGTTCCACGTCGTGTGCCGCCAGCCGGGTCACGAGATCGGTGGCGATCCCGGTCGTTTCGCCTGTGGCTCCGCCTGTCCAGTCAACGCGATCGACCAGGAGCGAGTCTGTGAACGGCGGCGCCCGTTGGCCGATCGATTCCGTCTCCACGAATGCGTCGATCCAGGCGCCATCGGCTGCGGGCCGCACCCGGGCGACGACGCGCTGCCGCTGGGGTCTGGCCTCGGCACCGCTGCTCACCGCCTCCATCCAGGCCGAGCGCACCACCCCCGGCCGCGGCGGGTCATGATCGGGATCGGGTGGCACAAGGTCGATGACCGGCCAGTCGCTCGCCACCGTGTCGATCGTCTGCAGCCAGGCACTGCGGGCACTGGTGCCGGCGAGGAAGGCGGTGCCCTCAGGCCCGGCGGCACCAGCGGAAGCCGGTAGCGCCGCGATGCAGCCGACCAGCAGGCTGTGGAGAACCCACCCGCGCCCCCCAGGGGATGAGGTGCCGGGAGCGCGCATCAGTCGAAAACTGCGGGTTTTCGTCGGGCATTCGCTCATGGATGGACTTTGGCCACGGGCTGCCAGGAATGCCGCCCAGAGCCGATGCGTGGCCACCGTGCACCAGCGCCGTGGCGAGACGGTGTGTGCAGCAGGGATCGCTCGGGGTCCGGCGGTCGGCCGGATTCGGAAGGTCAGCAGCATGCGGGGGGCCTTTCGAGAGCGGACTGTCCCACCCCCCCCCTGCCGCGGCAAGGTCTGTTTGCCACGGTCAATGAGCCGGACCACGGGCATCCCTGCTCACCCGAGTCGCTGGTGGCGCCCCGAAGTGCCATGCAGTCCCAAACCTCCCGGTCAACCCGGACGCCCCCGAAGTCCGCGACACGATCCGGGCCCGGGCATCGCCGGCCGCCAGTGGGCGCCGCGACCACGATCAACCGCGCTGCCCGACCGCCGCCGGCAGCATGGCCGCCAGGTGCGGCAAGGGGGACTTTCCCCGGGCCAGCGCCGTGTACATCGCCACGACCCCGCTGGCGAGTCGTCGGCCGCCGGCATGCCAGGGAAACCAGGCCGGCACCAGCCACGACGCGAGCGGGGCCCGCAGGATCGTGTTGTGCACCAGGGGCAGCAGCAGGGGATCGTGCACCCAACCGATGCCGCTGGCCGGCTCGGCAAGGGTGGCGCCGGGAAAACCTCCCCAGGGGATGCTGCCGGCTGCATAGGCCAGCGCCGACCAGGTGTTGACCGCCACGACGCCATACTCGAGGTGATCGACGAGCGTGGCGGCACGCCGCTCCTCATGGTTCGACAGTGACCGCGGCACCGTCACGCTCACCGCCAACGAACCGGGCATGGAGCGGACGAGTGCGTGGGCCGCGCCGCAGAAAGCATCGATGCCGTCGGCATCGACCGGCACCTCCACCGCGACCGGCACGAACCATTCGCGATCCACGAGCGCCGGCTCCAGCGCGGGATCGATTCCGGTGCGGAACCTCCAGGGCAGGGAGCCATCGGCAGGGGCGGGAACGCCGTTGAACCGCTCCCAGAGTGCCGTCGCCCCCGGATACCACGCAGGCCGCGCGGGAGCTGCCGCCAGCCGACTGGCGATGGCTGCCAGGAACTCGTCGCGCTGATCCCAAGACCGGCAGGTGATCACGCACTTGGTGGCGATGCAGTTGAACGACGTGTTGTTGATGATCGAGGCGGCCAGGCAATCCGCCTGCCGGCGCAGTTCGGCAGCGGTGTACCGGCCGGGAAGCACGATCCAGGGGGTGACATTGCCCAGTTCGCAGGTGATCGGCTTCTCGAGCCGGGGCCGGTCGCCGGGGCGCCGCGGCCCCGGCCCCCCCCAGACGACTGCATCGAAGGTCACTTGCCCGCCGGTGAGGTGGACATGCGACACGTCCGGCGCCGCGACGAGCGCGGCCGCGAGATCATTCCCGCCGGCGACGATGTCGAGGAGATCGGCCTCGATCAACGGCGACAACGCCCGGCGGAGCACCCCCTCCAGCGCCGCATGCACGGGGTGGAGCTTGAGGACGACCGCCCTGCCGTACCCGAAGATCTGGCCGATGGCGTCGGCGACCGGCAGACCGGTGACATTGCCCGCCCCGAGCACCAGCGCGACACCGCCCTGCGCCGGTCGGGTACCGGCTTCCTCGCGCCACGCCCGGTCGAAGGCCTGCGGCCCTCCTGGATCGATGCACCGCACCTCCGCCCGATGACCCCCGAAGATCGCGCCGTCCCCGAGGCCCGGTTCCGGGAGCACGTCGATGCCGACGAGGGCGCGGCCGCCGGCCGAGAGGCCGAACCGGGTGCCCGATCCGCACGGCCGCGGCTTCCCCTCCCTGGCCACCTCAACGAGACACCGCGCGGTGATCAGCAGGATGCGCAGTGTCGCCAAAGGTCCGGTGGCAGTCTCCTCCGCGGCCGCGCCGCCCTCGATGGCGCCGTGCTTGGTGTCCACCGCCACCGCCACCCAGTCGGCGGCGGCCGCCGCCGTGCTCCGGGCCGTCTCGAGGGCCAGCCTCGCCCGCGAGGCGGCATCAAGGTCCCGGTGGCGCGACGCACCGGCGGCGAGGCGGGAAAGGATCTGCGAAAGGTAGGGTTCCACAGGCACTCCCCGACGGGCACGCGACCGCCTCATCCTACGCGCAAGTGGACCCGGCTGCCGATGCCCCCGGGGCGTGGGAGGGGCCGTCACCGATCTGGTACGCTCGATGTCCCGCAGTTCCCGCGCCAGGTGTCTCCGTGCCACGGACGGCCGCGACTTCCGATGAATCCCCCTCCGGCCGCCCGCCCCCGGATGACGGCGGCGTGCCGCTCGATCCCCGGGTTGCGGACCTGCTGCAGCGCTGGTGGGGCTTCGACCGCCTCCGCCCGCTGCAATCCGACGCCATCGCCGCGGCGCTGGCGGGGCGCGATTCGCTCGTCGTCATGCCCACCGGCGGCGGCAAGAGCCTCTGCTACCAACTCCCCCCGCTGGTCGGCGACTCGACCGACGTGGTGATCTCCCCGCTGGTTGCCCTGATGAAGGATCAGGTCGATGCCCTCGAGGCGATCGGTTATCCGGCCGCCGCCCTCCACTCCGGGCTGTCGGCCGCCGAACGCGGCAAGATCCGCGACCGGCTCGCCGCCGGCGAACTGCGGCTGTTGTTCACCGCCCCGGAGCGGCTGGTCAACACCGGCCTGCTCGACGTGCTGGTGCGCGTCGGGGTGCGCCGGTTCGCCATCGACGAGGCCCACTGCATCAGCCACTGGGGCCATGACTTCCGCCCCGAATACCGGCAACTCGCCCTGCTCCGCGATCGGTTCCCCGACGCCAGCCTCCACGCCTTCACCGCCACCGCCACGCCGCGGGTGCGCGACGACATCGTCGGCCAACTCTCGCTGCACGGTCCGGCGTTGCTGGTCGGGACCTTCGACCGTCCGAATCTCTGCTACCGGGTGGTGCCGCGGACGGACCGGGGCGGACAGGTGCTGGAGATCCTCGGGCGGCACCGCGGCGCGGCATCGATCGTCTACTGCATCTCGCGCAAGGAAACCGAGCGACTCGCCTCCCGGCTCGCCGCCGCCGGGATCCTCGCCCGCCCCTATCACGCCGGCCTCGACCAGTCGGAGCGACGCCGGACGCAGGAGGCGTTCGCCCGCGAGACGATCGACGTCGGCGTCGCCACGGTCGCCTTCGGCAGGGGGATCGACCGGTCCGACGTCCGGCTCGTGATCCACACCGCCCTGCCGACGAGCGGCGAGGCCTACCAGCAGGAGACCGGCCGCGCCGGCCGCGACGGCCTCGCGGCGGAATGCGTGCTCCTCTATTCGTCGGCCGATGTCTTCAGCTGGGAATCGTTGATCCGCAAGAGTGCCACCGAGGCGGAACTCGAGCCTGACGAGGCCGCCGCGCTCGTCGCCGGACAGCTCGAACACCTCCATGCCATGCGGCGCTACGCCCAGTCGGCCCGGTGCCGCCATGCGGCGCTGTCGGAGTATTTCGGCCAGATCTACCCCCATGCGGCGTGCGGGGCGTGCGACGTCTGCCTCGGGGAGACCGACGCGCTCCCCGAAGCCACGGTGACCGCGCAGAAGATCCTCTCCTGCGTCGCGCGCGTCGAGCAGCGGTTCGGTGTCCGGCACGTCGGCGAGGTCCTCCGCGGGGCCCGCACCGAGGGGGTGCTCCGCCATGGCCATGAGCGCCTCTCCACGTTCGGCCTGCTCGCGGCGCTCGATCAACGGACCGTGGAGAACCTCGTCCATCAATTGCTCGATCAGGAACTGCTGCAGCGCTCCGGGGGTGACCGCCCGGTGATCGGCCTCAACGAACGTTCCTGGGAGGTGCTCCGCGGGCGGCGGCCCGTGGTCCTGCTCGAGCCCCGGGTGGGGAGCGCCGCCCGTCCGACGCGGATCGAGGCCGACGACTGGCAGGGGGTCGATCGCGATCTCTTCGAACGGCTGCGCTCCTGGCGGCGCCGGGTGGCCGACGCGCGGGGCAAGCCGGCCTGGACGATCCTCGACGACAAGGCGCTGCGCGCGATCGCCCGGGAGCGACCCGCCAGCCCGGCGGCCCTGCTGCGCTGCCGGGGCATCGGTGAGAAACGCCTCGCCGACTTCGGGGCGGCAATCCTCGACCTCGTCGCCGGACGGCCTCCCGCCGAGGTAGAGTGACGCGGCCCGGCGCTCGCCGGCCACCCCCACTGCCCCGCGGAGCCCCTCGCCATGCAGCCCAGGATCACCGCCAGCCTGCGCGCCCGCGGTCAGAGCCTGTGGCTCGACAACATCACCCGGGGCATGCTCGATGACGGGACCCTCGCGCGCTACATCGACGGCCTGTCGGTGACCGGCCTGACGAGCAACCCGACGATCTTCAACCAGGCGGTGAAGGGCAGCACCTTCTACGACAAGGCGATCGTGGCCAAGCGCGCCGCCGGCCGGACCGGCGAGGCGCTGTTCTTCGAGCTGGCCATCGAGGACCTCGCCCGGGCGGCCGACCTGTTCCGGCCGATCCACGAGCGGAGCGGCGGGGTCGACGGCTGGGTGTCGCTCGAGGTGTCACCGCGCCTCGCCTACGACACCGCCAGCACGCTGGCCGCGGCCCGCGACCTCCACGCCCGGGCGGCACGTCCCAACCTGTTCATCAAGATCCCCGGCACCCCCGCCGGCCTCCCCGCCATCGAAGAGGCGATCTTCGCCGGGGTGCCGGTGAACGTGACGTTGCTGTTCACACGCGACCAGTACCTGGCCGCGGCCGAGGCCTACCTCCGCGGCGTGGAGCGACGGATCGATGCCGGACTCGACCCCCGGGTCTGCTCGGTGGCCTCGCTGTTCATCAGCCGATGGGACGGCGCCACCGCGGCGCAGCTGCCCGAGCCGCTCCGCAACCGGTTGGGGATCGCCGTCGGCCAGCGCTGCTACCAGTCGTACCGCGACCTCCTCGCCTCCGACCGCTGCCAGCGGCTCGCCAATTTCGGCGCCTGGCCGCAACGGCTGCTGTTCGCGAGCACAGGTACGAAGGACAAGAGCCTCTGCGACCACCTCTACATCCGCAGCCTGGCGGCGCCCCACACCATCAACACCATGCCGGAGGCGACGCTCCTCGCCTTCGCCGATCACGGCACGCTCGCCGACAGCCTCTCGTCGGGTGGCGGCCAGGCGGAGCGTGTGCTGTTCGAGATCGGCCGGGCCGGGATCGATCTCGCCTCGCTGGGCGACACGCTCCAATCACAGGGGGCGGAGGCCTTCGTGAAGAGTTGGGACGAACTGCTCGTGGTGATCGAGGAGAAGTCGCGCGCCCTGGCATGACGCGGGCGACACGCTCACCCCTCCCCGAGATAGGCCTCGCGGACGCGCCGGTCACCAGCCAGTTCGGCGCCGCTGCCGGAAAGGGTGATCCGCCCGGTCTCGAGCACGTAGCCCCGCCCGGCCAGCCGCAGCGCCGCCCGGGCGTTCTGCTCGACGAGCACCACGGCGATGCCGCGCGCGGCGAGGGCCGCCACGACCTCGAAGATCCGCGCCACGATCAGGGGCGCCACCCCGAGCGACGGCTCGTCGAGGAGAAGCAGGCGGGGCC
>SXWA01000082.1 GCA_005791575.1 Planctomycetaceae bacterium
CGGGCGAGCACGCGGCGGTACATCGCGAACTTCGGATAGCCGAATTCGAGCTTGTACATGTCGCTGTAGTAGCCGAGGAGCTTCGTCCGCGGCACCGCCTCGAGCCGCTGCTCGAGATCGCGCTCGATCACCGCCGGGGTGTTGGCATACCACCAGTGGCCAAACGGGTAGACGTTGGGGAAGATCCAGGAAAAGCTCACCAGTTCGTGGTTCAGCGGGTGCGAGAGCACCGACACCGGAAAGGCGACGCCGGGGAAGGCGTTGAACAGTGGCGCGTAGTCGGCGAGCGACAACCGGCCGTCGAGCAGATCCTGCCCCTGGTAGACGCCCCCCGGATAGACCGCGCGGCGCACGCCGATCATCAGGTCGAACGGCAGCCGGCATTCGTCGCAGCACTCGGCCACCCGCCAGAAGAGGTCGGCGGCGAGCAGGGCGCGGTCGGCAGCGGGGGCGGCGGGCCCCTCACGGCGGACCGTGGCCAGGGCACGCTCGGCGGCCGCGGCGTCGGGCTGCCAGGGGCGGAAATCGGGGGGCAGCGAGATCGCCGCGGCGCGTGCCCCGCGGCGCACGAAGCGCTCCGCCAGTGCGGCGATCGCCCGGTGGACTCCTGCCCGATCCCCCGTGCCCGTGCCACTCGCCCGTTCGAGCCGGTCGAGCACACCAGGCTTCCCGGTGTGGAAGACCAGTTCATCGACCCGCAGGCAGGGCACGTAGGTGGTGGTGTCGAACCCCTCGAGGGGATCGTCGAAATCGTTGGTGAGGAACACCGCCTCCATCCGGTTCTTCGCCAGCACCGTCTCCTCCCAGTCGGGACGGGCGGTGCGTGTGGCGACGAGATCGGCCAGCCGCCGCCAATTGGAGCGGTCGAGCGTGGGCTCCTCGAATCCGAACAGATCGGCGGCAATCTCCAGCAACCAGGCGTGCTGGATCGTGTTGGTGAGCGGGCCGAGTCCTGCGACGATCCGCTCGACCCGTTCCTCCGGGGACAGCCCCTGCCCCTCGATCGATTCCCGCGGCACACCCGCCGAATGGGCCAACTCGGTGTAGTAGTGGTAGCCGAGGATGTCGGCGAGCGACCGGGCGGCCGGGGCGTGCGGATCGATGTGGGAGTGGGGATCGACAAACGTGGCGGTCGCCAGTTGGGCGTCGATCGCGGCAGCGGCGGGATGGGTCATGGGGGCCGGGGTGTGGGGTGCTGGCGGCAGGGCTCAGAATCCGCCCGCTGCCTCACGCTCCTCCTGGCCATCACGCTGATCGAGCGAGTTGTCGGTCTCGCTGGCCCGATCCTCCATCTGCTGATCACGCTGGTCGAAAACGTCGTCGCGCTCGGCGCCACGTTCCTCCATCTGCTGGTCGCGCTGGTCGCCGCGGGAGTCGTTGACGGGGTCATCGCTGAACGGATCGTTGCCGTCGGCGGGCTGACGGGGGAGCGACGGACGTTCGCTGCCATCGGCGGGGAGGGTGGGGCGGCGCGGTTGACCGGGGGCGGGGGTGGCCGGCTTGGCTGCCGGCGCAACGAGTGGCTCGGGCTGCGGCAGGCGGAGTTGCGGACGGGCCCGGCGGCGGACGTCGGCCTCGGCATCGTAGAGGTCGGAGTACCGGCCCCGGATCGCCGACTGGTCGCGCTGCACCGCCGCGACGCGGGCACGGGCCCGGAACTGTTCCAACCGCAGCCGATCCGCCCCCTGCACGCGCTCGAGGGCACGCGAGATCATCAGCGTGCTCCCCCCCGCCGCCTCACGGCTGGACCCGTCGGCGAAATCGGCATCGGCTTCGTCGGTGCGGCCCAGCTTGAGTGCCGCCAACCCTCGGTAATAGAAGGCACGGGGATCCTCGGTTCCCCCTTCGATCGCGGCCGTGAAGTCCTGGTGGGCGCGTTGGAAGTCGAGGGAATGGAAGGCGTGCACGCCCGCGCCGTAGGCAGAGCTCACGGCCAGCGGGTCGGCCGGCGTGTTCTGCGCCGCGGAGACCGGCACCCAGCCGGACAGTCCGAGGACCGCGACCCCGACCTGCATCCCGCCCGTCAACCACCGGCCGCCGACTGTCCTCATGGCATTTCCCCCGCGCGTCGCTGAAACCACTCACTCCCCGTATCGACCGGAAACCACCAGGGCCACGGAAAACCGCCACAGCGCCGGAAAACTCCCCCCGACGCCGATCACGAAGGCCGCAAGACCCGCCCATCCCCGGCAATCCACCGGGCGGCCGCGTGCCGACGGAACACCTCTTCGCTGAGAAACACGCCGGCACGGGGCAACTGCATCATCACCGCGGACTCCGGCCAGCCGCAACAGGCGAGGATGGCGTCGAACACCGCTCGCGGACAGCTCCCCTTGAGCTCGAGCGTCAGCAGCCGCCCTCCCAGATCGGCGAGTTGGGCGTCGAACTGCCATTCCCGCGCCCCCGCGGTGTCCACACCCACGACCGAGCCATCCGGTTCGGTGGACACACCATTGAGTCGCCCCAGGCGTTCGAGCACATCGTCGAACGAGATTGTGAACGGGGTGGCGGCCGCCAAGGGCCCCACTGTCTCCGTCGGCCATGCGCCCCAGGGGTCGGTGAGGAGAGGGCCGCCCGCAGGCGGTGCCGGGGCCGGGTGGAGAACGATCTCGAAGGCCATGCCCGTCGCCTTCGTCATCCGGCACCGTCCGTTCCCGTTGATCCACCCTCCACGCCGTCGCCGCACTCGCCGACCGCTTCACGGACCCAGGCGGCGTACTCCAAGCTGGTCGCCACCTTCGTCAGCAGGATCTCGGGCACGCCATACGGATGCCCGGTGGCGATCGCTCCGCTGCAGGCGTCACCCCGTTCGATCGTGGTCTTGCAGGTGCAACGCCATTCGTCGGCCCGCTCGACCACTCCTTGCCATCGGTAGGCGCTCCTCACCGGTCCGTCGATCTGCACGCAGGCTGCCAGCCGCGTTGCGACGAGCCGCTCGGCACAGGCCTCCGCGTGCGATCGGTCGGGGAATGTCGTGCGGATCTCGGCGATGAGGTGCATCGCGTTCCCTTCCCTCCCGGCGGCCCGATCCACCCGCGGCCCGATCACCGGGTGGCATCGATCGTCAGGCGGCATCAATCGCCCGGAACCGCCCCGCCGTGGCCCCGGCAGCGGCGCAGCGTTCGTCGAACCCGGCGAGCGCCGTGACCGAGCCTATCCCCGGGGGGTCCCCGAGAACCACTGCCCGGATCGGTTCCACCACGGCCGATTCCGGCACCACCCATGCGGCTCCCGGCCCGCCGACGGTGGTCGCCGCCCCGACCTGGGCGCCGGGAGCAGCGGGCCGTGGCCCGAGGCAGAGGCACGGCACGCCGGAAGGAAGATGCCGTCCGGCCGGATGCCCCAGCACCGTCAGGGTGGATGTGGCCGCGAAGGCCCGGGGATCAGGCGGAGCGGACACCGCCGTCAGGAGCGCGGGGGGCTCGCGTTGGGGTAGGGGATCAATCTGGGAAAGCCAGCCTGCCAGGGCGTCGAGTGGATCGAACGGCGCGTTCGACCGGGGCATGCACCGCGCCGCCACCCGCCGCCAGTCGTCCACCGCCCGGCGCCAGTCATCCGCGAGCAGGAGTCCCCGTTCCGTCCGCTGCGTGGTTGCCAAGCCGCACTCCGCGGCAACGAGGGCCGGCATGTCGAGGGGTGATTCGACCGCCGCGAGGCGCCGCACCAGGCCGGCATGTTCGGTGGTGGTCGGCAGCATGGCGAAGGGCACGACCAGGTCCACCAGCGTACTCTCCAGCAGCGTCGGCCCGCCGTCGGCCGAGTCTCCGACGGCGCCTGAGGCGGCGGCAGACCGCGATCGATCAGGGGGACCGGCGTCGTGCCCGTGGTGGATCACCACCCCGCCGACCCCGGTGCCCGATCCGATCCGTACCCCGAGGCGCCGCGCCAACCTCGCGCCGCCGGCGTGCTCGAGCCAGGCATCGCGATCTCCCGCGAGCAGCACCACGGCCACCGGCACGGTGACGATCCGCTCGAGGGACGGCCGGCCCTGGCGGTCGGCCGCGGGAACCCTCAGCCCGTGGCGAACCAGGCGACGGAGGTCGCCAAACAGGGGCCACGCGCGGGCGAGACTGGCCCGGGCCACCTCGGTACGCACCCCCAGGGTGCCACGGCCGCTGTCCCACGGGCGACGGCGCGCGTTCCACCGTCGACTGACGAGCCAGTCGAACGTGTCGCCGGCGAACACGACATCGACCCGTTCGACGGGTCGGTAGCCACCGTCGCGGCGACATCCGGCGCGGGCAGCGGCGTGGCGCAGCGCGGAGACGAAGGCGGCTGCCCGGCCTGCCCCGGGACCAGCCCCCAACGAGCCGTCACCGATCCCCCAATTGGCCGTCACCACGAGCATGCCGCGGCCCCCTCGGGCCGCCATTCCACCGGCAGCCCAGACAGAGCAGTTTTCGGCCGCCGGCCAACCCGAACTCATGCCGACGGCCGATCGCCGGTCGGCAACGGCACCCCCGGCCGACTCGCCGCACCGGCATTGAGACATGCCGGCGGGCTGGCCGGGCCGCCATACGGGCGCTTGAAGCAGCTCCCGTGAAAAGCTCGGCTTTTCATCTGGCCAAAGGCCAGGGATGGACTTGGGCCACGGGCGGCCAGCAGGCTGTGGCAAAACAGCCTGCTGCACCTCATGGATGAGGTGCCGGGAGCGCAGCTCCCGTGAAAAGCGCAGCTTTTCAGGTGGCCAAAGGCCAAGGATGGACTTTGGCCACGGGCGGCCAGCAGCCGCTCAGGGGCCGAGAAAGCTCGTCGTGCAGGCCGCCTCCGCCGCTCCCTGCAAGTCGTCCCCGGTGACCGTCGCGATCGCCTGCCCGATCCCGTTGGTGGGCAAGCGGTAGGTCACCTCGAAGGTGGCGTGGCCGCCGGGCGGGATGCTCCCCACCGCGTCGAAGGTCACGCTGCGCCCTTCGATTCGCACCCGCGAGGGGACGGGGTCGCCGAGGAATCGGGCCTGATCGGGGATGGCGACGACCACGGCGAGTTTGCCGGTCGGGGCGGTCCCTTCGTTGGTGACGGTGCAGACGACCGTGGTCCCACCTCCCGGGCCGACGGGGTCGTCGAGGTCGGCCAGCGACACCCGCAGCCCCGCCTCGCGCGGCGTCCGGGCCGGCGGCGTGACCGAACGGATCAGGGCACACGACTCATCGGCCACCATCTCACCGCCACTGGTGTCGGTGAGGATCGCCTTGACGCACCCCCGGGCACTGCCGCGGTAGCCACCGGCGGTGGCCTGCGGCCGGAGATTGATTTGGCGCCGCAACTCGCCACCCGGCGCCAGCGATGGCAGGGTCCAAGTCACGCTCTGCCCCACGAGGGCATAGCCGTCGGAGGCTTCCTGGGGCGAGAAGGCGTCGTCCCAGGTGATGTCGAGTTTGGTCGGCGATGTGGGGGTGCTGCCGGTGTTGCGCACGGTGGCCACGTAGCTTGCCGTGGCGCCCGACGCGACTTCGGCGGGACCGGAGAGCCCGAGGCTCAACGCCGGCGCGATCGGCGTCGTCGGCGATGCCAGGGCCGGACTGGCTGGAAGAACGCTGGTGGCGGGTGGCGGGAGCGGCACCGCCTGGGGCCCGGTCACCGCCGGGGGAAAGGTCGCCCCAGCAGGCAGCGGGGCGGCAGAAGGCAGTGCGGCGGCCGGAGGGAGCGTGACGGCGGGTGCCGTGGGCGGCGCCGCGATCGGAGCGGCGGTGGGCGCGGCGGTGGGCGCGGCGGCGGGCGCTGCAGTGGGCGCGGGGGTGGCGGACGGCGGTGGCGCCGTCCCCGCGGGAGCGGGCAGCACGAGGATGCACTCGGTGGCTTTGCCGACGAGCTGGTGGTTCTGGTCGATGATCTCGACCCGGTGGCACTGTCGTCCCGGTTCGTCGAGGAGGAACTCGAGCGTCAGGCGGCGCGCGGTACCGGCGGCGAGGTCGATCGTGCCCTTCTGCTCGATCGGGCTCACCGATGCCTCGTGGTGGAAGCCGGCGTCGAAGTAGTCGATGATCCGCAGTTTCTCGAGATTGCGGCCGGACCGGTTGACCAGTTCCACCTCGTAGCTGACACGGTCACCGACCTTGCCCGACAGCGGCCCGGTGACATCGACCACCACCGGATCCTCGGCGCGGACGGCCGGAGCCGATGCGGCACCGCCCAACGCCACGACCAGCGCCGCCACGGCGACCACCGGCGGTCGCCCACACGATGCCGGCGCCGCCCGACGACCGACGACCACGAATAGCCGCGCCATCGCCACCGCGGCGATGGAAAAGGCCACCGGCCGACGATCGCGGGCGTTGGCGCGGCTGCCAGCCGCAAAGGGAATGTCGCCGCAGGCAACTGACCACCGGTGCATGGACACCCTCCCGAAGCCACTCCCCCCCACCTCGGGGGCTGTCATGGGGCATCAGCGTACCACTCCCACCCGCCGGGTGCCCACAGCGGTTCGCGGGGGCGAATGGCTGCCCGATCCGTCGTCGGCGACTACACTCCCGCGAATGATCCGGACGGCTGCGGGACACCGTCGCTCACCGTCGGATCGGTTGCCCACATCGACCCTGCGAGAAACCACCATGCCCCCGGGTATCCGCCCGCGACTTCTTCCCGCTGTCGGCATCCTCTCCATGTCCATGCGGCTGGCGTGCCAGGCCACGGCACTGCTGGCGTGCCAGGCCACGGCGCAGGGGCCGCTCGACCTCTCCACATTCGACCGCGCGGTCCGGGCGCAGGACGACCTCTACTCGTTCGTCAATGGCACATGGCTGAAGAACACGCCGATTCCGGCGGACAAGAGCAATTACGGGGCGTTCATCCAACTCGACGACCTCTCACGGGAGCGGATCCGCGTGCTGGTCGAGCAGGCAGCCGCCGCCGATGCCCCGGCCGGGAGCGACACGCGCAAGGTGGGCGACTTCCACAGCGCGTTCATGGATACCGCGCGGATCGAGACGCTCGGGACGCGACCGCTGGCCGAAATCCTCGCCCGGCTCGACGGTGTCTCGACCCACGACGAGATCGCCCACGCCTTCGGGATCGCCGGCACGCTCGGCGTCGGCGCGCCGATCGGCCTGTTCGTCGGGATCGACGACAAGGATTCGAGCCGCCATCTCACCACCGTGGTGCAGGCCGGTACCACGCTCCCCGACCGAGACTACTACCTCAAGGACGGCGAGAAGGAAACCGCCGCCCAGGCGGCGTTGGTCGAATACGTCGACCGGATCTACACCTTGCTCGGCGACCGGACACCCACCCCGGGTCAGACGGTCCTGGCGCTCGAGAAGCGGCTCGCGGAGATCCAGTGGCCGCGGGTCGAACTCCGTGACGCGATCAAGACCTACAACAAATTCGCCACCGCAGAGTTCGCCGCGAAGACGGCGGCGCTGCGCTGGCCGGCGTTCCTCGAGGCGTCGGGGACCCCCGGCATCGACGCGATCAATGTCGCCACGCCGAGTTATTTCGAGGCGCTCGCCGGGCTCTTCGAGCAGGTGGACGTGGCGACGTGGAAGACCTGGCTGCGCTTCAAGCTCCTCGACGCCTACGCCCCCTATCTCGCCCCCGCCGTCGACGAGGCCCACTTCGATTTCCACGGGCGGAAGATCGCCGGAATCCAGGAGCAACTCCCACGTTGGAAACGCTCCGTCGAGGCGATCAGCGGCAAGGGGGCGGGTGACTTCGGCGCTCTCGGCGACGTGCTCGGCAAGCTTTACGTGAAGGAGCACTTCACGCCTCAGGCCAAGGCACGAATGGACGAACTGGTGAAGAACCTGCTCGCCGCGTTCGGCTCGAGCATCGACGAACTCTCGTGGATGACACCGGCGACGAAGGGCAAGGCGCGCGACAAGCTCGCCCGGATCACCACGAAGATCGGCTACCCGTCGAAGTGGCGTTCGTACGACGGCCTCGAGATCCGCCCCGACGATCTCGTC
>SXWA01000083.1 GCA_005791575.1 Planctomycetaceae bacterium
GGCGATGCTCGGCGACATCGCCGTGCTCACCGGTGGCACGCTGATCAGCGAGGACCTCGGCCTGAAACTCGAGAACCTCGACCTCTCGCACCTCGGCAAGGCGAAGAGTGTCACGGTCGACAAGAACGAGACCACGATCGTGCAGGGGGCCGGCAAGCCGGCCGATGTCCAGGGACGCGTCCAGCAGATCCGCACCCAGCTCGACGCCACCGAAAGCGAGTACGACCGCGAGAAGCTCCCGGAGCGGCCCGCGACGCTCACCGGCGGCGTGGCGATCGTCTCGGGCGGTGCCGGCACCGAGGCGGAGATGAAGCAGAAGAAGGCGCGTGTCGAGGACGCGCTCCATGCCACGCGGGCGGCCGTCGAGGAGGGGATCGTCCCCGGCGGTGGCGTGGCCCTGCTGCGCTGCCGCGAGGCGGTCGAGAAGGCCCGCAGCCAGGCGAAGGGTGACGAGAAGATCGGCGTCGACATCGTGCTCTCCGCCCTCGAGGCGCCGATCCGGCAGATCGCCGAGAACGGCGGGATCGACGGGTCGGTGGTGGCCGACGAGGTCGCCGGCAAAGCGATCCATGTCGGCTACGACGCCAACAAGGGTGAGTACGTCGACATGCTCAAGGCCGGGATCATCGATCCGGTCAAGGTGGTGCGCGTGGCGCTGACCAATGCCGCGAGCATCGCCGGCCTGCTCCTCACGACGGAGGCCCTGGTCACCAACCTCGACAAGGACGACGCCAAGAAGCACCGGGCGGAGGGCTCCGTCCGCTGAATCGGGCGCCGGGTCGGGCGGCCGGTGAGGGCTGAATCTGGCCACGGCCCCCTGCCGAAGGGGCGGCCGGTTGTCCCGGGCGCGCGAGCGCCACGGCCGAAGGATCACCCCGGGCGGTCTGATGGCCCAAGCCATGTCCCAGCAGCGTGACTTTTACGAGGTCCTCGGCGTCGAACGGCAGGCGACCGGCAGCCAGATTGCCGACGCCTACCGGAAGCTGGCGATCCGCTACCACCCCGACAAGAATCCCGGCAACGAGGAGGCCTCCGAGCGCTTCAAGGAGGCGGCGCGGGCCTTCGAGGTGCTCTCCGACGACGCCCTTCGCGCCCGGTACGACCGGTTCGGCCACGGCGGCCTCCAGGGCGGGGGTGGCCGTCACGAGTTCAACGACATCGCCGACATCTTCGAGGCGTTCGGCGACATCTTCGGTGGCGGCGTGTTTGGTGGCGGGCAGCGCCGATCGCCGCGGCCGCGTGCGGGGCGCGACGTCTTCAGCACGGTGTCGCTGACGCTGCTCGAGGCGGCCCGCGGCGTGACCAAGACGATCGCCTTCAGCCGGCACGAAGCCTGTGCCGCGTGCGACGGCAGCGGGGCGCGCAAGGGATCGACCCCCGCCCCTTGCGACTACTGCGCGGGCCGCGGCCAGGTGGTGCAGTCGGCCGGCGTGTTCCGCCTCCAGACCACCTGCCCCGCCTGCCAGGGCCGGGGCAGCGTCATCCGCGACCGCTGCCCCGATTGCGGCGGCGAGGGGCTCACCGAGGAGCATGTCGAGCGCCGTGTGTCGATCCCCGCCGGCGTCGACAGTGACGTGCGCGTGCGACTGGCGGGCGAAGGGGAGCCGGGGAGTGCCGGTGGGCCGCCGGGGGATTGTTACTGCGTGATCGAGATCGAGGAGCATCCGTTCCTCACCCGCGAGGGCCGCGACCTCCACTGCGAGGTGCCGGTGACGGTGAGCCAGGCGGCGCTGGGGGCGACGCTCGACGTGCCCACGCTCGACGGACCTCGGCCGCTGGAATTGAAACGCGGCACGCAGCCCGGCGACGTGATCCGGGTCCGCGGCCTGGGAATGCCCGAGGTGCGCGGGCGTGGCGTCGGCGATCTCCACGTGCATGTCCAGGTCGAGGTGCCGAAGACCCTCTCCCCGCGTGCCGAGCAGCTGTTCCGCGAGTTGGCCGCCGAGGAGCAGGCGGCGGTGAGCCCGAAGCGGTCGGGTTTTTTCGAGCGGCTGTCCGAATACTTTCGAGTCCAGCCACCCCAGGATGACGCCCACGACGACCGCCCCGAAGGCGGCCGGGAGAAGCCGAAACGATGAACCATCGAGAAGACGACGACCGCTCCGCCGGCCATGGGGACGACGAGACGCGTTCTGACGACGCCACCGTGGCCGACGATGCGCCGGTGTTCGGCACCGATGCCGCGGAAGTGGCTGCGGACCGCCCGACCGATGCCGTCGGCCGTGAGCTGGCCGACGCGCGAGACCGCCTGCTGCGCGCCCAGGCCGAACTCGAGAACTTCCGGCGGCGGTCGCGCCGCGAATACGAGGAAGCGCAGCGCTACCGGGAGATCGACCTGCTCCGCGACCTGCTCCCGGTGCTCGACAACGTGCTCCGGGCGGTCGATGCGGCCGAGAAGACCGCCGACGTGGAGAGCCTCAAGGCGGGCTTCCGCATGACCGCCCAGCAGATCGAAAAGGTGCTGGAGTCGCACGGCTGCAAGTCGATCGAGACCGCTGGCCGGCCCTTCGATCCCAACGTGCACGAGGCGATTCTCGAACAGGTCGTACCGGGGAGCAGTGCCGGGACCGTCGTCGGGGTGGCGAGCCGTGGCTACCGGCTCCACGACCGGGTGGTGAGACCGGCCCAGGTGATCGTCGCGAAGGAGGGTTGAACGATGCCGACCTACGACTACGTCTGCGACGGCTGCGGGCACGCCTTCGAGCTGTTCCAGTCGATGACCGACGAGACGAAGAAGACCTGCCCGAAGTGCAAGAAGAAGAAACTCCGGCGCCTGATCGGCGCCGGGGGTGCGATCATGTTCAAGGGCTCGGGGTTCTACAAGACCGACTACCGCAGTGATTCCTACAAGAAGGCCGCGGCGGCTGACGCGTCGGCAAAGCCCGCCGGTGGTGACGCGAAGCCCGCCGGTGGTGACGCGAAGCCCGCCGGTGGTAAGGACGCGAAGCCCGCCGGTGGTAAGGACGCGAAGCCCGCCGGTGGCAGCGACGCAGCGCGTGGTGGTGCAGGCGGCAAGGACTGACCCTGGCAGGTGTGAGTGGTGTCGGTGCGGGGACCCGCCCGGGATGATCGGAGGAGTGAGGACCGATGCCCCGTTGCCCCGTCTGTGATGCTGCGGTGGACCTGACGGCCTCGCCGACCGGTCCCTTCTGCAGCGACCGTTGCCGGCTCGTCGATCTGGGCCGGTGGCTCGACGAGTCGTATTCCGTGCCCGACGTGCGCCGCGCCGGCGACGATGAGTCCGCAGGCGAATCCGCTGGTGGCGACGGGGGGGCAGCCCGGCCCGATCCCGATCTCGAGGAGTGAGCGAGATGGCGGGATGAGCCAGCGCCGGCGGACGGTGCGCCCGGCCTGACAGCCCGTGGTCAAAGTCCATCCTTGGCCTTTGGCCACCCGAAACGCTGCGCTTTTCGCGGGAGCTGCGCTCCCGGGACCTCATCCATGAGGTGCTGGAGGCTGGGTATCCACAGCCTGCTGACCCGCGGAGCGCTCCGCGCCCGTGGCCGCCTGGTCGTATACTCGTCCCCGCGTCGGCCGTCAGTCTGACGGGTCGCACGACGAGTCGTTCCACAGCAGGGGCAAGACCTCACATGTCGGGGATTCCGGGCACGCCCGCCTCAGACGCGGTTCCCTCCACGGGCAGCGAGCCGGTCGAAGCGGTGGCGGCGGGCCCGGTCGCTGCCGCCGGCGACACTGCCCGACCCGACATATCGGCAGTCGGGGCCGACATATCGGCAGTCGGGGCCCACATGCCGGCAGTCGGGGCCGACGTGCCGCCCTCGGTGTCGCCCTTTGGTGGCGCGGGAATTCAGGGCGACGGCATCATCCACGAGATCCAGTGGAGCGATGCCCTTCCCTGGTGGCTGCTGTTCCGCGCGGCCGGCGCGGCGTTTTCCCCGACGGTGATCCTCCTCGGCGCGCTCGGGGCGACAGCTCTCTGGGCAGGCTGGTCACTCGCCGATCAACTCGGGATTCCGGCCGTCGGCCCTCTGGGGGGCTACGCCTCCGCGCCGGTCTCGGTCGTCCGCCCCCTTGACGGAGCCGCCGTGCTCGGTGCGCTCACGGGCCTGCTTCCGGCGCCCGCCACTGCGGCAATCGGTCAGGCACTGGCGCTCTTCTCGCCGGCGACGACCGCCGGCACGTTCTGGGGAGCAGTGGCGCGGTTGGCCTGGTTCCTGGTGGTCTGGTCGCTGTTCGGCACCGCCATCGCGCGGGTGATCGGGCTGCACCTGGCGGGGGAGGAACGGATCGGCCTGAATGGTGCGGTGCGTTTCGGCTCCCGGCTCTGGACAGCCCCGGCGAGCGCGGTGCTGTTCACCCTCCTGGGGATGCTCGGCCTGTCGCTCCCCGGCATGCTCCTCGGCTTCCTCATGCGCACCGACTGGGGCCTGGCGGCCATGGGGGCGATCTGGCCGCTGTTCCTCGCCGGGGGATTCGTGCTCGCGATCCTGGCCTGCGGCCTGGTGGTGGGCTGGCCGCTCATGGTGGCGGCGGTCGGTGTGGAACGGGGCGACAGTTTTCAGGCGATCTCGACGGCGTTTTCCTACCTCTACCAGCGGCCGCTCCATGCCTCCTTTTACACACTGGTGGCGCTGATCGTCGCGGTGCCGGCGCTGGCGCTGGCGGCGCTGTTCGCCGATGCAACAGCGGGGCTCGCCCTCTGGGCGGCGAGCTTCGGGATGGGCCACGACCGCACGGCGTCGCTGCTCGCCGGCGGGGCCGGTGCCGAGACGCTGTTCGGCGGCCGGGCGATCCAATTCTGGACCCGCGGCCTGGAGGCGGTGCTCGGGTCGTTCGGCTGGGGGTACTTCTGGGCGATTTCCACCGCCGCCTACATGCTCCTGCGCCGCGATGTGGACGGCACCGAGCTTGACGAGGTGGTCGTCGATACCACGGCCGACTGACTGGCTGCGTGGGTAGCTGGCCTTCTGGGCTGGCCGGCCGGTGGACTCCGGCCGGGGTCGCCTGCCATCTGGCAGGCCTCGCCTCGTCCGCGGGCGTCCGTCCCCCCGCCGGACGGCCGGCGAATGCCCCGGAAACCGGTCCAGTTGGCATCGGTTGCCGTGGTGATCTACGATTCATTCCGGGGAAAAGCGGGTCGGGGCATCGTTGGCCCCACTCTCCGGGAGGGATCGGGCTCCGGGAGGGATCGGGCTCCGGGAGGGATCGGGATGGGCATTCTCGGAATGGGTGGACTCATGGGCACCTCGCTAGGCATTCTCCAGCGGTCCGTTTCCCCGCGCCGGCACTTGGCGGCCGGCTGGGCCGCTCTGCTGGCCTGTGCCGGTGGGCTCGCGGTGGCCGAAGAGCCGGCCGTGAGCTTCCAGCGGCAGATCCGCCCTCTTTTCCAGGCGCGCTGCCAGGGCTGCCACCAGCCCGCCAGAGCCGAGGGGGGCTACGTGATGACCGCCGTCAGCCGCCTCCTGGAGGCGGGTGATTCCGGCACTGCCGGGGTGACGGCCGGCCAGCCCGACGCCAGCGAGCTGCTGCGGCGTGTCACCCCCGATGCCGAGGGCAAGGCCGACATGCCGCGCGAGGGCAAGCCGCTCTCCGCCGCCGAGATCGACCTTGTCCGCCGGTGGATCGCCGCCGGGGCGGTGGACGATTCCCCCGCCAGCGCCGGCCAGGTCGTCGATGCGGAGCATCCGCCGGTCTACACCCGCCAGCCGGTGATCACCGCGCTCGATTTCTCCCCCGACGGGCGGCTGCTGGCCGTGTCGGGCTTCCACGAGGTGCTCCTCTTCGACGTGTCGGGGGCGGAGCCGCCGACGGCGCCTGTGAAGCGCCTGGTGGGGCTCTCCGAACGGATCGAGCGCGTGCGCTTCTCCCCCGACGGCACCCTGCTGGCGGCCACCGGCGGCAATCCCGCGCGGCTCGGTGAGGTGCAGATCTGGAACGTGGCGGAAGGCCGGCTCGTCCGCAGCCTCGCGGTCTCGTACGACACCGTGTTCGGCGGCTCATGGAGCCCCGACGGCTCCACGTTCGCCTTCGGCTGCACCGACAACACCCTCCGCGCCATCAACGTCGCCAGCGGCGAACAGGTGCTCTTCCAGGGGGCCCACGAGGACTGGGTGCTCGACACCGTGTTCTCTCCGAAGGGGGATCACGTCATCTCCGTCGGCCGCGACATGACGGTCAAGCTGACCGAACTGGCGACGCAGCGGTTCGTCGACAACATCACCTCGATCACCCCCGGTGCGCTGCGTGGCGGCCTGGCCGCGGTCGATCGCCACCCGACGCTCGAGCAGGTCGTGGCGGCCGGTTCCGACGGCACCCCGCGGGTCTACCGCATCCATCGCCATTCCCCCCGCGTCATCGGCGACGATGCGAACCTCATCTTCCCGCTGTTCCCGATCAGCGGGCGGGCGCTGGCGGTGCGCTTCTCGGCTGATGGACGGCGGATCGCCGCCGCCGGCGGTCTCGATGGGCGCGGTGAGCTGGTGATCGCCAGCTACGACTACGAGGCCGACGTCCCCAAGCCGATCCTCGACGTGATGGCGAAGGTGCCGGGGGAGACCCGGCGCAAGGGCACGCAGCGCAGCGACGAGGAGTGGAAACGGCTCGACGACTACCGCGACCAAGGCACGCGCGAGGTCGCCCGCGTGGAGATTCCGGGGTCGGTCGCCTATGCCGTCGCCTTCCATCCCTCGGGCCGCGAGGTCGTGGTCGCGGGGGCGGACGGCCGGGTGCGGTTCTTCGATGCCGCCAGCGGTGCTGCCGGTCGCTCGTTCGCGGTGGCCGCGGTCGATCAGCAGGCGGCGGCCGGTGCCGCGCTTCCCCTCCCCTGGCCCGCTGAACCGCCCCTCACCCCCGAACCGGCGCCTCCCGCCGGAGTCGTGGCGCTCGAGGTGGCACCGCCGGTGGTCACGCTCGGCGGGCCGTTCGCGGCCAGCCAGGTGGTGGTCACGGGGCGACTGGCCGACGGCCGTGCGATCGACCTGACTCGCAGCGTCCGCCCCGAGCCGGCGCCTGGTCTCCCGGTGACGATCGGATCGGGCGGGCTGATCCGTCCGACCGCCGACGGGGCCGGCACGATCCGCTTCGTGTGGACGAATGGCTCGGGCGGGGCCGGCTCAGGTGGCGACGGGGCGGGCGCCCCGACGACGCTGGCGGTCGAACTTCCGGTGGACGTCAGTGGGATGGGAGCGGTGCCCGCCGTCGACTTCATCCGCGACATCAACCCGGTCCTCTCGCGGCTCGGCTGCAACCAGGGCACGTGCCACGGTGCCGCCAAGGGCAAGAACGGCTTCAAGCTCTCGCTCCGTGGCTACGATGCCTCCTTCGATGCCCGCGCCCTCACCGACGATCACGGCAGCCGGCGCGTCAACGTCGCCAGTCCCGACGACAGCCTGATGCTCCTCAAGGCTGCGGCGGCCGCTCCACACACCGGAGGGCAGCTCACCCGTCCCGAGGAGCCGGCCTACCAACTCGTTCGCCGCTGGATCCAGCAGGGGGCCGCGCTCGATCCCGCCGCGGCCCGGGTGGTCGGCATCGAGGTCTTCCCCACGGCCGCGGTGATCGACATGCCGGGGCGCCGCCAGCAGTTCCGGGTCACGGCCCGGTACGCCGATGGTTCGATGCGCGACGTCACCCGTGAGGCATTCCTGGAGAGTGGCAACGGCGAGGTCGCCACCGCCGACCGCACCGGCCTCGTGACCGCGGTCCGCCGCGGTGAGGCGCCGATCCTCGCGCGCTACGAGGGGGCCTATGCCGCCGTCGCCCTCACCGTGATGGGCGACCGGGCCGGCTTCGAGTGGGCCCAACCGGAGATCTGGGGCCCGATCGACGAGCTCGTGGCGGAGAAGTGGCGGGCGATGCAGATCGAGCCGGCGCCCCTCTGCTCCGACGACGAGTTCCTCCGCCGCGTGTCGCTCGATCTCACCGGGCTGCCTCCCGCAGCCCCCCAGGTCCGTGCCTTCCTCGCCGACCGGCGCGACACGCGGATCAAGCGGGCGGAGCTGGTTGCACGGCTCATCGCCAGCGACGCCTTCGTCGACCACTGGACCAACAAGTGGGCCGACCTCCTCCAGGTGAACCCCAAGTTCCTCGGGGCCGAGGGGGCCAAGGGGCTGCGCGACTGGATCCGTGGCCATGTCGCCGCCAACACCCCCTACGACCGCTTCGCGCGGGAGATCCTCACCGCCACGGGCAGCAACCGGGAGAATCCCGCCGCCGCCTACTACAAGACCCTCCGTGATCCGCTGGCGACGATGGAGAACACGACCCACCTGTTCCTCGGTGTGCGGTTCAACTGCAACAAGTGCCACGACCATCCGTTCGAGCGCTGGACCCAGGACCAGTACTACGAGACCGCCGCGTTCTTCGCGCAGGTCGCGCTCGACCGTGATCCGGAGAGCAAGGATCGGACCATCGGTGGCACCGCCGTGGAGGGGGCGAAGCCGCTCTGGGAGGTGGTCAGCGACCGTGCCGAAGGGGACGTGACCCACGAGCGGACAGGCAAGCCTGTGCAGCCGCGGTTCCCCTTCGAGTGCCGGCACGACCAGTCGGGCGGGGCCACCCGTCGGCAACAGCTCGCCGCCTGGATCACGTCGCCCGACAACGGCTACTTCGCCCGCAGCTACGTCAATCGCCTCTGGGGCTACCTGTTCGGCACCGGCATCATCGATCCGATCGACGATATCCGCGCGGGCAATCCCGCCACCAACCCCCCCCTGCTCGACCATCTCACCCGGTCGTTCATCGACGGGGGCTTCGACATGCGGCGGGTACTCACCGAGATCTGCACGTCGCGCACCTACGGGCTGTCGATCGCCATCACACCGTGGAACGCCGACGACCGGATCAATTTTTCCCACGTGATTCCGCGGCGCCTCCCGGCCGAGACCCTGTTCGACGCGATGCACGCGGTGGTGGGGAAGCACGCGGCGTTTCCCGGGTATCCGGCCGGCACGCGCGCGGCGCAGCTCCCCGACGTGTCGGCCCAACTCGGGGGTGGCTTCCTCCAGACCTTCGGCCGGCCGACGCGCGAAAGCGCCTGCGAGTGCGAGCGCTCGGGGGGCTTGTCGCTCGGGCCGGTGATGGCCCTGGTGAGCGGGCCGGCGGTCGGGGACGTACTCGCCGATCCGGCGAGCGATTTGACCAAGCTGGTCGCCGCGGAGCCCGACGACGCGCGGCTGGTGGACGAGGTGTTTCTCCGGATCCTCAACCGCCCGAGCCGGTCCGCGGAGCTGGAGGCAGTCCGCGCCTCGATGGCGTCGATCGCCCAGGACCATGCCGCCGTGTCGGCCGAGCTGGCCGCTGCCGAGGCGGCCTGGATGCTTCGCCGGGCGGAGCTGGAGCGCGAGCGGAGCGAGCGGATCAGTGCCGCCCGTCGGGCCCTCGACGAGGCGACGGCGGCCTACGAGCCGAAGCGCGTCGAGCTGGAGCAGAAGCGGGCCGAGCGGTTCGCGGCGGCGGTCGCCGGCCTCGAAGCCCATCATGCCGATCCCGCTGCGGTCCTCGCCCGCTACGAGGCGGAGGCGGCGGCGGCCCCGCGCTGGCGGGTGGTCGACCCGGTGAAGACCCGGTCGCGCGCCGGTTCGACGCTCGTGCCCCAGGCCGACGGATCGATCCTCGTCAGCGGCAAACGGGCCGACGAGACCACCACCCTCACCTTCCGGGTTCCTGCCGGCGGCATCACCGGCCTGCGGCTCGAGAGCCTCGCCGATCCGGGCTTGCCCGCCGGCGGCGGCGGCCGCGCCGACGACGGCAACTTCGTGGTCACCGAGGTGAGCGTCGACGTCGCCCCGGCATCCGATCCGAAGGGCAAGGTGCGGCTCGAGTTCGCGACGGCGAAAGCCGATTTCGAGCAGGCCAACCTCGGCGCACAGCTGGCCATCGACAAGGATGCCAACAGCCGCGACAAGGGATGGGCGGTGTCGCCGCGGACGGGCGAGTCGCACTGGGCGGTGTTCGAGACGAAGGACCGTTTCGAGATCAAGGAGCCGGCCATCGTCACGGTGACCATCGACCAGAAGTTCAACGGCGGCACCTTCCAGCTCGGGCGGTTCCGCATCAGCCTCACCGACTCGGCGGGGCCGCTGCCGCTCGGCCTGCCGGCCCCGTTGGCGGAGCTGCTGAACGTGCCCCGCGCCGAGCGCGGCCCCTCGGTGGTCGCGCAGGTCGAGCGGCTGGTCCAGAGCCACGACCCGGAGCAGCGCCGGCTGTCGGCCGAGCTGGCCGCCGCGACCCGGCCGCTGCCCCCCGATCCGGGGCTCGTGGCGCTGGCGGCGGCGATCGGTGTGGCGGAGCGGCCGGTGGTCGACGACCCGGCGATCGTGCGCCTCCGCGCCGACGTCGAGGCGAGCACCCGTCAGGTCGCCGACACCCGGCTGACCGCGATCCAGGACCTCGCCTGGGCGCTGATCAATTCACCGGCGTTCTTCTTCAATCACTAGTGGTGCGGTGACCCGTTTTCCGGAGACAGTGCCATGCTCGTCATCCCCGGCCGGACCGGCAAGGATCTGTGCGATGCCACCCTCGGCACGAGTCGGCGCGCGGTGCTCCGCGCCGGGGCGATCGGCCTCTTCGGCCTGACGCTCCCCAACCTGCTCCGCCTCCAGGCGGCGGCCGCGAAGGGGCCGTCGGCACCCGGCGGGGTGCCGGGATGGAACCGGGCGAAGCATGTCGTGCTCGTCTACCTCCAGGGCGGCCCCAGCCATCTCGACCTCTGGGATCCGAAGGAGAACGTCCCCGACAACGTCCGCAGCTCCTTCAAGCCGATCGCCACCAAGCTGCCCGGCGTGCAGTTCACCGAGATCCTCCCCAAGCTGGCGGCTGCGAACGACCGCTTCACCATGATCCGCTCGATGGGCTACACCCCCAACGGGCTTTTCAACCACACCGCCGCCATCTATCAGATGATGACCGGCTACACCACCGACAAGGTGAGCCCTTCGGGGCAGCTCGAACCGCCGAACGCCAAGGACTTCCCCAACTTCGGCTCGAACATCGTCCGCCTCAAGCCGTCGGAGGAGCCGATGCTCCCCTTCGTGATGCTGCCTCGTCCGCTCCAGGAGAGCAACGTGGTCGGCAAGGGGGGCAGCGCCGGGTTCCTCGGCCGCGACTTCGATCCCTACACCCTCTATCCCGAGGGTGACGACATGGACATGGAGAAGATGGGGCGGATCCGCATCGACGATCTCCAGCTGCGGACCGACGTCTTCGCGCGGCGCCTCGAGCGCCGGGCACGGCTCCGCGAGATGATCGACCGGACGATGCCGGAGATCGACCGGGCGGTGGCCGACTACAAGCTCGACGCCTACTACGAGCAGGCCCTGAACCTGGTGATTTCCGGGCGCGCCCGCGAGGCCTTCGCCCTCGACCGCGAGCCGGCTGCGCTGCGCGATGCGTACGGCCGCAACACCTTCGGGCAGAGCCTCCTCCTCGCCCGGCGGCTCGTCGAGGCGGGCACACGCGTGGTGGAGGTGGTCTGGCCGAAGGTGGCCAACTCCGACAACCACTCGTGGGACCACCACGCCGGGCTCGACGGGCGGATGAAGAACCAGTCGGGCCCGATGCTCGACGCCGGATTGGCGACGTTCATCACCGACATGGACGACCGCGGCCTCCTCGACGACACGCTCGTGGTGGCGGTCGGGGAGTTCGGCCGCTCGCCGCAGAAGGGGGTCAGCACCTCCGGCAACAGCAACACCCCCGATGGCCGCGACCACTGGCCCTACTGCTTCACGGCGCTGGTGGCGGGGGCGGGGATCCGCCGCGGGCATGTCCATGGGCGGAGTGATGCCACCGCGTCGGCCCCGCTCGAGGATCCGGTCCACCCCACGCAGCTCCTCGCGACGATCTACCACGCCTGCGGCATCGAGCCGGAGACGATCGTCTACAACCACCTCAACCAGCCGCGCGAACTGGTGAAGGCACAGGCGGTGACGGCTCTGTTTGGCTGATTGTGCCGTTCGCCGGCGATCCTCCGGCGGCGGATCACCGCGCGGTCGCCACCGGGTCTGCCTCGAGGAGGCGCTCGTGGTTCGTGCGCCGGGGTCGCTCCGGTCCCGCCAGCGACACGACCCAGGCGACCAGGTCGGCGAGCTGGTCGGGGGGCAGCGCGATTGCCGGATGGGCGCTGCCCGGCATGCCGAGCGCGAGCCGGGCAGCGACCGCTTCCGGGCTCCGCCCTCCCTTGAACGGATCGTGGACGAGATCGCGTGGCGGGTTCGGCACACCACGCTCGTCGAACAGCCGCGGCGGCGCCGTGGGGCTCCCCTCCGGCCCGTGGCAGGTCGCGCAGCCGGCGGCGCGGTACTCGCCGCGGCCGCGATCGGGGTCTCCGGCCTGCAGGTCCGACGCGGTGGGGAGGATCGCGGGCTGCCGCCCCGCCGCGGCGCGTGGCGATCGCGCGGCCAGCACCGCGGCGACCAGCGCGTCGACCTCCGCCGCGCTGAGATCGGGAAAACCCACCATCGACGTGCCGGGGATCCCGCGCTGGATCACCGCGGCGATGTCGGCCGTGGAGGGCTCCCCGTCGGGGGTCGAGACGAGCCGGAACGCGTCGTGGCGGAAGTCGCGCGGCGGGGGGAAAAGATCGGCGGCCGCGCGCCCGCGCGGTTCGCGGCCGTCGCCATGGCAGGCGGCGCAGTGCCGGGTGAAACACTGCTGGGCGAAACCGTGCGGGGTGGACGGGTCGTCCGCCGCGGGCTGCGGTGCCGCCGTGCCGCTGCGCTCGGCGTCGCGTGCGCGGAAGAGGAGGTCGGCGACGGTCGGATCGCCGGCCAGCGCGAGGGCAGTCGCGCGAGATTCCCATGCCTCCCCGACTCGGCGGCCCGGCGGCACGGGCAGAGCGTCGATCAGCCTGAGCGCGGCCCGGGCATCCCCCGCCTCGAGAGCCACCTCGGCCCGCTCGCGGGTGAAAAGTGCGGGGGGGTCGGTCGCGCCGACCGATTTCGATCCCGCTGCGGTCACGATCCACGATCCGGCGTCGTCGTGGCGACCGGCCTGGCGCAGGATCCGCGACAGCGTGACGCGGGCCGTGGGGTCGTCTGGCGCCGTGGCGACCCAGGCCCGCGCGGCGGCCAGCGCGTCGTCGATGCGGCCGGCGCCGGCAAGCGACTCGACGAGGGCCTCGTGGGCCGCGTCGTTCGCCGGCCGGCGGGCCAGCAGCGATCGCAGCAGGGTTTCGGCACCGGAGCGGTCTCCGGCGGCATCGCGGACCCGGGCGGTGAGCAGGTCGACGAGGAGCGGATCGTCGAGGCCGGCGGCCACCGCGGCGAGGAGATGGTCGGCGCGGCGCCAATCGCCGCGCGTCAGGCTGCCGACGACCGCGCCGGCGGCGATCTCCGCCGCCGGCACCCCCGCGCTGGCCAGCGTGGTGATACGCCGCTCGGCCCCCTCCGCGTCGGCCCCCGACCAGAGGGCGGCGAGGGAACGCTCGCGCTCGAGTGCGGCCGGATCGGCGCCGGCTGCCCGGGCGGCATCGAGGTGGCGCGCCCAGAGGTCGGCGTGCCCCTGGCGGCGGGCGATCGCGGCCTTGCCGAGCGCCACGCGCGGGTCCCCGGGGGCGAACCGTGCCGCCCTGTCGAGCCAGCGCCGCGCGGCGGTCCACTCGTCGGCCGCCGTGCGCGCCGCGGCAGCCGACAGGCAGTATCGCGCCGTTCCGCCACCCGGTCCGAGGGCGATGCCGACGGCGGCCACGAGCAGGGTGAGGATCGCGAGCGTGGCGCGCGGCCCCGTGACGTGCCGCGGAGGGGCGGTCGAGGGAGATACGGCCGCTGGGGGGGCAGGCGGACGCGTCGCTCGTCGTTTGTGCGTCGCCATCGCCGGGGCTCCCACAACTGGCCATCGCGCCGCTCGGACGGCGGCGACGACCCGAGGGCATGGTAGCCTCTGGCGGCCCGGGGCCCCACCGGGCGTGCGGGAGAGGAGCACGGCGATGAATCCTGTCGTGGATGGTGGTCGCCGGTGGCTGCGGTCGCCGTGGGCTGCCGTGCTGCTGGCTGCCATGCTGCTGGTGGGGGCCGCCAGCAGCCCGTGGCCAAAGTCCATCCTTGGCCTTTGGCCACCCGAAACGCTGCGCTTTTCACGGGAGCTGCGCTCCCGGCACCGGATCCCTCCGGTGCAGCAGGCTGTTTGTCCACAGCCTGCCAGCGCCGGCATCGCACGCGCGGAGGAAACCGGTGCGGCCGATGACGGGGCCGCACTCACGGCACGGATCGGCCGCTTCTGCGGCGACTGCCACGCCCTCCCCCGCCCGGAGAGCTACCGCGCCGCCGACTGGCACGGCCGGATCCGCCTCGCGTACGAGTTTCACGCCCGCTCAGGGCGCGTCGATCTCGACCCGCCGCCGATCGCCGCGGTGACACGCTGGTATGTCGAACGCGCCCCTGCGCGCCTGCCCGTCCCCGCCCGGCTGCCCGCTGCCGCTCCTGCTGTCGCTCCTGCTGTTACGCTGCCGGCCGCGGCGGCGCCCGTTGCCTTCCGCGTCGAGCGCATCGCCTCCCCGGCCGGCGGCATGGCGCCCGGCACCGCCGACCTGCGCTGGGCGACGCTCGCCACGGGGCCGCGTCTGGTCGTCTGCGACATGCTGCGCGGCGAAGTGGTGGCGTTCGATCCGCGGGCCACGGCCCGCGCGGCCGAGCCGCTCGCCGCACTCCGCCATCCCTGCCGGGTCGAGCCGGTCGTGGGCACCGATGGCCGCACGGAGCTGCTCGTTGCCGACTTGGGCAGCACCGACGGGTTCGATCACGCGCTCGGGCAGGCGGTCCGGCTGGCCTTGGCCGACGACGGCTCCCGGTGGCACTCGACCAGCCTGATCGGCGGACTCGGCCGCGTCGCCGACGTGCAGCCCTGGGACGACGACCTCGGCCCCGGGGTGGTCGTCGCCGAGTTCGGCTACCAGCGCACCGGCAGCCTCCTGCTGGTGCGTCCACCGACCGTCGACGGTGCCGGGCCTGCCCCGCGCCGGCTCGACGAGCGCAGCGGCGCGATCGCCGCCCTCCGCACGGACCTCGACGGCGATGGCCGGCGCGACATCGTCGCCCTTTTCGGGCAGGAGCACGAGACGGTCACCGCTTTCCTCGATCGCGGCGGCGGGCGGTTCGAGCGGCGCACGCTGTGGCGCGGCGACGATCTGGCGATCGGGTCGAGTTCGATCGACCTGGCCGACGTCGATGGCGATGGCGACGACGACATCCTCCTCACCCACGGCGACGCCTTCGACAACCGGCTCGTCACCCCGTGGCACGGTGTCCAGTGGCTCGAGCGGGGCGACGGGCTGGCCTTCGAGCCCCACTGGCTCGCCGACCTGCCCGGCGCCTACCGCGCCCGGGCGGCCGACCTTGACCGCGATGGCGACACCGACCTCGTCGTCGCCACCTGGTTGCCGGCGGACACCGATCCCGGCACGCTGCCCACGGGACCGGTGCCGTCGCTGGTGCTCTTCGAGGGGCTCGGCGGTGGGCGGTTCGCCCCCCACGTGCTCGAAACCGATCGCCACACCCACCCGGCGCTCGAACTGGCCGACTTCGATGGCGACGGCGACGTCGACCTCGCGGTCGGCACGCACGCCGCCGGACTCGGTGCCGACGGCTCGCGCCTCACCCTGTGGTGGAACCGGTCGCGGGGGGATTGAGCGGATCGGGCCCACGGAGCCAGGCCACCAGCAGGGCCGGCAGCGTGCCGAGGAGTTCGCCCCGGCTCACGACATGGTCGGCACCGGCGGCGGCCGCTTCGGCGAGGCGCTCGCGGGCGACATGTGGGCCGAAGGCGACGACGACGGCCGTGCCGGCGCCAGCCACCGCCTGATCGGCAGCCAGCCTCCGCGCCGCCCCCACCAGATCGCCCGCGCTTCCCGCTGCCGAAAGATCGACGATCACGGCGGCGAACGGCCCGGCACCCGGATCGGTGGTCACCTCCACCCCCGGCGTGCCGGCCAGACGGCTGGCGATCATCAGGTCGGGCGACCGCAGCAGGAGCCGTGTCGCCTCGCGCGCGGAATGGGGGGCGCTCACATCGCCTCCGGTCCGCTGACCTCGCGGTAGATCTGCACGGCATCGACGATCGGCAGCACGTAGATGCTGTCGCCGCGGTCGTCCGGGGCCCGCCCCGCGGCCGTGGCGATCGTATCGACCGTCCGGGAGAGGAAGTCGTCGTTGACGGCGATCTCGAGGACCGCCTCCTGGACGATCCCCTCTGCACCGCGGGGCTCCTCCGCGGCGCTGTGGAACCCCTGCGCGGCCGCGATCGACAGCCGGGTGACGTGCACGGCGGCGAGCGCCTGCCGCACCGCCTCCACGCGCCCCGGTCTGATCACCGCCATCACGAGCTTCATCGTGCCTCCCTGCCCGTCCCTCGAAGTCCGGTCACGCTTCCCGACAACCCGGTCACGGCCGCGGCAGGTCGATGCGGGCGTCGAGCACCTTGCGGATCCGCGCCTGGGTGTCGGAGAGGTGCGCCACCGAATAGGGATCGAGTGCCACCTCGGCCTTCGTGAGCAGGGCACCGATCCGACCGTCGATCGTGCGGAGCTGCGTCGCCGCGAGCGCCTGCACGTCGGGCGTGCCCGCCGCCGACCCGAGGGCGAGCCGGCCGAGATGGGCGACGTACTCGCGCTGCAGGCCGCGCCGCAGGCTGCCGATCGCCGGCTTGCGGGCGGTGTACTGCCCCGGTCCGGTCGTGCCGAGCTCGGAGAGGATCGCATTCGTCAGCCGGTCGAGCAGTTCCGCCTGCGTGAAGGCGTCCTGGTCGGCCGGGACCTTGAGCTCGCCGTCGCGGATCCGCTCCAGGGTCAGCGGGTCGAGGAGCTGGTTGAGGGCCCGCTCCTGCCACATCAGGACCACGTCGTGGATCGCGTAGTCCTCGCGCTCGGGGGAACTCGCACCCCAGTGGTTCCACTTCGTCGGCACCAGTTGGTTGAGCAGTTCCGGCGGGAAGCTGAACGGCTGGGCGCTGAACATCTGCGCCTCGAGTAGGGCGAGGGCATCGCGCTGCTTCTGGGCATCGACCACGCGGAACGGCAGCTGGGCACCGGCGTCGCCTTTGTGGCTCCGTGAGGTGTGGAGACCGCCGACGAGCCGGGCGCCGAAGAGCATCGCCTTGCCGTGCGCCGAGAGGAGCACCCCGAAGGCCTGCCGCACGCGCTCGTAGCCCTTGCCGCCGGGGGTCATCCGCTCGACGATCTGGGGCATCAGCTGGGCGACGAGCTCGGCCCGGGCCCGGGCAAACTCGAGCGGGTCGCTGCCGAGGTCGAACCGGTTCGACATCGGATCGGGATCGCTGGGCTGGGTGTCCTCGTCGGTGGCATAGGCGAGCTCCGGCTCACCGCTCCGGGCGGCGATCTTCTGCAGCTCCGGCAGTTCGGCCGTGGGGGAGGAGGCACTGATCGGCGTGTAGCCGTATTCGATCGCCCAGATGTCGTAGGGGCCGAGCTTGGCGGTGTAGTAATCCCCCTGCTGGCGCCCCTTGGGCATCACGTTGGCCGGCACGTAGTCCATCACGCTCGTCGTGCCCCCCTGCTGGGCCGTCTTCGCCGGATCGTTGAAGTCGGCCAGACTGCGCAGGGCGCTCCCCTTGAAATTGTGGCGCAGGCCGAGCGTGTGGCCCACCTCGTGCATCGCCACCAGCTTGAGCCCCTGGACGACGAGCTTCTCCTTCTCCACCTCGAAGGCCGCACCGGCACCCGCCACGGCCAGCGCCGTCGCGCCAAGCGCCGTCTCGCGGGCATGGCCGTCGAAGAGGGTGCAGCCGCAATGGCGGTCGTGCCGGTGCGGGAAGCCCCCCAGCGCCGCGGGAGCACCCGGCAGCCCGACCGCTCCGCCCGGCAGATCGCCCGTCAGCAGCGCCACCGCCTGCGGCGTGAAGGTCTCGTACTCGGTCCGCCAGAATTGGAGGAAGTCGGCGTCGAAGATGATGTCGGCATCGAGGATCTGGCCGGTCCGCGGGTTCACGCGCGACGGGCCCATGGCGAAGCCGGCCCCGGAGGTGATCCAGCGGAAGGTGTTGTAGTTGACATCCTCCGCGTCCCAGTCGACCGCGTCGGGCTGCTGCCGGACCTCGATGGCGCTGGCGAATCCGGCCTTGGCGAAGGCCTCGTTCCAGGCTTCGATGCCCTCGCGGATCGGCTGCCGGTAGCGGAACGGCACCGTCTTCTCGATCCAGAAGACGATCGGCTTCTTCGGCGGCGAGACGGCTGCAGAGGCGTCGGCCTTCTCGAGCTGCCAGCGGTTGATGTAGCGGACGAAACGGTCCTCGTCGACCTTCTGCGAGAAGTCCTTCATCGCGGTCACGAAGTAGCCGACCCGGGTGTCGGCGAGGCGCGGCCGGTAGCCGTTGCCGCTGGGCAGGAGGCTGATCGAGTAGTGGACGTTGATGGTGATGCCGCGCGTGTCGGGCACGGTATCGAACCGGGCGCTGCCGCCGGACCCGTAGGTGGCCGCCACCTGGAGCTCGACGTTGTCGGGGTAGGCCTTGGCCCGCGACCAGCCGCTGCGGTCACGGGCGAAGGAGAACCCAGGCAGCGTGGCGGAGAGCTGGGGCAGGTCGGTGAAGAAGATCGACGCCAGGTCGATCACGGCGGCGCCGCTCGGACCGTAGGTGACGATCGGCACGCTGAAGAGGATGCTGTCGGTGTAGGCCAGTTCGACCGCCTTCTCCTCCGGGCTGCCGCGGTCGGCGAAAAAGCGGACATTGCGCCGCACCACCTGGATCGAGTCCTCGACCTTGCGGAACTGCCACACCCAGTCGTCGCCGTCGCCCCAGCTGATGCCGCCGAGGACGCCGCGCTCGGCGATGCCGCGGGCGATCGAGATGAGGACGAACAGGTCCTTTCCGAGGATCGAGTCGGGGAGTTCCGCGAAGACCTTGTCGTCCTTGCGGTGGAGGGTGATCAGCCCGGGGATCCGCGTGGCGTCCTTGAGGACCACCGAGAACGGCGGCTTGCCGCCGCGCCCCTCGCTCGGGGCCGCATCCCCCCTGGGGGCCGACGGCGGCGCCGACGGTGGCGCCGA
>SXWA01000007.1 GCA_005791575.1 Planctomycetaceae bacterium
AGGCGGTCTGGCAGCTCACGAGCCTCGGCCACGGGCAGAGCAGCTGCGTCGGGCTTGGCGGCGATCCGCTCGTCGGGTCGAGCTTCATCGACATCCTCGCCCTCTTCGAGGCCGACCCCGACACGCATGCGATCCTGATGATCGGGGAGATCGGCGGCAGCGCCGAGGAGGAGGCCGCCGATTTCGTCCGGCACCACGTCACCAAGCCGGTAGCGGCGTTCATCGCCGGCCGCACCGCACCGCCCGGCAAGCGGATGGGGCATGCCGGGGCGATCATCTCGGGGGGGAAGGGCACGGCCGAGGCCAAGCTCGCGGCCCTCACCGCCGCCGGCATCGAGATCGCGGAGAGTCCGGCCGACATGGGGCAGGCGGTGGTCCGGTCTTTGGGCCGGCGCCGGTGAACCTCCCCCGGTCGTCGGCCGGTGCATGATTCCTCCCGCCAGACCGGTCGCGGGGTGAGGCTGCCATGAAGGTCGATCTCTTCATTCCCTGCTTCGTCGACCAGATGAGCCCCTCCGTGGGCTTCGCGGTCGCCACGGTCCTCGAGCGCCTCGGCCACGACGTCGTCTTCCGCCCCGCGCAGACCTGCTGCGGCCAACCTTCCTTCAACGCCGGCTACCTCGACGAGGCCAAGGCCGTGGCTGCCCGGGCGGTGGAGCTGTTCGCCGACGCCGAGGCGGTGGTCGGGCCGAGCGGATCATGCGTGGCGATGATGCGCGTCTTCTACCCGCAGCTCCTCGCCGGCACCGACCATGAGGAGGCGGCGGTCGATCTTGCGACGCGGACCTACGAATTCGGTGAGTTTCTCGTCGATCGGCTCGGGGTCGACGACGTCGGCGCCGTCTTCCCGCACCGCGTCACCTACCACGACGGCTGCCACGGGCTGCGTGAATTGCGGATCCGGGCGGCACCGCGGCGGCTGCTCGCGGCAGTCCGCGGGCTGGAGCTCGTGGAGTGCGACGAGCCGGAGAGCTGCTGCGGCTTCGGTGGTCTGTTCAGCGTGAAGTATCCGATGATCTCGACCGCGATGGCCGAGGTGAAGGCGGGATCACTTGCCCGGACCGGATGCGATTACATCGTCTCGAGCGACCCGAGTTGCCAGCTCCAGCTCGACGGCTGGCTGTCGCGACAGGGGCGGCAGATCCGCACGGTCCATCTGGCCGAAGTGCTGGCACGGACGGGCTGAACACCAGCCCCGATACCCACCGCGGTCATCCGCGCACGAAACACCGCGGTCCCCCGCGCAAGAAATACCGCGGTCCCCCGCGCAAGAAATACCGCGGTCCCCCGCGCAAAAAATACCGCGGTCCCACCCACGGTATCCAGCCACCGGGTCATTCCACCGTCACGTCGATCGTGCGCGTTTCGGCATCGGTCTTGTTGACGAGGCCGATTTCCGCGGTGATGGCCGCGATCACGTCCTTGAGCTTGCCCCGGTACGGGAGGGTGATGATCGTGACGGAGCCTTCGTTCTTCCACCTGCTGCCCACCACGTCGAGCTTCTTCGCCAACCTGGTCGTGGCCCCCTCCGCGTCGAAGGCGATGGCCGCCGTGACCCGGATCACGACCCGCTCCGCGCCCGCTTTCTCCACGGTGCCAGCGGGTGGCACTGTACCCACCGGAGGCACTGCGGGAACGGTCGGGGGTGGCACGATCGGGGGTTGGGTGGTCGGGGGTACCACCGGGGGATTGACGGTCGGCGGAGTTTGAGTGGATGGCACGGTCGCCGTCTGCCCATCGGTCGCGAGCGTCGTCGCAGGGCGATCCGCCGTGCCCTCCTCCCCGTCGCGCTTCGGGGGCAGCGTCCGCGTCACCGAGACGGTCAGCCAGGGCCCGAGTCGGTAGCGCTCGAGGAGGCCGATGTCACGGAGGCGGTTGCCGTTGAGGTCGTTGGTCTCCGTCATCAGGGAGAACTTGCCGTCGCCGTCGCTGTCGATGAACTCCTCGTCCTCCTCACAGCCACCATTGAGGTTGGTGTCGGCGAAGACCTCGCTGGTTTTCCACGGGTTCAGCTTGCGCTCGAGTTCCTCCTGCGGATTCGCCGGCGGCTTGACCGCCGCGGTGGGGTCGAACTTGAGGCCCGGTTCGCCGCGCAGTACGACCTCACGCTGCACCGGATCGGCCGTGGCCCACCGCGCGAAGCACTCGAGGAGCGGGCTCCCGAGGTCGAGTTGCTTCCGCGGGTCGATCCGTCCGGCCCAGGCGGGAAGCGGCGCCATCGACAGCGCCAGTTGCAATCCCCCGGCGGCGATCAGCCCACCCAGTCCGCCCACCGCCAGACCACCGAGCGTGTCGACCAAGGGGGGAAACCGGACTTCGTCCTCGTCCACCATCGCGCCCACCGCCAAGCGGAACCCCACCGCGACCACGGCCGCCGTGAGGAAGAACGACGTGGCCGGGAGCCACACCGGCGGAACATCGGCCATCCGCAGCAGATCGGATACCCGGTCGAGGCCGGCCAGCCCCGCGATCACCGCCACGAGGGCCGTCATGCCCCACAGGGTGCCGACGAACAACCCGCTCTTCATCCCCACCAGCGCCATCGCGATCACGACCGCGATGGCCGCGAGGTCACCCCACTGCTGCAAAAGTCCGACAGCCAACACCATCGTCGCCCTCCCGGGGACCACCCCGGCACGCAGCCGTCAGCCGGCCGCTCACACTGTCCACCATTGCCGCCGGCCACCATTGCCGCCGGCCACCATTGCCGCCGGCCGGCCGACCGGCGGCGAGTCTTCATTCATTTCAGGACGCGCACGACCTCGTCGACACTCGTCTGACCGGAAAGCACCTTGGTGACGCCCGACTCGAGCAGCGTCCGCATGCCGGCCTTACGGGCGGTGGCGCGGATCACCTGCACGCTCGGCCGCCCCACCAACAGGTCGCGGATCGTGTTGTCGAACACGAGCAATTCGTGCACCCCCGTCCGGCCGCGGTACCCTGTGCCGAGGCACTGGGTGCAGCCCTTCTCGCGGGCCTTGGAGAGCGTGACCGCCTTGTCGGCGGGGATCCCGAGACGCTGCCGCTCCTCGGCCGACGGCTCGTAGGGCTCCTTGCACTTCTCGCACAGCAACCGCACGAGACGCTGGGCCAGCACCGCGGTGACCGCCGACTGCACGAGGCTGATGTCGACGCCGAGGTCGATGAGCCGCGTGATCGTCGTCGGCGCGTCGTTGGCATGGAGGGTCGTGAACACGAAGTGGCCGGTCATCGCCGCCTGCATGGCGATTTCAGCCGTCTCCTTGTCACGGATCTCGCCCACGAGGATGACGTCGGGATCCTGCCGCAGCGTCGAGCGGAGGATCTTCGCGAAGGTCAGCTCGGCGGCGTTGTTGACGGCGGTCTGCGAGATGCCCTCGAGCCGGTATTCGATCGGGTCCTCGATCGTGATGATGTTCCGCGAGTAGACGTCGATCTCGCCGAGCGCCGAATAGAGGGTGGTCGTCTTTCCGGAGCCGGTCGGTCCACAGACGATGAGCATCCCGTGGGGTTGCTGGCAGATCTCGCGCAGCGGCTTGAGGATCGAATCGCGCATCCCCAGTTTCCCCAGCCCCCCCTTCACCATGCCGCCGTCGGCATCGAGGAGCCGCAGCGACATCTTCTCGCCGTAGTTGGTGGGGCCACTGGCGGCCCGGACGTCGAATCTCCGATCCCCCATGATCACGGCGAACGTGCCGTCCTGCGGCCGCCGCCGTTCGGCGATGTCCATGTCGGCGAGCACCTTCATCGCCGACAGCACCGCGCGCCCCTCCTCGGCGGTCAGGTCCGAGACCCGCTGGAGGATTCCGTCGATGCGGCACCGGACCACCATCTCGTCGCCACTTTTCGGCTCCATGTGGATATCGGTGGCCCGCATCGGCACCACCTTGAGGAAAATGTCCTGCAGCGCCCGCACCGCCCGCGACGTTTCGTCACGCCCCCGGCTGTCGACCACGGTGCCGTCCTTCTTCACCAACTGGATCTGCACCGGCCCCTTCGCGGCTGCGCGGAGCGGCTGGGCGAAGAGGCGGTCGACCGTCTCCCCGAGCCCGACCAACGAGGCCACCTGGCGGAGGATCCTCACGGCGGTCCGCGGATGGAGGATCTTGTCGAAGGGTGGGGCCTTCGTGTCGCGGTAGGCGCAGTACCCGACCAGCGCCGACGGGACCAGGACCGCGAACAGCGGCAGCGCTCCGAGCCCCCACTGGTAGCCCAGGAGGAGCATCAGCACCCCCACCAGACAGTAGAGGAACGACCAGGGCATCGAGCGCCCGAGGGTCGCACGGGCATCGCGGTCGATCCACAGGCAGGACGCCGCCCAGAGGACCGCCAGCGCGATCCAGATTCCGCCGGGATAGAGGAAGCGTTCGAAGGCGGCGTAGGGAACCATGCGGGCGGCGCCGGGCACCGGATCGAGGCGGGCGAGCGGAGGGAGGGACATCGGGTTCTACCCTCTCGGGGGGCTGAAATCCACCGCAGCGGCATCTTCACCGGTCCCCCACCGCTATCATCGGAGGCGGCTCCGTTCCTCCCGCCACGGCCATTCCATGATCGCCCCCGACCCGTCCCCACGCACTGCGTCGCACGACGGGCCCGGACCGGACGACGGGGACAGTCCGGGCGATCATGCCGCCGCCAAGCGCCGCTTCCTCCGCGATGCCGCCGCGAGTGTCCGCGACACCGACCACCGGGCCTTCGTCCGCCGCGCGCTCGGTGGCTATTACGCGACCCGCGACGCCCAGAAGGCGCGGTACCGCGACTGGGAGCAGGCGCGCGACGCCGCCAGCCTCGCCAAGTGGTCGGCGGTCAACCGGCTCGACGAACTCCTCCCCCGCTTCGAGGCCGCCTTCACCGCCAACGGCGGCGTCATCCACTGGGCCCGCGATGCCGACGAAGCGCGGCGGATCGTCCTCGACCTGCTCCGCGCGGTGCGGGCCCGGGCGGTGATCAAGAGCAAGTGCATGACGAGCGAGGAAATCCACCTCAACGCGGCGATGGAGGCCGATGGCTACGGCGTGGTGGAGAGCGATCTCGGCGAGTTCATCCAGCAGCTCCGCGGTGAACCCCCCTACCATTTCGTCTTCCCCTGCATGCACGTGCGCCGCGGCGAGATCAGCGATCTCTTCACCCGCCACCTCGGCAGCCCCCCGACCGACGATCCGGAGGAGCTGACGATGATCGCCCGCCGCCACATGCGGCGCCTCTATGTCGAGGCCGACGTGGGGATCACCGGCGCCAATTTCCTCGTCGCCGAGACGGGGCAGATCTCGATCACGGAAAACGAGGGCAATGCCCGGCTGACGGCGGGGCTGCCGCGCGTGCACATCGCGATCGCCGGCATCGAGAAGGTGGTGGAACGGCTCGACGACCTCGCGGTGCTCCTCCCGATGCTCGCCACCGCGGGCACCGGCCAACCGCTCACCTGTTACAACACGCTCTACTCCGGACCACGCCGCGCGGGGGAGTGCGACGGCCCCGAGGAGATGCACGTCGTGCTCCTCGACAACCGCCGCTCCGCGATCCTCGCCGACCCGGAGCAGCGCGACAGCCTCCACTGCATCCGCTGCGGTGCCTGCCTCAACGTCTGCCCGATCTTCAAGAACGTCGGCGGCTTCACCTACGGCACCACCTACCAGGGGCCGATCGGCTCGGTGATCACCCCCCATCTCCGCGGGCTCGCCGACTGGAACCACCTCTCCGGTGCCAGTTCGCTGTGCGGTGCCTGCACCGACGCCTGTCCGGTGCGGATCGACATCCACCATCACCTGCTCCACAACCGCCGCAACGCCGCCCGCACCGCCCCCAACCGCTGGGAGCGCCTCGGCCACCGCCTGTTCGCCGCCGTGGCCACGCGGCCATGGCTGTTCGCCCTGGCGGGGCGGATCGGCCGGTTCACGCTTCCCGTGGCGCGCTGGCTACGGCCGCCGCTCTTGGCGCAGTGGCTCGAGTCCCGCGACCTGCCGGCGGCCCCGCGGCACAGTTTCCGCAGCCAATGGCGCTCGCGCCGGAGAGGGGCATGACGAATCCCCCGGCCGGCGCCCGCAGTGCCCGCGACACGATCCTGGCCCGGGTCCGCGAGGCGCTCGCGCTGCCGGCGCCGCGGCCCCATCTCCACCACCATGCGGCCGAGGCGGTGACAGCCCCCGGCGCGCTGCCGATCCTCGCCGCCGAAACCGCACGCCCCTGGCTGCCCGACGGCGGCGACACACCGGCTGAGCGGATGAACATCCTGGTGGAGAACCTCGGCAAGCTCCGCGCGGTCGTCCACCGCCTCCCCGACATGACCGCGGCGGCGGAACTCGTGTTTGCCCTGGCGCGCGAGCGTGATTGGCGCCGGGTGGCCTGGCACCGCCATCCCCTCGTGGAGCCGCTCCTCGCCGGGCTGCCCTGCGCGACCCACTGCGTCGACGCCAGCGCGGTGCCGCCCGGCGACGGATCGGCCAAAGATGCCCTCGAGAGCTGTGACGCGGGCATCACCGCCTGCGATGCGCTGGTGGCGCAGACCGGTTCGATCCTCGTGTCGAGCGCCACCTGCGGCGGGCGGGGGCTGTCGGTGCTGCCGCACGTGCACGTGGTGATCGCCACGCACGATCAGGTGGTGGGCACGCTTGGCGACGCCCTCGACGACGCCCGGCAGCGCCACGCCGGCCGCTGGCCGAGCATGCTCTCCTTCATCACCGGCCCGAGCCGCACCGGTGACATCGAGCGGATCCTCGTCCTCGGGGCCCACGGCCCGCGCGAGTTGATCGTCGCGATCGTCGGCTGATCGGCCGTTCGTCGACCCCCCTCTCCCCTCACCGCGCGGATCGACCGCCGCGTGCGGCGTCGGCCGGCGCGATGTCACGACCGGCATCACCGGCACCATCGGCATTTTTCCGGCCGCGGTGGGTTTTCCGGTCACGGTGACCCGATCACCTCCTGTGAGTTTGCCGCTCGCGCAAACCCTGGCGGTCGCGGAACAGCGCCTGGTATCCGCTGCCCGACCGCTGCCGGGGGAGGCCATCTGCAGACTCGACCCGGCCACCGTGCCGCCCGACGCCACCGACTGGGGATGGCGGCCGCGGCCGGCAACCGGTCTCCGTGTTCGCGAACCGTTGAGTGCGTCTGTTTTTTTCATCCAATTGGAGGATTCCGTGAAGAAGCGTTTGACGTTCGGCTTCCTGCCGTGGGTTGCCGCCGCCGCGATCTGCAGCGGGAACGGTCTGGCCCATGGTCAGGATGCCGTGATCGAGGGTGCGAAGGAGGGTTCGGTCCTCGTCGGTGGTGCCGACGAGGCCGCCGCCCCCGCCGCCGAAGGGGAGATCGTGTCGGAGTCGGCCCCGATCGCCGACGGTGCGGCAGCCGCCCCCGCCACCCGCTCCGTGCAGCGGCGGGTGTGGGTCACCGAGATGCGTGACGTGCAGGTGCAGGAGTGGTCGAAGGAGCAGCGCGAGCGTTCCTACACCGTCTCCAAGCGGGTGCCGCGGAGCGAGGAGCGGACGCGGAACTACACCGTGATGGTGCCCGAGACCCGGACGAAGACGGTCAACTACACCGTCAACACGATCGTCCCCGAGACGCGGACCCGTGAGTACACGGTCCGGGTCCCCTACACGGAGACGATCGAGAAGTCCTACACGGTCTGCGTGCCGGTCAAGGAAGAGCGGACGCGGAGCTGGACGGTGAAGGTTCCCTACACCGAGTGCGTCGAGCAGGCGTACACGGTGATGGTGCCGGTCAAGGAAGAGCGGACCGCCAACTACACGGTGCGGGTGCCGTACACCGAGCAGGTCTCGGAGACCTACACGGTGCGCGTGCCCTACACCGAGCAGGCGACCGGGTTCCGTTCGGTCACCAAGCGGGTGCCCAGCAAGTTCACCAAGACCGTCACGGTCCGCGGTGGCAGCTGGCAGACAGAGGTGAAGGAGATCTCGTCCAACGGCAAGTACGACGCCGAGGGCAACCCCTGCTGCCCGAAGACGGTCTGCTGCCGCAAGTGGGTCCCGACCTGCGAAACCCGTGAGATCGAGTGCACAAAGTGGGAGTGCGTCACGGAGCAGGTCCCCTACACCTACTGCGTGACCAAGTTCCGTTGCGAGGAGCGGACCCGCACCAAGTGCGTGCACAAGAGCCGCTGCGAGGGGCGGACCCGCACCTACTGCGTGACCAAGTTCGTCCCCGAGCAGCGGACGCGGATGGTGAAGGTCAACAAGTGCCGTGAGGAAGTCCGCACCGGGACCTACTGCGTCACGAAGATGGTTCCCGAGACCCGCACCAAGAGCCACTGTGTGACGAAGTTCCGCTGCGAGACGCGGACCTCGAACTACACGGTCAACAAGTGCGTCCCGGAATGCCGCTCGAAGGAGGTCTGCTACACGGTGATGGTCCCGCAGCAGAAGAGCTGCAGCTACACCGTGACCCTGTTCGACACGGTGTGCGAGACGAAGACCGAGAACTACACGGTCTGCGTCCCCCACTGCGTCACCAAGCAGGTGCCGGTCAAGGTCTGCCGGACGATCTGCGAGGAAGTGGCGGTCGATCCGTGCGGCGGCAACGGTGCTGACGCCTGCGGTGCCTGCGGCAACGGCGGCGACGCCTGCGGCTGCGGCAACGGCAGCGGCAAGGCCGGCTGCGGTGCCAAGGCCCGCAAGGGTTGCGGTCTGCTGAAGAAGGGCTGCTGATCCCGGAGCGGTCAGTCGGATTGCAGGGGGGGTCGGGCGGATGCCGCCCGACCCCCCCGTTTTTTTGGCATGGGTTTATTGGCACGCGTGGGCGGTGGCCCGATCTGCCGCACCCCACCCCCACACCGCGGGGCCTGCTCTTTTGCCCCTGATTCGCCCCGACGGCGGCGCTACAATCGGAGGCTCGGGTCCAGCATCCCCCCGGAAGCCCCACATCATGCCCAGCGTCCACGCTGCTGCGCGCCGCCAATCAGCCGACCGCGACGACCGGTCATCGCGGGGCCTGTGGATCGCGCTGGCCAGCCTGTTGCTCGTGGTCGGCATCGCGGCCGGCGGCGGTTGGTGGTGGTGGTCGCGCCGCGAGGATCCCCGGATCACCGAATTCCGACAGTTCACCCAGGATCTCGCCAAGCAGTATCCCCTCAACGAACCCCCCAAGGGGATGCTCGACATGGCCGCGCGGATGACGGCCACGGTCAGTTGGTTCGCCAAGGTGCAGGCACTGCCCGAGCACCTCCGCCGCGACGCCTTCAAGGAGGGGGAGAAGGTGATGATGGCGTCGATGCAGAACACCGTGAACGGCTACTTCACCGTCCCACCCGAGAAGCGCGAAGCCTACCTCGACAAGCAGATCAACGGCTTCGAGTCGATGCGCAAGATGTTCGAGGGCAATCGCTCCCAAATCGCCTCGATGATGCCCAACCGCGGGCAGGGGGGTGGTGCGCCGGGTGCGGGTGGGCCGGGTGGACCCCCCGGCGGCCGCAGCCGCAGCGAGGAGGACCGCAACGCCTGGCGGAAGAACATGATCGACCGCTCCACGCCGCAGCAGCGGGCCCGGTACAACGAGTTTTTCGGGGCCATGGAGCGACGGAGGCAGGAGCGCGGCATGGCGCCCGGCGGTGGCCCCAATCGCTGACCCTCCCGATGAAGCACTGGCTGATCAAGAGCGAGCCGGAGGAGTTCTCGATCGGGGATCTGGCGAAGGCACCGCGCCGCACCACCGCCTGGGACGGGGTGCGGAACTACCAGGCGCGCAATTTCCTCCGCGCCATGGAGAAGGGGGACCGCTGCCTCTTCTACCACAGCAACGCCGCGCCGCCCGCGGTGGTGGGTGTCGTCGAGGTGGTGGGCAGCGCCCGTCCCGATGCCTCCGCGCTCGACCCCGCCAGCCCCCACCACGACCCCCGGGCCACGGCAGCCGATCCGATCTGGTCGGTGGTCGACGTGCGGCTGGTGGAGATCTTCCCGCGCCCGGTGCCGCTCGATGAACTGCGCGGTGTGAAGGCCCTGGCGGCGATGGAACTGCTCCGGAAGGGAAGCCGGCTGTCGGTCCACCCGCTGACGGCGGCGGAGTTCCGCACGATCGGGGACCGTGCCCGGCGCACGCCATAATGCCCCCATGGCCTGCCGCCCCGCCCCGTCGCCCGACCGTCCGCCGCGCCCCGCCACCCCGCTTCCCGGGCCGCTGGCCTGGGTCGACGACGGCCTCGACCGCCTGCGGCAGCGCGATCTGATCCGTCCGCGCCGGGTGCGATCCGGTCGTCAGGGACGCGAGGTCGATCTCGACGGCCGGCGGCTGGTGAACTTCGGCTCCAACGACTATCTCGGCTACGCCGGCGACGTGCGGCTGACGAAGGCCGCTTCCCGGGCCGCCTGTGCCGAGGGCTTCGGGGCGGGCGCCAGCCCTCTGGTGAGCGGCCATGGCACCACCCATGCGGCGCTCGAGGATGCCATCTCGCGCCTCCTCGATGTCGATGCGGCGCTGGTCTTTCCCAGCGGCTTCGCCGCCAACGCCGCCACGATCGCCGCCCTCGCCGGCTCCGGTGACCTGATCTGCAGCGATGCCCGCAACCATGCGAGCATCATCGACGGCTGCCGCCTCTCGCGCGCCACGGTCGCGATCTATCCGCACCGCGATCTCGCCGCCCTCGACCGGCTCCTCGCCGGCGCTGGTCCCGGCCGGCGGCTGATCGTCAGCGACACGCTGTTCTCGATGGATGGCACGATCGCCCCGCTCGAGGGCCTGTGTGAACTGGCCGCCCGGCATGGCGCCATGCTCCTCGTCGACGAGGCCCATGCCACCGGGGTGTTCGGCCCGCGGGGTGCCGGCCTGGTCGAGGCGCGGGGCTGCGCGGATGGCGTCCACGTGCGGGTGGGCACGCTCTCCAAGGCGCTCGGCACCGCCGGCGGGTTCGTCGCCGGCCACCGCCTGCTCGTCCAGTGGCTCGAGCATGCCGCCCGGGGCTGGATCTTCTCCACGGCGCATCCGCCGGCGGTGGCCGGCGCGGCGCTCCGCGCGATCGAGCTGCTCGGGGAGGAGCCGCAGCGCCGCAGCGCCCTGCTCGACGCCGCGGCGGAGGTGCGGGAGCGGATCGTGCGCCAGGGGATCGGGGCCGACGGGGACACGACGCAGATCATCCCGGTGGTGGTCGGTTCCGCGGCCGCCGCCGTCGGCCTGGCGGCACGACTGTCGGCGGCCGGCCTGTTCGTGCCGGCGATCCGGCCGCCGAGCGTGCCGGAGGGGAGGAGCCTGGTGCGGGTGAGCCTCTCGTGGCTGCACACGGCCGCCGACCACGACCGCCTGACCGCGGCCCTCGGGGAGCATGCCCGTGCCGGATGATGCCGCGGCGACAACGCGACCATGGTGCGTGGTGGGGGCCGGCCCCTCGGGCCTGACGGCGCTGAAGAATCTGCGCGCCGTAGGTATCGCCGCCGAGTGCCTCGAACGCGAGCGGGTCATCGGCGGCAATTGGGCCTTCGGTTCGCCATCCTCGGCGGTGATCGAATCGACGCGCCTGATCAGTTCGCGCACCCTCACCCAGTTCATCGATCATCCGTTGCCGCGGGAGTGGGGTGATTACCCCGACCACCGCCGCTGTCGCGCCTACCTCGAGGGGTATGCCCGGCGCTTCGGACTGCTGCCGCACATCCGCCTGGGGACGGCGGTGGAATGGATCGAGCCCGCTGCCGGCGGCGGTTGGAACGTGCACGCCGGCGGCCGGGCCACGCGGTATGCCGGGATCGTGATCGCCAATGGCCACAACCGCGATCCCCGGTACCCCGTGATTCCCGGCCGGTTCGCCGGCCGGTTGCTGCACGCCTGCGCGTACAAATCGCCGACCGCCCCCGAGCCGATCGCCGGCCGCCGCGTGCTGGTGATCGGTGGCGGCAACTCCGGCTGCGACATCGCCGTCGAGTGCTCCCGCCACGCACTCCGGACGGTCCACGCCACGCGCCGCGGCTTCTACGTGGTGCCGCGGCGGATCCTCGGCCGGCCGGCCGACCTGCGCAACGAACGGCTCCTCGCCATCGGGGCACCGCTGTGGCTGCGCCGCCTGGTGAGCCTCCAGGCGATCGATCGCTGCATCGGCCTTCCCTGGCGCCACGGTCTGCGCCGGCCCGACCATCGGCTGTGGGAGACCCATCCGACGATCAACGACCACCTCTACGAGCGGATTGCCGCCGGCGCCCTGGTGCCCGCCGGCGACGTGGCCAGCTTCGCCGACGAGCTGGTCGAGTTCGCCGATGGTCACCGCGAGCCGTTCGACGTCGTGATCTGTGCCACCGGCTACCGGACCACGATCCCGTTCATCGATCCGGTCCATCTCGAGACCAGCGACGGAGTGCCGCGCTTGTTCATGCACATGCTCCACCCGCGGCGCGACGACATCGCGGTGGTCGGGTTGATCCAGCCCGACAGCGGGCAATGGGGGCTGACCGATCTGCAGGCCCGCGTGGTGGCGCGGATGGCGCTGGCGGCACGGGCCGCCCCCCGGGCGGCCGCCTGGCTCCACGGCCAGCGGCAACGACCGGAACCGGCGCCGGCCATCCACTACGTCGCCAGCCCGCGGCATCGCCTCGAAGTCGAGCACCACGCCTACCGGCGGCGGCTCGAGCGGCTCTGTGCCGGTCTCGACCGCAGGCTCCGCCGGGCCGGTGCCGCCCATCCGCGCCTGGATCTCACCGCGGCCCCTCGGCGGGCGGATTACCGAAGATGATCTCGAGTTGATCGAGGCCGCGCCCGAAGCCGTCGCGGATGACCGCTTCGGCGGTGTTGTCGATGATCCGGGCGAGGATCGCGTCGATCGCGGTGGCATCGAACCGGGGCTGGTCGACCGTGCCCTTGAGCGGCACCAGCAGCGGCGTGCGCAGCAGCCGCGACACGATCGGCGTCGCGCCGACGATGTCGCCGCGCAGCGACAGCTCCACGTCCATCGCCAGCGAGCCGTCGCCGCCGACGCTCCCGTTGGTCCGCACGACCAACTGCCCCATGTCCATCACCAACCCCTCCTGCCAGACCCGGCCCCCGGCCAGCCGCAGCCGCACCGGTTCGGGACGGACCCGGAGGAGCACCGCCTTGTCGCCGAAGGCGAAGCGGGGATCGAGCACCGACTGCAGCCGCACGATCAGGTCGGCGAGCGGTTGCACATGGGCACCGGGAACGACCTCGAGGTTCTCGAAGATCACCTGGCAGGCCGCCTCCCCACCCCATGGATCGGCGACCGGTAGACGGGCCCCCGCCATGTCGACGGTCACCAGCCCGCTGGTGCGCGTCGCCCGGCCGAGGAGGGGCGAGACCCAGGAGATCCACCGTTGGCACAGGGCGCTGGTGAGCGCCACCCGTTCGGCGCAGCGCCCCGGGGGGACGATCACCTCGGCGGGCCCGGGCTGGAACCGCAGCCAGGGCGCGCCACGGAGACGGCCGCCGGCGGCGGCCAGATCGAAAGGACCGAACACCAACTGCCCCTCGAAGAGGCGCAGCGGCAGTTCCCCCGCCTCGAGCGGCAGTCCGTCGATGTCGGCGGCGTTCCACCCGGTCGAGGCATCGAGGACCACGGTCCGCAGCGGGCTGGTGACGAGCGGATCGGGGGCGACCTCGACCGGAAGCACCGCCCCGTCGTCGGCGGATTGACGACCTCCCCGGTCCGGCAGCCAGCCCGCTGGCAGCGGCACGGCCGTGGTCGTGGCCACCGGCATCTCGGGCCGCAGCGGCATGCGCAACTGGAACGGCCGCGGCCCCCCGCCGGTCAAGCGCACCCGGCCTCCCGTCCATGGCATCGCCAGCGCCGAGAGCCGGTCCCAATCGACGGCGAGCGTGCCGCCGATGTCGACCAGCTGCCGCGTCGTCGGCGCCGTCAGGCTCCCGGCCGCTGCCACCACCGCCGTCGACGAGGCGATCGCGAGGCGGTTGATCGACAGACTGCCGTCGCTGCCCCGGTTCACGGGGCGGGTGACCTCGACGGCGAGCGTCGCCTGCGGCTCCGCCCAGACCACGCGCGCCGGACCCGCGCTGCCCGTCTCCGCGAGCGACACCTGGTTGACGGTGGCTTCGACGAGCAGATTCTGCCCGACCGGTGTGTCGACCAAATCGATCGTGCCCCAGGTACGGCCGGAGACCTCCCAGCGCCGATCGGGACCATCCGCCACCAGCCAGCCGCCGAGGCGACCGAGGTCGGCCTGCCACTGCCCCCGGCCGCGCACGCGCGACAGCAGATCATCCGACGCCGGGCCCTGGAGACGCAGCGACAGTCCGCCGGTCCGCAGGGAGAGGGTGGCGGTGAGGAGTTCCGCGGCGGTGATCTCCACGGGACCACCGGGCCGCCAGCCTCCGGCGCCGGAGGCCATCAACCGCGGTTCGGCGATCCGCCGCCCCGCCACGTCCACCTCGATCTGCTCGACCTCGGCCGCAGCCCGGGCCACACGCCACTCGACCGCGTCACCGACCAGCGCTGCCGAGGCCCGCAGCGTGCCCCCCTGGGCCGTCACCGGTCCGCTGCCAAACCCGGTGGCGGCCGCCAGCCGACGTTGCCAGGCCGCCAACCCGCCGCTGATCGCCGTCTCGATCTGGATGCCGGCCGCGGCGTTCGCTGCCGGAGTCACCACCCGGCCGCCACCCGGTTGGCCGGTGAGCCATCCCGCCAACCCACGGGGATCGACGAGCGCACCACCGGTCAGCCGCGCGTCGAGGGCATCACCACCGGCGATGAGTGTCAGCGTGCCGGCATCGACGATCACGCCGCCGACCACCGGTGAGCCGCTCGCTTCGGCGGTGATCGTCAGCTCCGCGTCGCGCCACTCCGGCCGCCCGGGAACGGCCAGCACGAGCTGCTCCACTCCGGCTGCCAGGCGGAGCTGCGACGTGGCGACGGTCTGTCCGGTTGCCTGGGCATCGACTCGGCTGGCGATGTCGATTCGTCCGCGGCTCACCCCCCCGGCGGCGACACCGCCGAGATCGAGGATCTCGCCGACCTCGTTGACGAGCCCTGCCAGGTCGGCGGTCCATTCGACCGCCAGCTCGTCACGCCCACCACGGGCCACCAGTTCCAGCGCCGGCGATGCCATCCGCGCTTCCTCGACGCGCAGGCGGCTCCCCCGGCCCGGTTCCAGGCGCCCGCGGAGCCAGGCATTGAACGGCTCGCTCCAGCGCAGCGGCCGCTCCCCCTGCACGGCGGCGAGGTCGCGCGCCGTGGCCCGCACCTCGAGGAGGCGGTCACCCCCGGCCGCATGCCCGGAGGCCGCAACCTGCAACTGCCCCCCCGTCACCCGGACGTCGGGCCGGACCTCGAGCCCGCCCGGAACCGCGCGGGCAGCCGCGGAGAGGTCGATGTCGATCGCCACGGCGAAGTCCTCGCGGACCAGCGCGTCGGCCCACTCCCACATGCCTCCGGTGGGGATGCCGATCCGGCCGGAAGCCTCGGCGACGAGCAGCGGCGCCGTGGCCTTGAGTTCGCGGATCATCACCTGGCCATTCCCGAGGACCACATCGAGCGGGATCTCGCAGCGCTCGAGGCGGAGCATGTCGCCGGCTCCACGGCCCTCCACCAGCGCCAGTGGCGCCGCGGTGATGGCACCGCGGATGCCGACTCCATTCCCCTCGCGGCCACTGCCATGGTCCGTCGGCAGACGGAGCGCGAGACGGATGTCGGCCAGGCCCGTGGCATGCCAGGGCTGGTCGAAGCGGGTGGCGACCAGGTGCGACACCCCGAGGGGAACACGGTTGCCGGTCACGGCGAGTTCCCCGGCGGTGCCCCGGGGCGGGGCCGCCACCGACAAACCGCCCGGCTGGGCGAGGGTCGCAGTCGCGCCGGCAGCGACCGTGGTCCGCCCGAGACGGCCCGTGGGTCGCGGCGGATCGGCGGCCGCACCGGCGGGTGGCGGCCCGAACACGGTTGCCAGATCGCGCGCCGCCTGCCCCGAGTGGACGACGATGCCGGAGACAGTCCAGCCGGGGGCAGCGGCCTGCTCGCCACAGGCCACCGCGGCGAGGATGTCGGTGATCCGCCAGCTGTCGCCACTCTCAAGATCGACCGCATGGACCACCCCGTCGACCACCTCGAGGTCGCAGCGGACGGTGGCAGCGGCGGTGAGGTTGGCCAACCACGGGGCCAGCATGTCCTCCACACTGCTGCCGCCGCGGCGCACCTCGACGATCACCTCCGGACTGGTGATCCGCACCGTGCCCAGATCGCGGCGCTCGATCGCCAGGGGGATCAGGCCACGATCGAGGCTCACCCGGCGCGCCGCGGCCACGGCCCGGCCGTTGCGATCGGTGAGGAGCACGTCGCGGTATTCGATGCCACCCCACCAGGTCCAGGCAGCGGCCCGGCTGCTGAGACGGCCGTCGAGCCCGGCCGTCGCCCACGCCAGGGGCTGGTCGCGGAGCGGAGTCAGGACCACGGCCTCGGGAGCGAACCACAGCACCGCCGCCAGCGCCGGCAGCCACAGCCAGCGGCGCCACCGTCGCCGCGGCCTTGACCAGGCCTCGATGCCTCCCTGCTCGCGCGGCTCCATACCGGGCCGAGTATAGGAAGGGGAGGGGGGTTTCCCGTAGATCAGATCCCGCCCTGCCGTGACCGCAGCCCATCCAGCCGGCGGAGGTCCTCCGGGCGGTCGATGTCGAAGAACTGTCCATCTCCTGCCGGCACTTCATCCCCGGCCACGAGCCGGACCACGGCCGGATCGGTGGCCAGCAGCCGTTCGACGAGCCCCCGTGGATCGCGGCGGCCGGTGGCGAGGTACGCGCGGACGTGCGGCAGCAACGTCGGCCGGAGGGCCGAGAGGAGCACCTGCCGATGGCCATCGACCACCGGCACGACCCAGTCGGGGCAGGCCCCGGTGGCTCCCGGCTCCGCCAGACGGCGCAGCAGCCACCGGGGCACCGCCGGCGTGATCAGCGGCAGATCGACCGCCGCCACGACAACCGTCTCCGCACCCGGACCGGCGACGACCCACGCCAGCCCGTCGGCGAGTGCCGCGAGGGGACCCGCGGCCGGACGGGTGTCGTGGACCACGGTCAGCGGGCCGCCGTCCGCCGGCAGCGTCATCCCCGGACCGGTCACCACGATCACGCGCTCGGCCACCGCCGCGAGCGCCTCGCGGACGCAGGCCAGGAAGCTGCGCCCGGCCGACTCCACTCCCGCCTTGCCCTGGGGGTTCCCTCCCGGAAACAAGCGCTGCCCATGCCCACCGGCGAGCACGATCCCCACGCAGCCCGTCACGACCGGCATGGTGCCCCGCCGCTCTATACTCTCCCCCGTCACGGTGCCGGTGCCATCCCGGACCATTCCCCGGAGTCATGCCATGTCCGCGTCATCCTACCGCTGCCGAATCGCTCCCCGCGCCACGGCAGTGATGATCCTCGGGCTGGCCTGCGCCGCCGTGATTCCGACCCGGCGTGCCGGCGCAGAAGAGTTGCCGTCGATCTTCAACGGCCGCGACCTCACCGGCTGGCGGACCCCCGCCGAGCCGTACTGGAAGGCCGTCGACGGGGTGCTCGTGGGAGCCAACGACGCCGCCAAGAAGGGCTCGATGCTCTACACGGAGAAATCCTACGGCGACGTGATCGTGGAAGGGGAGGTGCGGTGGCACGGGGAGATCGACAGCGGGTTCATGCTGCGGAAGCCGGAGGTCCAGGTGCAGATCGGCGTCTCCCGCAGCCTGAAGCGCGACATGACCTGCTCGTTCTACGTCGGCAACTACCCCGAGCAGGCGCAGGCGAAACGGGCGGGCGAACTGCTCCGTCCCGACGACTGGAACCGGATCCGCATCGAGGCCCGGGGGGACACCTTCACGGTGTTCCTCAACGGGGAGAAGGTGTCGCAGTACACCGACGCCAAGTACAAGGACCCCGGCCCGATCGGGCTGCAGATCCACGGCGGGCTGACCATGCAGGTGGAGTTCCGCAATCTCCGGGCACAGGCACTGTAGCGGGAGACGATCGCGCAGCCCGCCGGTTGTTTCGTTTCACAGTCAGCCACGCGCCAGGAAGCGTTCGATGCGGTCGAGGCCGGCCATGAGCTTCGTCTCGGCGGCCGCGAAACTCATCCGCACGTGCCCCTCGGCGCCGAACGCACTGCCGGCGACGAGGGCGACATGCTCCCGTTCGAGCAGCTGCTCGCACCACTGGCCACTGGTGGTGATGCCACCGCGGCCCGCGGCGAGCGCTGTGGAGATGTCGAAGAAGGCGTAGAAGGCGCCGCCGATGTCGGGAATCCGCACCCCGGGCAGCGCCCGCAGCCTTCCGGCCACCAGATCGCGCCGCCGCTGGAACTCGCGGCACATCTCCGCCACGCACTCCTGCGGTCCGGTGAGTGCCGCCAGGGCCGCGTGCTGGGAAATGCTCGACGGGTTGCTCGTTTCCTGGCTCTGGAGGTTGCCGATCGCCTTGGAGAGCGGCTCCGGCGCGATCGTCCACCCGATCCGCCAGCCGGTCATCGAGTAGGTCTTGCTCACGCCGCCGACGACCACGGTCCGCTCCGCCAGCCCGGGCCTGAGCGTGGGGAAGGAGACAGCCTCGCGACCGTCGAACACGAGTTGGTCGTAGATCTCGTCGGCCACCACTGCCAGATCGGCCTCGATGGCGATGTCGGCCAGTGCGCGCAGCTCAGCCGGCGTGTAGACGACCCCCGTCGGATTGCTCGGCGAGCACATCAGGAGCATCCGCGTGGCCGGTGTCAGCGCGGCGCGGAGGGCTTCGGGACGGAGCTTGAAGTCGTCCTCGAGCCGCGTCGGCAGGATCACCGGCACGCCGCCGGCGAGCTTGATCAACTCGGCGTAGCTCACCCAGAACGGCGCCGGGACGATGACCTCGTCCCCCTCGTCGAGCACGGCGGTGAAGACGTTGTGGAGGGAGTGCTTGGCGCCGTTGCTGACCACCACCTGAGCGGGCGCGACCTCCAACCCGGTCCGGCGCGTGCAATCGGCGGCGACAGCCGCCCGCAGAGCGGGGATGCCGGCAGCGGGGGTGTATTTCGTCTTCCCACCGCGGATCGCCGCCTCGGCAGCGGCACAGATGTGGGGTGGGGTGGGAAAGTCGGGCTCCCCGACCGACAAATCGATGACATCCACGCCGGCTGCCGCCATCGCCGCTGCCCGGGCGGCCATCGCGAGCGTGGCGGATGGCTCGAGGGCGGCCATGCGCCGGGCGGAATGGAGGGCGTGCGAGCGGGCCGACGGAGTCGCGATACGGTTCACGGAACCTCTCCCTGACCACGGGGCAGCCGCCGATGCCGCCTTGACGACCGTGGAAAACCGACGAATGATACCTGCCGCACGCCGCCAATCCCAGCCGTGATCGCCTCCCGGCCGCCACCTTCTTCCTTCATCGCGCGAGAGCGTCCCGGGCTGGCTTCCAACCCACTCCTCATCACGGAATGACACCATGCCAGGCGAGCGGATGGGCTTGTGGCTCGTCGGTGCGAAGGGGGGCGTGGCAACGACGGTGATCACCGGGTTGGCGGCCCTCACCCGCGGCGCCGTCGAGCCCGTCGGACTGGTCACCGCGCTCGATCCGTTCACCCGGCTCGATCTCGTCGGCTTCCCAGACATCGTCATCGGGGGCCACGATATCCGCGCCGGTCGTCTCGTCGACGAGGCGCGGCGGATGTGGACGGAGAGCCGGGCGATCACCCCCGACGTGCTCGATGCCGCCGGCGACACGTTCGCCGCGGTCGAGGAACGGCTCCGGCCCGGCACGGTGGTCGCCGCCGGCGACACGATCCGTGGACTGGCCGATGCCGCGGTCGTCGCCCGGGTGGAGTCGCCACGGGCGGCGATCGACCGCATCCGGGCCGACATCGAGGCGTTCGCCGCCGCGGCGCAGGTCCGGCATGTCGTGGTCGTGAACGTCGCCTCGACGGAGCCCGCGCCGACTCGGCCGATCCCCGCCGACTTCGCCACCATCGAACCGCTCCTCGACGATGCCGCCGCCTGCCCGCTCCCCGCCAGCAGCCTCTACGCCCTGGCGGCCTTCGCGGCCGGGGCGTCGTACGTCAACTTCACCCCGTCCACCGGCGCCACCCCACCGGCCCTCAAGGCGCTGGCCGCCCCGCGCGGAGTGGCCACCGCCGGCTGCGATGGCAAGACCGGCGAGACGCTCCTCAAGAGCGTCCTCGCCCCGATGTTCGCCGCCCGCCACCTCGAGGTGATGAGCTGGGTCGGGCACAACATCTTCGGCAACATGGACGGCTTGGTCCTCGACGATCCGCGCAACAAGGCGACGAAGATCCGCAGCAAGGACCACCTCCTGGCGGGCATCCTCGGCTACGCCCCCCAGACCCACGTCTCGATCGAGTACATCAAGAGCCTCGGCGACTGGAAGACGGCGTGGGACCATATCCATTTCCGCGGCTTCCTCGGCACCCCGATGACCCTCCAGTTCACCTGGCAGGGGTGTGATTCGATCCTCGCCGCACCGCTGGTGATCGATCTGGCGCGGCTGGTGGAACGGGCCCAGCGCGACGGCCAGTGCGGCGTGCTTCCCTGGCTGGCGTGCTTCTTCAAGAGCCCGATCGACGTGACGGAGCAGTCGTTCGCGGCGCAGTTCGCACTGCTCGACGCATGGGTCGCTGACCTCGTGTGCCGCACGCAGCGCGCGATCTGACGAACCCCGCCGTCACACCGTCGGCTGTGTGTCTGACTGCCTGTCGGCTGTGTGTCTGACTGCCTGTCGGCTGTGTGTCTGACTGCCTGTCGGCGGCGCATCTGAATGCCTGTCGGCGGCGCGCCGCGCGACATGGCGACGATTTTTTTCGCCGACTTCTCTTGACAGTTTTCGACGGCATCCTTCACAACTCATCCACAAGCCCGTTCGCGGGCGTGTGTCGATCATGGTTGGAGACGTCGCCCGGTCCCTTCGAGAGAGTGCCCGAGGGATCGGTCGTGGTTGTGAGCGGGCGCTCGTTGCAAGGAGCCATAACGATGGCCAAGAAGAAGAAGGCGGCCAAGAAGAAGGTCGCCAAGAAGAAGAAGGGCCACAAGTAGTCCTTCTCCCGGCAGCCGCCGGGGGGAGCGAAGGCCCGCGGCGGGTGTTGAACCTGTTCGGACCACTCGCCCCTCCCTGGCAATCGCCGCCGGGACCAGCGAGCGACCAGACGAGAAAGGCCGGCCCGGGCCCTTGGGCGCCCGGGCCGGCCTGATTTTTTTGACCATCGCCGGGGCACAGCCGGCGGTGCGCGTCGGTCCTCCGCCACCGTCCAACCCCCGGCAGGGCAGGGCTGGGCTGGGTAGGATCGACTGCATGGCTTCCACTTCGTTGTCGTCGGCCGCTGCTCCTTCATCTCCCTTCCCCGACCCGCAGGGGCGCTTCCTCCTGGCCACCTGTCAGGCCGGAGCCGAGGAGGCGCTCGCCTCGCGGCTCCTCTCCCTGCTCCCCGGTGCCGGTCGCGGCGCCTGGCGCCGCGGATTGGTCACCTTCCGCCGTCCCCCGGTGGCCGCGCCACCCGACGATCCGTCGTCGGGGTCCCTGGCCGGTGCCGTGTTCGCGCGGACGCTGGTTCACTGCCTCGGGCAGGTGCACGGCGCCGACGACGCAGCGCGGGCCGCCGCCCTCGTCGCCCTGTCGCCGGCGATCGCAGCGACCCGGCTCCACATCTGGCACCGCGATCACCGCGAAGCGGCCGGTGGGGATGGCAGCGCTCACGACACGTCGTCCGCCGCCCGGGCGGCGCTCGTCGCGGCGCTGCCCGGCATCGCTCCGGGTGCCACCGCCACCGGCGACCTCGTCCTCGACGTGGTGGTCGACGGTCCGGAGCGCTGGTGGGTGGGCTGGCACCGGGCGACGACACCGTCGAGCCACTGGCCGGGCGGGATCCATCCGCAGCCGTTGCCGGCCGACAAGGTGTCGCGCGCCTGGCTCAAGCTCGACGAGGCACTTGCCGGGTTTGCACTCACCCCCACGCCGGGCGAGCGCGCCGTGGAACTCGGTGCGGCGCCGGGCGGCGCCAGCCAGCGCCTCCTCGAGGCCGGGCTCGACGTGGTGGGGATCGATCCGGCGCTGATCGACCCGTGTGTCGCCACCCACCCACGGTTCACCCACTGGCGCAAGCGCGCCCGCGATGTGCGTCTCCGCGAGTTCCGCGGCTTCGACTGGATCGTGGCCGACATGAACATCGATCCGGTCAGCACCCTCGAAGCGATCGGTCGGGTCGTGACCGCCCCCGGCGTCCGTCCGCGCGGGATCATCGCCACCCTCAAGCTGCCCGACTGGTCGCGTGCCGGTGGCGTCGACGGGTGGCTGGCGGCCGTCCGCGGCTGGGGCTACACGCCCCGGGTGCGGCAACTGTCGACGGGGGGCCGCGAGATCTGTCTCGTGGCACTCCGGTCGGGTCGGCGCGGGGCTGCACGACGACGTCGGGGATGAGGCCGTCGCCCCGGCGATCAGACCTCTGCTTCGCCGGCCCACACCGCGGCCGGATCGGTGAGGCTGGCGCTGGCCAGATGGAGCCTGCCGGCAACCGTGTCGAGCACCAGCGCTCCGGCGGTGTCGATGCCCAGGCAGCGGCCGGTGAGCCGCTGCAGGCCGTGGAAAGCCGTCACGTCGCGCCCTGCGAGGGCGCACAGTGGTCGGTAGCGGCCCGGCAGCCGGAGCGGGTCGGCCGTCAACTCGTCGAGCAGCCCGAGCAGGCGGGGCAGGAACGCGACCAGCAGGCGCTCGCGCGGCAGGACGGCACCGGTGATGTCCGGCCAGGTGACCAGCCGCCCACGGAGGGCCGGCGGCGCCAGCGCGGTGCTGCCGGCGGTGTTGACGCCGATGCCGAACACCGCCCGGCCCCGGCCCATCGACTCGACGATGATCCCGGCGATTTTCCGTCCCGCGACCTCGACGTCGTTCGGCCAGCGGACCGTCGGCACGACACCCGGCGCAAGGGCCGCAAGCGCCTCGGCCAGCGCGATCCCGGCGGCCAGCGACCACCAGGCAGCAGGCTCGGCGGCACCATGGCTCCGGGCATCGACCACGATGCTCGTCGCCAGGCTGCCGGGCCCCTGCCACCATGCCGCCCCCCGGCGCCCGCGGCCGGCGGTCTGCCGATCGGCGAGCACCACCGCGGGCAGCGGAGTCCGCGGATCATCGGCCAGCGCCCGGGCACGATCCATCGTCGAACCGATCTCCGGCAGGTGCTCGAATCCACCGAGGTCGACCACCGCGGCGATGGCGGATGGATCGATCGGATCGGCGACTGTGGTGTGGGTGGGGCGTTCCATCGTGGCTTCCGTGGCGGGCGACTGGGCATTGTCGGTGGTGACGGCTGCGGCCGTCCAACCGCGCCAACCGCGGCTCGTCACAAGCAGGGCAGATTGGGAAGACTGCACGCCGGAGCGGGTGCCGCACGACCTTGACCCTTCCGCGTTGGGCGCGGTACCCCGCAGGCGCCGATCGCTCCCGACTCCTCCGCCCGGCCGGCGGAGGGTCGAGACGGGCGCGCAGCGGGAGCCTCGCGTGCGGTCCATCCTGGTGTTCGTGGTCGTGGTGATCGCCGCCCTCGCCGGCGGCTGGGATGCTGCTGCGCAGACCGTCCCGCTGCCCACCCCCGCACCATCGTCACTCGACCGCCTTGCCCAGGGATCGACGTTCGGGGCGCCGCTGGCCCCACCCCCCACCGCCTGGGATCCCTACGGCCCCCAGGCCGGCCAGTGGATGCCGGTGGCGCCGTCGAGCGGCATGCCCGCCCCCTCCGCCCTCGGTGGGCAACCGGGCTACCCCGGCTGGCAACCGGGCAGCCCACCGGTCGTGCCCACGCAGGGAACCGGCGGTACCCCCTCGTCGCTGTTCCCCCAGGGACTCTCCACGACACAAAGCCCGGCGATGCAGCAGACGATGCGCGTCTTCCAGGGAGTGCGGGGGAGCTGGGCCTACCTCTTCGGCGACGGCAACGGCACGAGCGTCGGTGTCAACGAGTTCGACACCACCGCCACGTTCGCGATCCCCTTCTTCTACCACTCGCAGGCGAACCTCAACCATGCCCCGCTCCTCGTCACGCCGGGATTCGGGCTGCAGCTGTGGAACGGCCCCGAGACCAGCGCCACGATGCTCGCCGACCTGCCGCCGAGCACCTACGACGTCTTCATCGACGCCGCCTGGAATCCGCAGTTCACCCCCCTGTTCGGCGCCGAACTGGGGATCCGTGTCGGCATCTTCACCAATTGGGACGTGCTCGTCTGGGACAGCTGGCGCATCATGGGCCGGGCCATCGGGACCCTGCAACTGACGCCGACGATGCAGGGCAAGGCGGGGATCGTCTACCTCGACCGCAACCAGGTGAAGATCCTGCCGGCCGTGGGGCTCACCTGGGTGCCCGACGCCAACAGCCGCTACGACATCTTCTTCCCGGCGCCCAAGGCGGCACGGCGCTTCGCCGACCTGGGCCGGCATTCGTTGTGGGGATTCGTCGCCGGCGAGTACGGCGGTGGCGCCTGGACGTTCCGGCGGAACACGGGACAGATCTCCCCCTTCGACTACAACGACATTCGCATCTCGCTCGGCACCGAATGGGTGCCGAAAACCCCATTGGGACTCGCCGGCAGCTTCGAGGTGGGCTACGTCTTCTACCGGCAACTGTTCTACGTCGACGGTCCGCCGCAGATCCAGGATCTGCCCGACACGCTCATGCTGCGCCTCGGCCTGGCCTACTGACACCTCGCCTCCCGACACCTGGCCTCCCGACAAACCGGGGGGATCCGCCAGTGCCCCGAACGACGACCGTTGTGCGCCCGTCGTGGCACCGCTGGAGGGCGGCCTGGGTGGCGATCGGCATGGTGGCCTGTCCGGCACTGGCCGCGGACGCCGAGCCGGATCGGCTCGAACCGGCGCCGCCCGCGTCGATCCGGCCGCTGCCGCCGGTCGATGACGACGACGGCTCCGGCGTCGATCGGGGATTCTTCGCCCGTATCCGCCTGGCGGCGCTCGGCGATCCGCAGGACCTCACCGAACCACTCCTCCCCGACGATCTCGCCCCACCGGGGCAACCACCGCAGGAGTTCGAACCCCCCGCGGGGCGCAAGCTTCCGCCGGGAGCGAAGCCGGGAGCGCTCCAGCAGGCGATCATCACTGTCACCGAGTTGCCGCGGCTCGGGGACGACGGACTGGGACTGACGACGATCGACACCAGCCTCACGATCGGAATGCCGGCCCCGACGGTCGATTCCCCCTTGCTGCTCACGCCGGGCTTCGGTGCGACGTTCGTCGACGAGGCTCCCGGCCCGAACGATCCGGGACTCCCCGCGGGTCTCTACGATGCCTGGCTCCAGGCGCGCTGGATGCGGAAGATCGGTCAGCAGCTCGGTGTCGACTTGGCGGTGGCACCCGGTTGGTACAGCGACCTGCAGACCGGATCAGGAAAGGCGCTGCGGATCACCGGCCATGGATTCGGCGCCTGGGAATGGAACGAGGACCTGCGCGTCGTCGCCGGGGTGATCTACCTCGACCGCTACGACGTCAACCTCCTCCCCGCCGGCGGACTCCTCTGGACACCCGACGACGACCGCCGTTTCGAGCTGATCTTCCCGCGGCCTCGTCTCGCCTGGCGCGTCGCCCGCGAATCGCGCGCGGCCCAGTGGCTCTACGTTGCCGGCGAGTTCGGCGGCAACCAGTGGGCGGTGCGCCGCGACGATGGCGTCAGTGATGTCGTCGTCTACCACGACTACCGACTCCTCGTGGGCTGGGAGCGGCGGCCGGAACAACTCGGGGCCAGTTGGCGGCTGGAAACGGGCTGGGTCACGGGACGGTTGGTCGAGTACTACGTCTCCGAGACCGCCGACTACCATCCTGGCGACACGTTTCTCGTCCGCGCCGGGCTCTGGTACTGAACGACCGCGACCGCGATCACAGCGGCGTCACGAGCCAGAAGTTCTCCCCCTGGCGCGGTTCGTGCCCCACCAACCAGTGGGCCCGGTGATCGACACGCTCGAGTGCACACCCCTGCGCGCGGAACAGATCGCGGATCGGCATCTCGAGCGCCTCCGCATGCACCTCGATCACGAACAGGTTCCGGTCATTGATCCACTGCCGCGCCGATCGGAGCGCATCGAGCTCCGCGCCTTCGATGTCGACCTTGACGAGGGTTCGCGTGTGGTCCGGCACGCCGAGGCCATCGAGCGTGGCGGTCATCCCGTCCGCAGGGAGACCCGGGGCCGCAGCACCACCGTCGCACCACGAAACGGCCCGGCGAGGATCGTCGTCCGACAGGGGGCGTCCGGCAGCAGCGTCTTGAGCAGTCGCATGGCGGCTCCTGGGGGGGTGAGTCGAGCACTCTACGGCCTCTTCCCACCGCGAACAATCCGCCCGGAACGATCAGGGGAGCGGCAGCAGCGGCCGACCGATCTCGACGCCATCGACGATGAGCAGGGTGCCGTCGGCCATCTCCGGTCGGCAGACGAGCGGCCGCCGGGCGACGAGATCGGCCTCGAGCGGCAGGCTGCCGTCGACCGCGAGCCGCGGACCGGTGCGCACCGCCCGGACGGTGCGCTCGGAAAACTCCCCGCGGAACCTGGCGAACCGTTCGCCATCGAGGCCTTCGCGCACCTCGAGGTCGAGGATCACCAGCAGCGCCCCTGGGCGACCACCCACAGCGGCGAATTCCGCCGACAGCCGCCGGGCCCCGAAGGCCCGCCCGTCGTCCACCAGCCGCCAGCGCAGCGGTGACCGTTCCGCCCCGTCCGGCACCACGCTGCGCACCGCGAGCACGGCTCCCTCCCGCTCGATGAAGAACACCGCCGCCCCGGGCATCTCGGCACCCCCGGCCCGCGCTGCACCGTCGCACCACACCGTCGCATCGAGCGGCAGGACGAGATGCGCCGCGAAGCTGCGCTCGTCGCCTTCGAGACGATGGACCGGATCGGCCGGATCGAGGTGCCACGCGGCCGTCACCCGGTTGCCTTCCTGGGAACTGACGAGAAACGGCCGCCCGTGCCGCGGCTTGCGGTGGCCGTCGGCCCCCGGCGAGCGCCGCCGTCCGTAGGGGTCGCCGTGCCCGTCGATCACGAGGGTGACGTTGGTCGTCGTCGGCCCCGACCCGAGATTGACCACCAGCGACTTGTCCTCCACCCCGCGCGTCTCGCCGGCGATCCCGATGCTCGCCTGGCACCCGACATGGTTCGTCGAACGCTGCCAGGGCCGCGCTCCGCAGCGCTCGACCACCATCCGCGGCACGCGCGTGCGGACCGACAGGTCGAGCCCCGGCGGCGGCCGCCGCTGGCAGGCGGTGCGGAATACCGTCAGCACCGTGGGATCGGCACCGGGCAGCCAGCCGGCGGTGTCGGTGGCGGGCAGAGGATCGATCCACCCGGCGGCGGTGAGATGCTCGTCGAGCAACCCACGGCCGCCGAGCCAGTCGGTGTCGCGGGCATGCGGTCCGGACAGCCGCCCCGACGGCCCGTACCAGTGCGCCGCGATCGACGTCCAGACATACGCCAGCACCGCCTCGGCCTCCGCCCGCACCGTGGCGTCGCCGGCCCGGGAGGCGATCAACCCGAGGCTGTCGAGATCGACGCCGTAGTAGGTCGGGCAGAGCGACTCGGTGATCCCGCGCTGGCGGGTGAACACCAGCCACTCGCGCCACGCCTGTTCCCCCTCGCGCCGCGCCGCCCCGTCGCCGAGCCGTCCGAGGGCGAGCAGATTCCAGATCTTCATCAGCATGATGTTGGTGTAGCCCGGCGCCACACGGTGCCTCCGGATCGCCGGCAGGGCGTCGCGGTGGAGGGCCGCGAGGCGCTCGCGCGACGCGGGGGTGAGGGCGGCTGCATGATCGAGGGCCAGCACGCTCGAAAGCTGGACGGCGAACTCGACCGCGTTCTCGTCGCTGACCGCCGCGTCCCCCAACCGCCAGCGGAAGTTGCCACAGTGGGGGCTGTCGGGATCGAGGTCCTGCATCGCCCGTGCACAGAACAGCGCATCGTCCACCGCCGCGGGATCATGGCCGGCGCCGGCCGCCTCGACCGCCACACGGAGCACCCCACGGATCCCCAGCGCCTCACTGCGGCTGCGCACGGTCGCCGCCTGCGACTCGAGTTCCGCGGTCACCGCCGCCGTGGCAGTCGCTGGCCGGGTCACGGGTGCCGGAGGCTCGGCCGGCGCCGCGCTGACCACACCACCGACCGCCAGCACCATCAGCAGGAGCACCGTGATGGCAGGCGGCAGCATGGGCAGGGCCATGGCGGACAGGGCCGTGCCCCACGGCATCAGCCGCAATTCCCACAGCGCCCCTTGAGGAGCACGTCGGTCACACTGTGGATCCCGGAGCCGCGCGGGTGGGCATCGGGAGCCTGCTCGTCCGCCGGTCGCGTCCGCCCCGCACGCCCCTCCGTGCCTTTTCCCTTCGGCTCCGTGCGCCGCTCGGGCACCTTGGGAGTGATGGCGACGTTCACGTCGTCGAGGCATGACACCTCGCCACATGACGTGCAGACGAAATGCGGGTGGTCGATCGCCCGTTTGCCGTCGCGACCGACACGGCGGACCTCGAATCGCCAGACATGGTCACCGAGTTCGATCCGCGACACCAACCCGACATCGGTGAGTTCGGTGAGGTTGCGGTAGATCGTGGCCCGGTCAAAACCGGTGTCGGCCAGCGCCTGCGAGACCTCGGCATGGGTCTCGGGACCGGTCGCCACCATGAGATGCTGCAGCACCGCCAGCCGCGCCGCGGTACACCGCAACCCCAGGCCGCGGATGGCCTGCTTGAGCGAGTCGAAGGAGGGAACCGGTTCGCGGGTCATGGCAACGCGATTCTACCGATCCGCGCTCCCACATCCTTGCCCACCCTCCTCCTTGGGGGTCTGCGTGGTCTCATCGCGCCTCTGGCCCCACGCTGCCAGCGCCCGCCAGGACGGCGAGGATTCCCCGGCAGAACGCCGGCAGGTCGGCGGGCCGACGGCTGCTGACGTGATGCCGGTCGACGACCACGGCGGCATCCTCCCAGAGCCCGCCGGCATTGATCAGGTCGTCCTTGATGCCCGGGCTGCCCGTGACCCGCACCCCCCGGTAGACCCCGGCTGACACCGGGATCCAGCCGCCGTGGCAGATCGCGGCGATCAGTCGCCCGGCGGCATCGAAGCCATGGACGAGCTCGAGGACATGCCGGTCGCGGCGCAGCGCATCAGGCATCCATCCGCCCGGGATCACCACCCCATGGAAGTCGGCCACCTCCATGTCGGCAAGCGCCGCGTCGCTGCAACAGGGGTAGCCGTGCTTGCCCGCGTAGGTGTGGCCCGCTGCCGGTCCGGCGACGGTGACGTGTGCCCCCGCCTCCTCGAGGCGCAGCCGCGGATACCACAACTCGAGATCCTCGTAGTCGTGCCCGACGAGAACGAGGATCCGCGTGCCGGCAGGAAGAGCGGCTCCCGCATGGGAACCGACCGTGCTCACCGTGCTGATCATTTCACCACCTCACACGCCGGGTGTCGGGAAAGGGACGACGACTACCGTGTGCCGCGCGGCGACGCCAACGCCGGCTGCCGATCCGGACGATTCAGGAAATTGGAGTTCGGGAGATTGGAGATTGTCGCGACGAGACATTGTCGCGGTGCGGAGGGGACGGGGCTTGGCAGGCTGTGGCCAAACAGCCTGCTGCACCTCATGGATGAGGTGCCGGGAGTGCAACTCCAGTGAAAAGCGAAGCTTTTCGAGTGGCCAAAGACCAAGTATGGACTTTGGCCACGGGCTGTTGGACCCGCGTGTCGGCCCCGTCCCACACCGCCCGCGACCACCCCCTTCCAGGAGGGGGTGGTGATTCCCTGCGGCGACGAAAACCACTGCCAAAACGGCGGTTGCGGCCACGGTTCCGACTGGCTCCGAAAGCGGCTTGACTCCCCCCGGTCAGCGGCTACATTCACGCCCCGGCCGTGTTAGGACCATATGAAGTGGTCTGCCGGCTCTCTTCCACTAGATGTTGCGATAGCATGCAGAAGGATCTGCGTTTCCGACGTCTGGCCGACAGCTCCGGGTTTGCTGAAAACCCCGGACTGGCCGTTCACTCCCCGGCGCCGCGCTGGGGCACGCGCTGGAGCCTCGGCCCGTGCCGCCGTGGGTGCCCGTCCTCTGGGGCGTCGCCTCATCGCGGATCTCGCTTTCACGACAGACGTTTTCCTGGGGGATGGGTTGCCGATGGATGTGGATCTCCGGGGTCGGCCCCACCCCCCACCGGTGCAGTCCCGCAGTTCGATCGGGCTGCAGTCGGCGTGGCGGCGGACTGGTGATTCGGCAGGCTGGCGTGCGGCACGACCGCCAGGGTCGGTCGCCAGGGAGTGGCCTGGGCCCTGATACTATACTGAAGTATACTTGTCGGTGTGGAACCATTTGCCCGTAGGAGGATCACGATGAGTGCCTTTGAATCTGCCGCCGCCGAAGCCGCTTCCACCGGCCGGGCCACCGTGCATGCCTCCGGATCGGGTCAGCCGGCAGCCACTGGCCAGCGCCCCGCGCGTCGGCCGCTGGCCGTGCCGGCCACGTTCTGCCCCACCGACGTCGTCTCGCCCTTCGACACCACTGAATGGGATCTGCGCACCGCCGCCATCAAGGGTGAGGATGGCAAGGTGCTCTTCGAGCAGACCGACTGCGAAGTGCCAACCGCCTGGAGCCAGTTGGCCACCAACGTCGTGGTCAGCAAGTACTTCTACGGCGAGATCCACACCCCACAGCGCGAACGGTCGGTGAAGCAACTGGTGCACCGCGTGGCGCGCACGATCGCCGACTGGGGAATCGCCGACGGCTACTTCCAGTCCCCGCAGGACGGCGAGCACTTCTACCGTGATCTGGCCTGGCTCTGTGTCCATCAGCACGGCGCCTTCAACTCACCGGTGTGGTTCAACGTCGGCCTGTTCCACCACTACGGTGTCACCGGCGCCCCGTGCAACTGGCGTTGGGATGAATCGGCTCGCGACGTCGTGCAGCCCGACAACCCCTACGAGTATCCGCAGGGGAGCGCGTGCTTCATCCAGAGCGTCCAGGACAACATGGAAGACATCATGGAACTCGCCCGCAGCGAGGCCATGCTCTTCAAGTTCGGCTCGGGAACCGGCACCGATCTCTCCACGCTGCGGAGCCAGCGCGAGAAACTGGCCGGCGGAGGCAAGCCCTCCGGCCCGCTCTCCTTCATGCGGGTCTACGATCAGGTGGCGGCGGTCGTGAAGAGCGGTGGCAAGACCAGACGAGCGGCGAAGATGCAATCGCTCAAGGTCACCCACCCCGACATCATGGAATTCATCGAGTGCAAGGCGAAGGAGGAGAAGAAGGCGCGGATCCTCATCGAAAAGGGGGGCTACGACGCCAATTTCAACGGCGAGGCGTACAGTTCGATCCTCTTCCAGAATGCCAATCTCTCCGTCCGTCTCACCGACGATTTCATGGAGGCGGTCGATCGCGACGACACCTGGACGACCCGCTGGGTGACCGATCCCACCAAGGCCGGTCCGCACTGGAAGGCCAAGGCACTCCTCAACCGCATGTCGGAGTGCGCCTGGCAGTGTGGCGATCCGGGAGTGCAGTACGACACGACGATCAACCGCTGGCACACCTGCCCCAACTCCGGGCGGATCAACGCCAGCAACCCCTGCAGCGAATACATGTTCCTCGACGACACCGCCTGCAACCTGGCGAGCGTCAACCTGATGAAGTTCCGCCGCGGCGACGGCTCCTTCGACGTGGAGCGGTTCGCGGCGGCCTGCCGGGTCTTCTTCATCGCCCAGGAAATCCTCGTCGACCACGCCAGCTATCCGACGCGGCGGATTGCCCGCAACAGCCATCTCTTCCGGCCGCTCGGTCTGGGGTACTCAAACCTCGGCAGCCTGCTGATGGCCAACGGCCTCGCCTACGACAGTGCAGCCGGTCGTGGCCTCTGCGGGGCGCTGACGGCGCTGCTCCACGGTGCCGCCAACCGCACCAGTGCCGAGCTGTCGGGGGCTGTCGGGCCCTTCGAGGGATTCGCGGCCAACCGTGAGCCGATGCTCAACGTGATGCGAATGCACCGCGCCGCGGTCGACCGCATCGATCCGGCCTGCCCCGCCGAACTGCGCGACGCCGCCCGACGGGTCTGGGATCAGGTGGTCGAGCAGGGGCAGGAACACGGCTACCGCAACGCGCAGGCCACCGTGCTCGCCCCGACGGGCACGATCAGTTTCCTGATGGACTGCGACACGACCGGCATCGAGCCCGACATCGCCCTGGTGAAATACAAGCAACTCGCCGGCGGTGGCATGCTCAAGATCGTCAACCAGACCGTGCCGCTCGCCCTGCGGACACTCGGCTACGACGACAAGGCGGTCGAGGCGATCCTCGCCTACGTCGACAAGCAGGACACGATCGAGGGGGCGCCGGGGCTCAAGGAGCAGCACATCGCCGTCTTCGACTGCGCCTTCAAGCCGCGGCTCGGGGTGCGCAGCATCGCCTGGGAAGCGCACGTGAAGATGATGGCCGCGGCGCAGCCATTCATCTCCGGTGCGATCTCCAAGACGGTCAACATGCCCCGGGAGACGACGCCGGCCGACATCGCCGGAGCCTACATGGAAGGCTGGCGGATGGGGCTCAAGGCACTGGCCATCTACCGCGACGGATCGAAGGAAAGCCAGCCGCTGTCCACCAGCACCGAAGGTGACAAGGCGGCCGACAAGGCGGCAGCCAAGGCCACACCGCGCCGGGAGCGGCTCCCCGATACGCGGCGGAGCATCACCCACAAGTTCAACGTCGGTGGCCACGAGGGCTACATCACCGTCGGCCTCTACGACGACGGCCGGCCGGGCGAGTTGTTCATCACCATGGCCAAGGAGGGGAGCACGATCGGCGGCCTGATGGATGCCTTCGGCACGTCGGTGTCGATGAGCCTCCAGTACGGTGTGCCGCTGGAGGTCTACGTGCGGAAGTTCTCCCACACGCGCTTCGAGCCGTGGGGATACACGAAGAACCCCGACATCCCCGTGGCGAAGAGCCTCGTCGATTACCTCTTCCGCTGGCTCGGCAACGAGTTCCTCCCCGGCTACCGCGAGGCCAATCGGCCCGGCGGCGGCCATGGGCCGGGGGGCGGCGGCGAGACAGCGGCAAGCGGGGAGGACACGGAGACGGAGCGTTCGCCCGCCGCCACGATGGCGCGCGGGCTGGCCAACGGGCAAGGAACGTCCAGGGCGACCGCGGCCAAGCCGGAGGCGGCGAAGGCCGTGCATGCCAACGGCACGGCCGCCGTCCATTCGACTGGGACGGCCGCCGTCCATTCGACTGGGACGGCCGCCGTCCATTCGACTGGGACGGCCGCCGTCCATTCGACTGGGACGGCCGCCGTCCATGCATCGGCCCGGACGGCAGGCCACTCCTCCGGCAATGGTGCCGCCCATGCGGCGGTCCTCGAGCGGGCGGGGGTGACGATGCGGATCGACCCGCACGCCAGCCCGGCCGATCGGCAGAGCCAGTTCGCCACGTTCCAGATCGATGCCCCCGCCTGCGACAGCTGCGGGGCGATCACGGTCCGCAACGGCAACTGCTACCTCTGCCATAATTGCGGCAACAGCATGGGTTGCTCCTGATCCGGCCGGCCCGACATCACTGGCGGCGGGGTCCCGTGCTCCGGGATCCCGCCGCATGGTTTTCACCCCTCTTCGTCCGGTCGGTTCCATCCGGACGATCGGCGCACCCCTGCCGCAGCTGGCCATGGCCGCCGTTGCCCTGGCCGTCGGGCTGGGGCTGGCTGCTGGCCGGCCGGCGCACGGCGGGGAACCGCTCCCGGAAAACAGCGAACGGGCCGGTGCTCCGCTCGCGCCGGAGGAGGCCCGGGCCGCGATCACCGTGCGCCTCCCGGCGCGGGTGACGCTGCTGGCGAGCGAGCCGCTGATCCGCAATCCGGTGGCGGCCACGGTCGACTCCGCCGGTCGGTTGCTCGTCGCCGAAAACCTCACCTACGCCGAACGCCCCCTGCGGACCGACACCCGGTGGCACGATCGGGTGACACTCCTCGAGGATGCCGACGGCGACGGGGTGGCGGAGCGGCACGCGGTGCTCGTCGATGGCCTCACGGGACTGACGAGCGTTGCGGTCGGTCGGGGTGGCCTGTGGCTCCTCTGCCCGCCAAGGCTGCTGTTCATCCGCGACGCGCACCGCCCCCCCGCGGGCTGGCCCGAAAAGCCGGACGGCGCGGAGGCCAGGCAGCGGACCGCCACGGCGGACACCGTCCTCGACGGATTCACCGTCTCGCCAACCAGCCACCACACGTTCGCCAACGGGCTCGCCTGGGGACCGGACGGCTGGCTGTACGGCCGCTGCGGCGCGAGCTCGCCGGGGGAGATCGGTCCCCCGGGCAGCGCGCCTGGCGAGCGCGTGCCGCTCCGTGGCGGCATGTGGCGCTACCATCCGGAGCGGCGCGTGTTCGAGGCGATCTGCCACGGCACGACCAATCCCTGGGGCCACGACTGGGATGACGGCGGCGAGGGGTTTTTCGTCAACACCGTCAACGGCCATCTGTGGCGGATCCTTCCCGGGGCCCACTATGCCCGCTCCCACACGGTGGAGCCGCATCCGTTCGTGACCGAACCGCTCGGTCAGCATGCCGACCACCAGCATTTCGACGACACCCGTCACTGGACCGAGTCGCGTGACGGCAAGGCCGATGCCCACGGCGGTGGCCACGCGCACGCCGGCTGCGTGATCGTGCCGGACGAACCCGGCTGGCCCGGGGAGCTCCGCGGCCGGCTCCTGACCCTCAACCTCCACGGCCGGCGCGTCAACGTCGACCGGCTCGACCACACGCCGCAGGGGATCGTCGGCCGCCACGAGGACGATCTGGCGATCTTCGGTGATCCGTTCTTCCGCGGCACGGACATCGTCGAACTTCCCGGGCGCGCCCTGGCTGTCCTCGACTGGAGCGACACCGGCGAGTGCCACGAGGCGACCGGCGTCCACCGCACCAGCGGCCGGGTCTACAGGGTCGGGCTCGGAACGGCCCCCGCACCGCCGCCGACCGGCGATCTCGCGGCCCTGCCGACGGCCGACCTGGTCGCAAGGCTCAGCGCCGATCGCTGGCAGGCGCGGATGGCCCTGCGGATCCTCGCCGACCGCAGGGCACGCACCGCTGCCGACGAGCAGGCAGCGCTGGCGGCGGTCCAGCCGGCACTCACCAGGCTCCTCGCCGACGGACCGACAGTCACGCTCCGGCTCCGCGGGCTGTGGGGGCTGTGGGCGGGTGCCCCCCTCCCCATCGGCCGCATCCTGCCGCTCCTCGACGATGCCGAACCGGCGATCCGCGTCTGGGCGATCCGTCTGCTCACCGACGAGTGGCCGCTTGACTTCGCCACCGGTGCCCAGCCGCAGCGCAGCGCCGCGCCGGCGCCGGTGGTGCTCGAACGGCTGGTGAACCTGGCGGTGGCCGAACGCGATCCCGAAGTCCGTCTCACCCTCGCCACGGTGCTCCAGCGGCTCCCTCTCCGCGACCGGGCGGCGCTCGCGGCGGCGCTCGTCGGCCACCTCGAGGACCCGGCCAGTGTCGCCGCCCTCCCGGCAACGAAAGACAACGTGCTGCCCGCCGGGCCGCTCGGCGGCGATCACCACGACCTCGGGGCGATGATCTGGTTCGGCATCCTCCCCGCGATCCCAGCCGATCCGGGCGGCACGGTGGCCGTCTGGGGGGCAGCCGCGGCGCCAGCGGAGAGCCAGGCCCGTTGGTCGGGGCTGCGCCGTTGGTCGGGGCTGCGCCGCAACCTCATCCGCCGGGCGACGGCCGACGATGCGGCAGGCACACTGGTGGCACTCCTCGAGGCGGCAGCCGGTGGCGGAACGGCCGACATCGACGACTGCCTCGCCGGCCTGCAGGCGGGCTGGCAGGGCCGGCGGCACGTGGCGCCACCGCCGGGATGGGACCGTCTCCGCACGGCGGCACGCGCCATGCCTGAGGAAGACGCGCTCCGCGCCGACCGGGTCGTCGCGCTCGACGCCGTGCTCGATCGGCCTGGCGCGAGCGAAACCCTCGCCACGCTCGCACTCGATCCCGCGCTCCCCGTCGCGCGCCGTGCGGCAGCGCTCGACGCGCTCGCCGACGTCCGCGGTGCGGGCCTGGCCGCGGTGAGCGGCGCGCTGCTCGAGGTGGCGGGCCTCGAGCAGGCGGGACTGCGCGGTCTGGCGGTCGCCGGCGAGCCGGCGGGGGCCGAACGGATCGTGGCGGCGCTCGCGCGGTTCGACACGGTGCTGCGTGCCAGCGCCCTGCAGGCCCTCGTGTCGCGCCGTGAGTGGGCCGCCACCCTCGCCGCGGCGGTGGAACAGGGCTCGATCCCACCCACCGACCTCGGGCCCGATCTGCTGCGCCAGGTGCGGGCCTTCCGCGACGCCGCACTCGAGCGCCGCTTCGACTCCCTTGCCGCGTCGCACCCCCCCGGCGCTGACCGCCGCTCGATCGACGCCTGGCGATCGAGGCTCACCGCGGTGCCCGCGCCCACCGATCCGGTCGCCGGCCGGGTGATCTGGGAGCGGCGCTGCGCCGCCTGCCACCGCCTCCATGGGGAAGGGGGGACGCTCGGGCCGGATCTCACCGGCTCGGGCCGCCGTGATCCCGACTACCTGCTCGCCGCCATCGTCACCCCCAGTGCCGTCGTCTCCCCCGACTACCGCCTCCGGCAGGTGATCCTCGCCGACGGCCGGGTGCTCGCCGGCCTCCTCCTCCGCCGCACGCGCGAGGGAATCGTGCTGCGCACCACGGCGGCGACGGAGACGATCGCCGCCGACGACATCGACGAGGTGCGTGACACGGGCGTATCGCTCATGCCCGAAGGACTCCTCGACGGCCTCTCGACCGCCGAGGTCCACGACCTGTTCGCCTTCCTCGGAGGCGACTGAGGTGGTGAGGCTCTCTCCGGCCGCCGCCCGTGTGGCCGGCCGCGATCCGCGCCGATTGTCGTCAGGGAAGCGCGACGACGAAAACCTGGTTGCAGTCGCGCTGCCCGCCACCGGGCAGCGGCGTGGGCACGGTCCGCAGGCAGGCGATCCGCTTCCCGTCCGGCGAGAAGACGCAGGCCTCGGGGCGCGGCGCCGTGGCGTCGTGAACCGGTGGCGTGAGGCGGCGCACGTGCCCGTCGGCGGCATCCACCAGGCAGACGCTGCCGTCGGCCACGCAGGCCAGCGCGTCGCCGGCGGGGCTCCAGGTGAACGCACTGGCGATCGGGAAGGGGGACCGCGTCAGTTGCCGGACGTCCCCCGCGGGAGACACCGTCCACATTTGCACCACGCCCCCCTCGTCGCGCATGAGGAGGGCGATCCGGGTGCCGTCGGGGCTCGAACGCAGCCAGTGACGCGGGCCCTGGATGCCGGGATGGGGCCGGTCGGCCGTGAACGTGAGACGCCGCTGGGAGACTCCGCGGGGCGGCCGGGGACGGGTGGTGGCCGTGCCCGCCAGCGGGCCGTCGCCCGGCACCAACAGTGCGCGGGGGTCCTCAGGCAGATCGACGATGAAGGCCTCGGCGATCGTCGCACCGGAGGCCGTCCGCACGTGCCCCTGGAAGGCAAGGGCGTGGCGTTGCCATGAACCGTCGGCGCGGCGGTAGCCGTGGTCTCCGACCCAGCCCTCCTCGAAGGCGCGCACGATCCGGTCGCTGCCCGGTGCCGGGTCGTCGTCGAGCGCCGTCACCAGCACGCTCGAGGCGCTCCCCGAGTGGTTACGGGGATGGGCCGCCGGCACTTTCACCGGCACCCCCGGGATGCTCACCCCGACGGCGCGGAGGTTGCCGTCCGTGCCCGGCCGCGCCACGGCGGGGAGAACCGCATCCTCGTAGGTGAAGCTCACGAGCCGGGCGTCAGGGGCGAAGACATGCACGTGGGAACCGCCGCGCAGGGCCCCGGGCGTGAACGGGGAGACGAGATCGCGGGCATCGAGCGGCTCCCAGGCGCCGGGGGCCCCCGCCCGGACGATCGCTCCCTGGCGCCGCGCCGGGCCGTACGACCAGTCGGGGGTGGGCCGCTCGGGCCCGAGAATGAACACCACCCGGTCGTCGACCGGGCTCGTGGTGACGACGCCGCAGCAGGCCCCGTGCGCCGCCGTGAACAGCCGTTCCACGCGGCCGCTCTCCACGTCGACGCGTTCGATCACGGTGCCGTCGAAGAGGCTGCCGGCCGGGTCGCTGCGGGCATCGTAGACCACCCAGCGCGAGTCGCCCGACCAGACCGCAACGTTTGTGAGCAGGTGACCGTGCGGCGCGTGCGTCACCTGCCGCATGACCGCCTTCACTTCGTGGCGGCTCCCAACGCCGACGGATCGAGGACGACGCGGACGATCGCCTCGCGCTGGTAGGTGTAGGACACGTGCACCGACCCGTCGGCCGCCTGGATCACGGCCGGATAGGAATACTCCCCCGGCCGCGTCTCCAGCGCTACGGCATCCGTCCACCGCCGGCCATCGCGGCTGATCCCGACAACGAGCGGCGACCGTCCCTGTTCCACCGGATTCGACACCAAGAGGTGGCGCCCGTCGGCGAGCGAGAGAGCGTCGGTGCCGGCGTTGGGATTGGGCGCCGTGCCGAGCGCCAGCGGCGACCAGGTGAGCCCGGCATCCGCCGACTCGACCTCGAACATTCGGCCGTTGCGCGTCCTCCCCACCGCCAACAGGCGCCCGCCGCCGATGAGCAGCAGACTCGGCTGGATCGCCATCACCTCGCGACCGTCGTTGACCGCCGGGCCACGGCTGAAGCTCCGTCCCCCGTCGGTTGACCGCTCGAAATGGACGCGCCACCCGTCGTCCTCGCTGCTGCTGCCCGCCAGCACCACCCCGCCGCCGAGTGCCAGCGGCTTGTTCTTCACCGGACCGATGATCCCGTCGCCGAGCCGACGGAGCGGCCCCCACGTCCGGCCACCGTCGCCGCTCTCACGGACCACACCCCACCAGTCCCGGGGTGAGGGGCCCACCTTGGCATAGAGGAGGAGCGGTCCTCCCGGCGACTGGAAGAGGACGGGGTTCCAGCAGGGATGGCGACTGCCGTCCGGCTGCACGCCATCGATCACCTCCTCGGCGACACTCCAGCCACCCGTGCCGTGACGCGACAGCCAGATGCCCACGTCGGGCTCCCCTTCGTCGGTGCCGCCGAACCAGGCGGCCACCAACCCGCCGCCGGTCGCCTCGACGATCGTGCTGGCGTGGCACGACTTGGTCGGGAAGCCACGTGGGCAGACGAATTCGCGCAGCCGCACCGCCCCGCTCCCCAACCCGGGATCGATCGCCGGCGGCGGTGCGGCGGCGGCGATCACCGACCAGGTCGCCAGCAGCAGGCAGGCTGCCGGCGGGCACCGGCCAGACAGCCGCCGGCCAGCGCGACGCTCCCTGGCGTGGCCCTCGGACCGGAGCCGAGCGACGATCACCGAGTCGATCACTGCCTTGATCATGGTTCACCCTTCCCGCGCCGTCGGGCAGCGACGGCGGCCGCGGCAGCATACCCGCGGTCGATGCCGGAAGCGCTGCCGAAGGAGGATGGTTCCGGTTGTGAGGTGCAAACGGAAACAGGTTGGAGCGGGGTCCCGCCCCGCGCCGAAACCTATGGGCGTCGGGGTGGTGCGGCCCAGCCGCCCACCTCCGACCACGCAACCACCGGCGCGAGCCGGATGGCTGCGAACAGATCGCGTCCCGACGGAGGTACCAAACCCTTTTGCGTTGACCAGGATCCATGAAAGGGAACGGCCTCGGCCGACCCCGATCCGCGTCAGTCTCGCAGTGCTCTTCCCGTTCGCAGACCGCGAATCCGTTCGAACCCGAGAGGCCGTGGCAACCAAGCGTTGCCACGGCCTCCGTGGTTTTCCGACCCCTCCGGCCGCCGCTTCACCGATCGACCGATGCTCAGGCGTCGTCGAGCACGGCCACGGTCGCGAAGGCCTTTCCCTCGAGCATCTCCAGCGACGCGCCGCCGCCGGTGGAAACATGGCTCACCCGGTCGGCGTAGCCGAGCTGCTCCACCGCAGCGGCCGAATCGCCGCCGCCGATGATCGTCACCGCCCCCTTGGCCGTCGCCGCGGCCACGGCGTCGGCGACCGCCTTCGTTCCGGCATCGAAAGGCGGCATCTCGAAGACCCCCATCGGACCGTTCCAGACCACGGTGCCGGCGGCGGCGATGATCACCGCGTAGCGCCGCGCGGTCTCGGGACCGATGTCGAGCCCCTCGAAGCCGGCGGGGATCTGCCCCGCCGCCACGACGCGCTTGGTCGCGGCGGAGGAAAAATCGTCGGCGCAGTGGGTGTCGACGGGCAGGACCAGCTTGTCGCCGGCCGTGGCGATCAGCTCGCGGGCCAGTTCCAGCCGGTCGGGTTCGACGAGCGACTTGCCGACACTCCCCCCCTGGGCGAGTGAGAAGGTGTAGGCCATCGCCCCGCCGATCAGCACGTGATCGCAGACGGAAAGGAGATTGGTGATCACGGCGATCTTGTCGGAGACCTTCTTGCCGCCGAGGATTGCCACGAACGGCCGGCGCGGCTGGGCGATGGCGTCGGCGAGGTAGCGGACCTCCTTCTCGACGAGGAAGCCCACCACCGCCGGCCGGCCCGCCTGCTTCATCGCCACCGGCACGGCGTGCATGCTCGCCTCGGTGCGGTGGCAGGTGCCGAAGGCATCGTTGACGTAGGCATCGGCGAGGCCGGCGAGGCCGGCGACGTAGCCGGCGTCGTCCCCCTTCTTTTCCCCCTTGTTGAAGCGCACGTTTTCGAGCAACAGCACCTCGCCGGCAGCGAGCGCCCGTGCCTTGGCCTGTGAATCGGAGCCGCCGGTGTCGCCGGCAAGGACGACGGGCCGCCCGAGCAGTTCGCCGAGCCGCTTCGCCACCGGCGCCAACGAATAGGCCGGCTCCGGCCCCTTGCCGGCTGGTCGGCCGAGGTGGCTCATGAGGATCGCCCGGCCGCCGCGGTCGAGGATCGAGCGGATCGTCGGCAGGGCCATGCGGATCCGCCGGTCATCGGTGATCGCCCCGATGTCGTCCTGGGGCACGTTGAAATCGACCCGCACGAGCACCGCCTTGCCCCGGGGATCGATGTCGGCGACCGTCTTCTTGGCCATGGATGGATCCTGTGAAGGGAGGGAAGCGGGCGTATTCAACCCTGCCGCCATGCCGGGCCGCAAGCCGGCGGCATGGCGGACCGGCCCGCGGCCGCGTACCGCTCAGGCCGGCATCTCCACCACCGCCTTGACGAGCCCCGTTCCCGGCGCGAGCAGCGCGTCGAACGCGGCAGCCACGCCCGCGAACGGAAGGCGATGCGAGATCCACGGGCCGGTGTCGATGCGCTGCTCTTCGAGCAGCGCGATGATGCGGCTGAAGTCGCGTGACAGGGCATTGCGGCTGGCGAGGATGGAAAGCTCACGGCGGTGGAGGATCGGCGCGTGGGGAAAGGTGATCTCCGCCTGCGTGATCCCCACGTAGACCAGCCGCCCCCCGAAACTGCACAAGCCCAGGGCGGCGGCCATGCTCGCATGGCTCCCGGTGGCATCGACCACGATCTCGCAGAGGCGCCCTTCGGTGAGCGTCTCGAGCGCCGCGACATCGGCCTCGCCGCCGGTCGCCAGGAGCGTGTCGGCCACCCCCATCCGTTCCCGCACGAAGGCGAGCCGGGCGGCGGCGGTGTCCATGACGATCACCCGGCACCCCGCCAGCCGGGCGAACTCGAGCGCCGACAGGCCGATCGGCCCCGCCCCGATCACCAGCACCGTCTCGCCGGCCGTCGCCCGGGCGCGGTCGATGGCATGGCAGCCGATCGCCAGCGTCTCGACCAGCGCGTTCTGCTCGTGCGGCAGCCGCGGCGAAAGATGGAGCTTCCGCGCCGGCAGGGTGAACAGTGGCCGGAGGCCGCCGTCGCAGTGCACGCCGAGCGTCTGGTGATGCGCGCAGCAGTTGGTCAGCCCCCGCTGGCAGGAGAAGCATGCCTGGCAGTTGATGTACGGTTCGACGCAGCAGCGGTCGCCGGGGCGCACGGCGGTCACCCCCGTGCCGACCGCCACCACCTCGACTCCCAGTTCATGGCCGGGGATGCGCGGATAGCTGAAGAAGGGCATCTTCCCCAGGTAGCCCCCGAAGTCGGTGCCGCAGATCCCCACGGCGCGGACGCGCACCAGCGCCTCGCCCGCCGCCGGCCCGACCGGCTCCGGCACATCGGCATAGCGCCAGCGCCGCGGCTCCTCGAGGATCAGCGCCTCCATCACGTCCCCTCCGTGCGTTGCCCGGGTGGTTCCTGCGGCAGGCGGTACAACGCCACCGCATTGTCCCCCATCACCGCCGCCCGCTCCCGAGCGCCGAGGCGGGTGATGAAGTCCTCGATAATCCCCACGACGTCGGCATACTCCGCCGCGAGCGTGCAGACCGGCCAATCGCTGCCGAACAGCAGCCGATCGGGGCTGAAGACGTCGAGAACGACCTCCAGATACGGTGTGAACTGCGCCCGGGTCCACCCGCGCCAGGACGCCTCGGTGACGAGACCCGAGAGCTTGCACGCGCAGTGGGGGTGGCGCGCCAGAGCCGTGATGTCGCGGCGCCACGGTTCGATCTCGCCAGCCTTGACGCACGGCTTGGCGAGGTGGTCGAGGATGAAGCGCTGCTCGGGGAACCGGGCGACGAGTTCCCCCGCCGCCGGGAGCTGGGGTGGGTAGAGCAGGAGATCGTAGGCCAGACCGTGGCGGGCGAGTTGGCCGACGCCGCGGACGAACGCCGCACCGCCGAGGAAGCCCGGGTCGGGCTCGTCCTGCACGACATGGCGGATGCCGACGAGCTTCGGCCGGCCGGCGAGGGCAGCCAGATCGGCGCCGACCGCGGGGCTCCGCAGATCGACCCAGCCGACGACCCCACGGATCAGGGGGTCACCGTCGGCGAGATCGAGCAGCCAGCGCGTCTCGGCGAGCGATTGTCGCGCCTGCACCGCCACCGTGCCGTCGATCCGTGCCGCGGCAAGGAGCGGGGCGAGATCGGCGGGCAGGTGATCGCGCCCCAGCCGCTCCATCCCGCTGTCGATCCAGGGATACTCGGCCGGCACGTACCGCCAGAAATGCTGATGGGCGTCGATCCGCATCGGTCAGTTGTTCTCCGGCAGGCCCTCGACGTGGCCGACGTCGCGCACGGGGGCGAAGATCGCCTGCACGTCGCGGAGCAACACGTCGTCGAGCGGCTCGGCCGCCCACTCGGCCCAGGCGCGGACATTGGCGGGATTGGCGCTGCCGGCGATCGTCGTGGCGATCGCCGGATTGGCCAGGGAGAACTGCAGCGCCAGCTTGGCGATCGGCGTCCCCCGCGCGCGGCACAGCGCCGACGCCTGCCGCGCCGCCGCCTTGACGCTCTCCGGCTCCTTGAGCCACGCCGGCAGGGCGGCATCGGTGAGCAGCCGGGCGGAGAACGGCCCCGCGTTCATCGCGCCGATGCCACGGGCCGAGAGCCAGGGGAGTGTCTCGGTCGCGAACCGGGTGTTCTGCAGCGTGTACTGGTTGTAGCTGAGCACGCAATCGACGTCGGCCTGATCGCAGACGAAGCGGAAAATCCGCTGCGGATACCCGCTGAAACCGATGAACCGCACCTTGCCGGCTGCGCGGAGCCGCCGCAGGGCCGGCAGTGTTTCATCGACGATCTGCTGCATCGGTACGAACTCGATGTCGTGGCAGAGGACGATGTCGAGATGGTCGGTCCGCAGCCGGTGCAGCGACACGTCGATGCTCTCCGCCACCCGCCGGGCGGAGAAGTCGAAGTGGCCGAGGTCGTAGCGCCCCAGCTTCGTGCACAGCAGGTAGGCGTCGCGCGGCACCCCCTCGAGCGCGATCCCGAGGAGCACCTCGCTCATCCCCCGGCCGTAGAACGGGCTGGTGTCGATGAGCGTGAGCCCGCAGTCGAGGGCGGCGCGCACGCTCGCCAGGGTCTCGTCGAGGGTGACCCGACGGAACTCGGCGCCGAGCGAACTGGCGCCGAAGGCGAGGATCGGCACGTCGAGGCCGGTGCGGCCGAGGGGGCGGGTCTGCATGGTGGCGCTGAGGGGGGGATGGTGTCAGAACGTGCGGCAGCCGAGCGAGAGGAGGAGGTTGGCCCAGGGCATCGTCTCCGCGGTCTGGATCGTGAGCACGTGGTCGGCGGAGGCGACCGCCTCGTAGAAATCCCACTTGAGGATCGGCCGCAATTCCACCGGGGTCCCGGCCGCGGCGAGGATCCGGCGGTACTCGGCCCAGACCGGCGGATCACCCGGGGTCGCGGCGGCGTAGGAATCGCTGCGGTCGATCCCCATCGTGAACACCTCGTCGACCCGCACCGTCCCCAGCACCGCGGCGAGCACCTGCGCCACCGTGGGGATCCCCGGCGACAGCTGCAGCGACACCAGTTCCGCGCGCGGGCCACGCTTGTTTTCGGCGGGGTAGTTGCCGTCGGCGATCAGCACCTTGGAATGGTGCCCGGCGCGGGCGAGGATGCGGAGGATGTCGGGGTGGAGAAGCGGGGTGTCGAGCATGGCTGGCTCCCTGAGCGCGGGGTTCATCCGGCAACGAGGCGCCGGTAGCTTTCGATCGTCCGGCGCGCGGCATCGAGCGGTGTCGGCAGGGGAAGCACCTCGGCGGAGAGGAAGCCGTCGTAGCCGATCGCCCGGAGCGCGGCAACGACCGGCTCGAGTGCCGTGTGCCCCAGCCCGACCGCCCGGCGATTGGAATCGGCGAAGTGCACGTGCCCGACCCGGCTCCCGCAGGAGCGGAGCGCCGCGGCGGGATCCTCCTCCTCGATGTTCATGTGGAACAGATCGCAGAGCAGCCGCACGTCGTCGAGCGTGTGGTCGGCGAGAAACGCCGCCGCCTCGGCCTGCCGGTTGAAGAGGTTGGTCTCGTAGCGGTTGAGCGGCTCGTAGAGGAGCACCTGCCCATGGGTCCGTGCCCGCGCCGCGAGCCGCCCGAGCGCCGCCGCGAGATGGTCGAGCGCCGCACCGCGCGGTACGTCGGGGCCGCTCGATCCCTGCAATGAGCCGATGATCGCCGGGGCGCCGGCGCCACCGGCCAGATCGACGATCCCGAGAATGAAATCCTCGGCGGCGCGGCGCACCGCGGCATCGGGATGGCAGAGATGGACTCGGTGGCGCACCCAGCCCGCCCCGGTGCCGATGGCGGCCAGTCGCACGCCGTGGCTGCCGGTCAGACGGGTCAGTTCCGCCGCCGGCCAGTCGGCCGCGGACGGCGACGGGGGAAACACCTCGACGCCGTCGTAGCCCAACTCGGCTGCCGTCCGCACCGCCGCTTCCAGCCCCGCGGCGGTCGGCGGCGGATGGAGCACGAACGGCCCGCCACGCGCCTCCTCCACCAGGCAGATCGTCAGGGCGCTGGACAACGGCATGGCACGGACTCAACCGACGAACAGCGGCCGCAGATGCCGCTCGAGGATGTTGGTGGTCACCTCGCGGGCGACGATCGCCCGGTTGGCCACCAGCAGGTCGGTGTAGCGGCGCCCCTGGGCGCCTGCCACCTTGAACGACACATGGAGCAGCTGCCGCACGTGGGGATTGAAGTCGGGGCAACCGGGCACGTGGCGCACCGCGGCGGCCAATCGCGGCCCGCTCCACCCCGCCACCTGCGCCGCCCTCGGCAGCGCCCGGCGGTCGATGTCGATCACGGCAGCGTAGGGCGCGCAGAGTTCGTCGACATGGTCGAGGGCGTAGCCGTAGATCTCCCGCGCCAGCAGCAGGCCGTCGCCGCCGGCCTCGGCGAGCCCGATGATCTCCTCCAGCCAGGTCGTGCCGGCGGTCTTGAGGTGGACACCGGCGCCGGTGGCGGCGAGCACGCGACGGATGACGGGATAGAGGGTGAACTTGTCGCTGCCGGAATGGACCGAGAGCTTGAGGTTCGTCGGCAGGCCGTAGCGTGACGACGCATGGGCGAGCACGGCCACGTCGGCGGAGAATTCGCGCTCGAAGGCCGCGACGTCGCCGACGTAATCCACCCCCTTGTTGAACCGGCCGGTGAACTTGGGGGCGATCGTCTGCAGGGGGACCCCGGCATCGGAAAGAAGCGCGAGGATCACGAGCAGTTCCGGCGGCGTCTGCGGCGTCGCCGTCTCGTCCATGCTCACCTCGATGACGGCGTCGTCCCCTTTTTCGGCGTGGATGCGGCGGTGGATCGCCCCGGCCTCAAGGCAGGCTTCGAGGAACGTCCCCGCGATCGCCGCGCTGCGCTCCCGATCGAGGTCGAGCGCCGCGGCGATGCCCGGCACGACCACCGGTCCGCAGAGCTCCGGGTGCCGGGCGAGGAACCGGTCGATCCCGGCCGCGTCGGCCCGCCGCCCGATGGAGTCGGCGACGTCGATGGTGAAGAAATCGCTCGCCGCGAGGAAGCGATCGACGGTGTCGAGGCGGATGTGGTCGGCATCGACGAACCACGGATGGCGCCAGCCACGGGCCGCCACGGCGGCCGCAGCCGCCGCGCGCACGCTCTCCGGCTCCGTACCGAGGAAGGTGTGCTCGCGGTTCGACTTGTTCCACACCGGCGCCACCACGACCCCTTCGGCCGCGAGGGCCTCGAAAGCGGCCAGCTGGGCCTCCGCCTGGTGGGCGAAGCGGTCACCGACGCCGAACGAGAGCCGGGGCAGGATGCGCATGGGACCCGGAGCAAGGGGGTGACGATCAGACATCGAGGTTCTTGACGTCGAGGGCGTGCTTCTCGATGAAGTCGCGGCGCGGCTCGACCTTCTCACCCATCAGCACCCGGAACAGGTCGTCGGCGGCGGCGGCATCGGTCATCGTCACGCGGAGAAGTGTCCGGTTGGCGGGATCGAGCGTCGTGTCGCGGAGCTCCTCGGCATTCATCTCGCCGAGACCCTTGAAGCGGGTGATCGACAACCCCTTCTCCCCGGCGCGGCGCACGGCCGACAACAGGCTGCGGAGATCCCCCAGGCCGATGGCGTTGTCGCCGCGGCGGAGCGTGTAGCGCGGTTCCTCGGTGCCGGTGCGGTCCTGGGGGAGGAGCGCGTCGATGCCGAAGCCGCTCGCCGCCAGGTCGGCCAGCGCGGTGTTGATGCTCCGCACCTCGTGGAGATCGACAATCACGAGCTGGTCGGCGGCCGAGTGGGCCGCGCCGGCAGCATCGGGTGCGCGCCCCACCTCCAGCTCGCCGCCGGCCGCCTTTTCCTTTCCCGTGACGAACGCCTGGAGCTGGTCGCGGCTGGCGAACCAATGCTCCTCGCCCCCATAGTAGACGTGGTACATCGGCAACCGGCCGGTGGCGGGATCGCGGCGCGCGGCATGATCGCGGAGGCTCACCCCGCGGCGCTCGAGGGCGACCAGCGCGTCCTCCAGTCCGGAGAGGGTGCGGCAGAGCCTCTGCATCTCCTCCCCGGCGATCTCCCGGCCATCACCGGGGAGAAACACCCCCTCGCCGAGCCCCTGGTCGAGGAGCTGGGTCTTCATCTCGTCCTCGGTCTGGATGTAGTAGACCTGCTTCTTGCTCCGCACCCGGAAGAGCGGCGGCTGCGCCACGTAGACATGGCCGGCGGCGACGAGCTGGTGCATCTGGCGGTAGAAGAACGTCAGCAGGAGCGTGCGGA
>SXWA01000084.1 GCA_005791575.1 Planctomycetaceae bacterium
CCCCTACCCGGAGTTGTCCGAGAGCGTGGAACGGATTGGCGGCGTGATCAAGCGCGAGGCGATCCACTGGGCGTGGGAGTTTCTCACCGCCCGCAACTGGCTGGCGATCGCGCCGGAGAAGCTCTCGATCACGGTGTATCAGGACGACGACGAGGCCTACCGCATCTGGTCGGACGAGATCGGCCTGCCCGCCATGAAGATCACCCGCATGGGCGAGGACGACAACTTCTGGCCCGCGGGAGCCCCGACGCAGGGGCCCGACGGCGTCTGCGGCCCCTGCAGCGAAATCTTCTACCGCATGCCCGACGGCAGCGACGTGGAGATCTGGAACCTCGTTTTCACGCAGTTCAACCGGGTCGGATCCCCGCCCGACAACCTCCGCCCGCTCCCGAGCCGGAACATCGACACCGGGATGGGGTTGGAGCGGACAGCGGCGATGCTCCAGGGGGTCGACAGCAACTTCCACATCGACATCCTCCGGCCGCTCGTGGAGGCCGTGGCGGAGGTCTGCCGGCGGCACTACGAGCCGGCCACCGACGACGGCCGGCGCATGCGCCGGATCGCCGACCATCTCCGCGCCTGCACCTTCGCCATCCACGAGAATGTGCTCCCGGGCAACAACGAGGAGAAGTACGTCGTCAAGCGGCTGCTGCGCCGGGCGGTGCTCGACGGCCGGCAGATGGGGATCAAGGATCCCTTCCTCCACACCCTTCCGGGAACGGTCGCCGCCCTCATGCGACGCCCCTACCCGGAGTTGTCCGAGAGCGTGGAACGGATTGGCGGCGTGATCAAGCGCGAGGAGGAGTCGTTCCTCGCGACGATCGATGGTGGCCTGCAGCGGATCGACAAGCTGTTCGCCACGATCGAGCGGTCGGGATCGGCGCTCGTGAAGGGCGCCGACGCCGCCGAGCTCTACACGACCTACGGCTTTCCCCCGGAACTCCTCGAGACGCTCGCCGCCGAGCGGAACTGCGCCTTCGACTGGAGCGGTTTCCGCGAGGCGATGGAGGGGCACGGCCAACGGTCGGGTGCCGGCACTCGGGTCGAGGTGTTCACCTCCGGCCCACTCGACTCCCTCAAGAAGGCGATGCATGGCACGGAGTTCCTCGGCTACGACGAGGAGCAGGCCGAGGGGAAGGTGATCGGCATCATCGCCCAGGATCGTCTCTGCGACTCACTGCAGCCAGATTCCCCCCCAGCCGATTCCCAGCGCACCGCCGCGCCTGTGACCGTCGTCCTCGATCGCACACCGTTCTACGGTGAGTCGGGCGGCCAGGTGGGTGACACGGGGCGTCTCGAATGGGAGGGGGGGGCGTTCGATGTGCTCGACACGCAACGGGAGGGAGGCTTCGTCCTCCATGTGGGGCGGCTCGTCGCCGGCCGCCTCGACCTCGGTCAAGTGGTCAAGGCACGGATCGACCAGGCACGGCGCTCCGCCCTGCGCCGGGCCCACTCGGCCACCCACCTCCTCCACGCCGCCCTCCAGCACCATCTCGGCCCCCATGCCGTGCAGCAGGGGTCGAAGGTCGATGCCGACCTGCTCCGTTTCGACTTCTCCCACGGCGGCTCGATCGACGCCCCCACGCTCCAGGCGGTCGAATCGATGGTCAACGAGAATGTCTTCGCGGCCGTCGGGGTCTCTGCCCGGCTCATTCCGCTCGCCGAGGCCCGCCATGCCGGGGCGATGATGCTCTTCGGCGAGAAGTATCCCGACATGGTCCGCATGGTGTCGATGGAGGGGGTGAGCCGCGAACTCTGCGGCGGTACACACGTCGCCAGCACCGGTCAGATCGGCCTCGTGCGGATCATCGCCGAGGAGAGTGTCTCGGCCGGCACGCGCCGGATCAGCGCCATCACGGGTCACCGGGCGCTGGAGCGGTTCCGCGATTCGGAGCGGGCGCTGCACGACGCAGCCGCCACCCTCAAGGTGCCGGCCGGCGAGTTGCCTGCCCGTCTGGCGGCGATCTCCAAGGAACTCAAAGAACTGCGACGCAAGGGGGCGGCCCCCGCGGCGACCCTGTCGGTCGACCAGCTGCTGGCCACCGCCACCGACCATGCAGGCACCAAGGTCGTCGTGGCGGATGCCCGTGGCGCCGATGCCGCAGCGATGCGGGAGTGCATCGACCTGCTCCGCCGCAAGGCGAGCCCGATCGCGGTGTTTCTCGGGTCGCGTGACGCCGACAAGGTGACCCTCGTCGCGGGGATCAGCCGCGAGCTCGAGGCCCGCGGACTGTCGGCCGGGAACTGGATCCGCGATCCGGCCGGGCTCGTGGGCGGAAAGGGCGGGGGGCGTCCCGACCTCGCGCAGGCGGGGGGCAAACTCGTCGACAAGCTGCCCGAAGCGCTGACGGCCGCCCGGGAAGCGATCGAGAAATCGCTGTCCTGATGCCGGGCAGCGGGCGCGTGTCAGCCCGGCAGCAGGCCGTCCGGCGCACCGCCCCGGGGCATGGCGCAGGATCGCCCGCGTCATGCCCCGGGTTCGGTTCACGTGCCCGCGCCGTCCCCTGGGTGCGGCAGCCGAGCGGTTCAGACAAGCATGTCAGACGATCGCGTCAGACGATGGCGTCAGACAAGCGCGTCCGCGTCAGACAAGCGCGTCGAGGGCCTTGATCGCCGCGTCGTAGTCGGGTTCGCTCGCCACCTCCTTGACCACTTGGGCATAGCGCACGACACCCTGGGCATCGAGGACGAACACCGCCCGGGCGAGGATCTTCAGCTCGTCGATGAGCAGACCGTAATGGGTGCCGAACGAGCGATCCATGTAGTCGCTGCCGGTCTTCATCGCCGTGATGTTCTCGGCCCCGCAGAACCGGTTCATCGCGAACGGCAGGTCGAGGCTCACGGTGAGGGCGTGAACCTTGTCGCCGAGGGCGGCGAGCCGTTGGTTGAAGGCCCGCGTCTGCACCTGGCAGACAGGGGTGTCGAGGGAGGGCACGACGGAGATGAACACCGGCTTGCCGACCAAGTCGGCCTTGCGGATGTGCTGCATGCCGCCGGCACCGTAGCTGGTGAGGTCGAAATCGGGAGCCGGGGCCCCCACCTTGATCTCGTCCCCGACGAGAGTCAGCGGATTGCCCTTGAACGTCACGGCGCCGTGCCTGCCCATCACGCGATTCTCCACAGGTGTCGGGAACGAAGGGCGGCCCCGTCGCGGGCCCGCCGAATGGGGCAGTATCGCGGCTTCTCGGCGGCAGACAAGCCTGGGGCGCGGTCGGTCAGGGCAGCGGCGGCCAAAACCGGGGTTGTCGGGGACGGGTGGGCTGGGCAACGATTGTGATGGGTGGGGGGTGTCGCCGGCGGGACGAAGGGTTCCGCGACCGGCTCCGGCATGCATTCAGGGAGGATGCCCATGTCCAGGGACGTGCAGGACAGCGATCTGATCGTGGAACGAGGGCCGGGATGGCTGTTTGTCCGGCTGGTGGGGCCGGTGGCGACGGCGACCTCGGGTGACGATGCCGTGCCGCCCACCGACGGGGGCCTCGCCGATCGGGTGTGGAGCCTGCTCCGCACCCATCACACGCAGCGGCTCGTGCTCGAGTGCGCTGGAATCGATGACAGCCGCGGGGGCTTGGCGGCGGAGATCGCCCGGCTGTCTGGCCGCCTCCGGGACGAAGGGGGTACGATCCGCGTCTGCGGTTTGCCCGCATCGGCGCAGGCAGCCCTCGCCGCCGATGCCACGGTGCCCCCGCTTCCCAGTTTTGCCAACCGCACCGACGCGGTCGTCGGGCGCCTCGCCCCCGCGCCTCGGCCGCCGCAGGGCGACACCGGGAGCGACCAGACACCCGGCGGGCCCCGGCCGCGGTAACCCTCCCCACGACTGTATTCCCCCATGGCTGGCGTGCTCCGCGTGTTCGGCAAGATCGGACAGTTGCTCGGCCTCGGCCTGCCGGTGGTGGCGGTCGTGCTGCAACTGGGCAACGCCATCAGCGCCAGCCGCATGCTCGCCATGCTGCTCAGCGCGGTTTGCTGCTTCTGGATCGGCCGTTTGGTGGAGGGATACGCCGGTCCCGCTTCCTGAGCCGATCGCCCGCCTGGCCGGCCCGTCGCCTCCGATCACTCCCCACCCTGGCACGCTTTCACGATGCTCCACCCGCTGTTCCTCGTCCCGGTCTATCGTCGCTATCTCTGGGGAGGCCGCCGGTTCGAGACCGCGCTGTCACGCACCCTTCCGCCGGGAGAGGACTACGCCGAGTCGTGGGAACTGGTCGATCGCGACGCCGATCAGAGCATCGTCGCCTGCGGTGCGCTCGCCGGTCGCTCGCTGGCCGACCTGCGGGCGACCGAGTGCCGCGGCCTGCTCGGTCGCCACGCCGATCTGGAGCGCTTCCCACTCCTCTTCAAATTCCTCGACGCCCGGCTCGACCTCTCGGTGCAGGTGCATCCCGACGACAGCCGCGCCGCCCGGCTCGTGCCCCCCGACCGCGGCAAGACCGAGGCCTGGTACGTGATCGACGCGGCGCCCGGCAGCCGCATCTACGCGGGCCTGCGCGACGGGATCGACCGCGACGGTCTCGCCGCGGCGCTCCGCGCGGGCCGCTGCGAGGAGGTGCTCCATTCGTTCGAACCGCGTCCCGGCGACTGCGTCTTCATCCCCGCCGGGACGGTCCATGCGATCGGCGGGGGACTGCTCGTCGCCGAGATCCAGCAGTCGAGCGATGTCACGTACCGGCTCCACGACTGGAACCGGACCGGCGCGGACGGCAAGCCGCGCCCCCTCCATCTCGACGCCGGCCTCGAGGCGGTGACCCGGTTCGGTCCGGTCGGTCCGGTGGCCCCGACCCGCACCGCCGACCCGGCGGCCCGGAAGCTGGTGGACTGCCCCTATTTCCGCTTCGATGACGTCCACGCCCGGCAGGCCTGGACCGTGGGGGGGGACGATGCCTGCCATGCGATCGTCGTCCTCGGGGGGACGATCGCCTTCAGCCCCGAGTGGGACCTGCCGCCACTGCGTCGCGGCAGCACGGCACTGCTGCCTGCCGGGATCGGGCCGCAGACGCTGACCCCGGCAGATGGTCTGCCCGCCCATCTGCTCCATGTTTCCCTGCCGTAGCAGGCTGTGTTTCCCTGCCGTAGCAGGCTGTGTTTCCCTGCCGTAGCAGGCTGTGTTTCCCTGCCGTAGCAGGCTGTGTTTCCCTGCCGTAGCAGGCTGTGTTTCCCTGCCGTAGCAGGCTGTGGCCACACAGCCTGCTGCACCTCACGGATGAGGTGCCGGGAGCGCAGCTCCCGAAAAAACCGCGGCGCTTCGGGTGGCCAAAGGCGATGTAGGGACTTTGGCGACGGCTTGCTACTGTCCCGCTGCCATTCCCCGAGGCACCCCCATGCCAGCGCCGCGCCAGCTCCACCGACTCCTCGTGATCGTCGCCGCGTTCACCAGCGCAGGGGGCTGCGCCTCTCTCGGCCGTCCGCAGTGGCTCGACCCCGGACCGGTCCGCAATCAGCAGCGAAAAGCGGTCCGTTTCGACCCCTATCTCCAGAACGACATCGGCCCCTACTCGTTCCGGATGCCGCTGATGGATGGCAGCCGCCCCCGGGACTTCATCGAGCCGGTGCCAGAGGTGCGCCGCTCCCGCTGGTGGTCTCCGGCGCGCTGACC
>SXWA01000085.1 GCA_005791575.1 Planctomycetaceae bacterium
CCGCCTGTATTCATCCGCTGATTGACCACCGGCACCACGCGGCACCCTTCAATCACGGAGCCGCCTGTATTCATCCGCTGATTGACCACCGGCACCACGCGGCACCCTTCAATCACGGAGCCGCCTGTATTCATCCTCGGTCGCATTGAGGAGATCCTCGTCGGCGACCACCTGCTCGAGGAACGGCTTGCAGGGGTAGCCGGTCTCGTGCTCCTCCTGCAGAGACCGGGCGAAGCCGCCGCCCTCGATGTCGGCGAGCACCTCGCGCATCATCGTGGCCATCTGCTCACGGTCGATCGACAGCGCCCGCGTCATCCCGCCGAAGGCGGCGGCATAGCCGTGGGCCCGCGTCGAGCGGAGGAAGCCGTCGGATGCCATCTGGGCGAACGTCTCCGCCATCTCGCCGGAGAGATACATCTCGAGGAGCAGCCCGAGCGGTGGCAACCCCGCCTCGATCCCGACATGGAACGCGGAGAGCACCGCCGCCCCGAGCCACGGGCCCACCGCCTGCTCGATGAACAGGTCGAGGAGCGCCTCCTCGCGCGCGGTCATCTCCAACCCGCCGTGGCGGAGGGAGCCGGCGGCGCTGGCGAGGGCCAAAAGGCGCGGCCAGGCCCGGCCACTGGCGTCGCGCTCGACACCGACGTAGCTCAGGTAGCCGCGGCCCGAGAGGGTGCGCTCGCGGATCGCGTCGCCCCCCATCCGCGGCGCGAAGAGGACGACGTCGATCCCCGCGGGGGGCTGCACGAGGTCCCAGGCGAGCACGTAGCCGGAGGCGAAGACGAGCGTCGCCCCCGGGCGGAGCGCCGCCATGAGGGGGGGCATCAGCTCCGCCTGGGCCTCGTCGGGGAGCATCACCACCGCGACGTCGGCCGCCGCCGCCGCCGCCGCGAGGCTCACCGGCGTGAAGCCGTCGGCCTCGGCACGGCGGCTCGAGGGCTCGTCGTCGCTCCCCACCACGAGCCGCGCCGCGGCCGCGGCGGGGAGGGCATCGCGGAGGTTCAGGGCCAGCGGCCGGCCGAGGAGCCCGTAGCCGAGGAGGGCGACGGTACCGTCGGCCAGCGCCGCCGGATCGGCGTCGGCATCACGATAGAGGCGGTGACGGCGCGGGGATGAGCTCACGATGGGCCTCGCGGTAGCTTTCGAGCAGGGGATCGACCAGCATGATGAACTCCCGCAACCGGAGCGGGTTCATGCCGCGGACGTGGATCCTCCCGGCGAGGAACGAGGCCCCGAGCGACCGGCGGCCGAAGGCGGCGTCCTCGAGCGTGGCCCGGGGCATGCGGACCACGAACGGCGGGGTGGCGCCCGGATCGGCGACATGCAGTCCGGCGGCGCTGGCCGCCAGATGGAGCCGACCGTCGACATCGGGGAACTCCCAGAGGATGTTCGGCATCGCCGTGGCCAACTGCGCCCGCTGCTGCGGCGACAGCCGACCGTCAAGAATGACGATCATCCGTTCCAGCAGCGCCGCGAACGTGGGCGCCGCGGCGGCAGGATCGGTCGGCATGGCGGCACCCGGAGGAGGCGGGCGGCCTGACGGCGCGACCCGGGACAACGACGGGCGGGGAGCCTACCACAATCCCCCGCGGCGCGACGGTGCGCCCGGTCGGCACCGCCGCTCCCGTCGGCAGCCCGTCGCCAAGGTCCATCCGTCGCCGTTGGCCACGCGACGCGCTGCGCGTTCCACGGGAGCCGCGTTCCCGGCACCTCATCCATGAGGCGCGGCAGGCTGGTCGTGCAGCGCCTGTCAGGGCCCGTCGCCGCCGGTGGCGGCGGCGTCGAAGGCGCCGAGATGGGTGGTGTCGTTGAATCCCTCGAGCCTGGGCCCGGGCCAGACGAGGCGGGTGACCGAGCCATTGGCGAGTGCGGGCTGACGGGTGAAGGGACCGGCGGCGGCCACCACGAGGCGCGGATGATCGTGGCCCACCAGGCTCCCCAGCGCCGCGGTGAGCAGCCCGCCATGGGCGACGACGACGATCGTGCCGGCGGGGCGCCGGGCGAGTTCCTCGAGCACCGCACACCCGCGCGCGGCGAGCATCCGCCGCGATTCGCCCCCCGGAACCACATAGTCGGCAGCGCCCGACCGCCACGAGGCCACCTCCTCCGGAAAGCGCGCTTCGAGGTCCGACCAGAGGTGGCCTTGGAAGATCCCGGCGTGGAGCTCCTTGAGGCGGTCGTCGATCCGCACCGGCAAGCCGAGCGCGGAAGCGATCACGGCGGCGGTCTGCCGCGCCCGGGCCAGCGGGCTCGACCAGACTTCGTCGATCCCCCACGGCGATGCGGTCGCCGACGATCCCACCCCTGTCAGCCAGCGGCCCACGTCTTCGGCCTGGCGGAGCCCGAGCGGCGAGAGTGGGACGTCGGCCTGCCCCTGCACGCGGCCCTCAACGTTCGACACGCTCTCGCCGTGGCGGATCAGGAGTTGGAGCATGGCGTTCCTGCCATGAACCGGCCGCAGAACACCGGATGCCCAGCGCCCATGCCAAGGCCGGTCACGCCGGCTCCTGCTGCGCGGCCCACACCGCGGCCTGGGTGCGGTCCTTGAGGCCCATCTTCCGGAGGATGTTCTGCACGTGCTCCTTCACCGTCTCGACGCTGATCGCCAGCGACGAGGCGATCTCCTTGTTGGGCAGCCCGAGGGAGATGTGCCGCAGGACCTGCTGCTCGCGCGGCGTGAGCTTGCCGGCGGCTGGACCGGGCGACTCGCGGTTTTCGAGTTGCGAGAGGAAGGTGGTGTAGCGGCTGCCCTTGCCGGGGGCCTTCCCCGCGGCTGCAGTGCGCACTGCGGTGACCAGTTCATCCGCCGACAACTCCTCGAGCAGGTAGTCGGTCGCCCCGGCCGCATGGGCGCGGGCCATGTAGGTCGGATTGTCGACCGCCGAGAGGACCAGCAGCTTGGCATCGGGCACGGTGGCACGGAGCTTGCGGACGACGTCGAAGCTGTCGACCCCAGGCAGGATCGCGTCGATGAGCACCACGTCGGGCGCGAGTTTGCGCGCCATGGCGACCGCCTCGCGGGCATGATTCGCCTCACCCACAACCTTGATGCCCGACCCGTCGAGCATCTTCAAGAGACCGGCACGGATCACCGGCTTGGGATAGGCGATGAGGAGATTGATCGACTGCGGCATCGGTGGCATCCAAGTGTGGAAGTCGGCCGCTTGTGGAAGTCGGCCGGTGATCTGGGATCGGTTTGCGGGGACAGTGTGAAACGCCCGACTGGCAAGGGGGTTGCACCCCCTGATACTCCCTGAGGACCATGATTCCTTGTCAACAGCCGTTTTGCCGCCGGCCGCTCGCCACCGGCGGATTCGACAGCAACCGTGGCAGCGGCCGCTCCCCCGTCGTCGCAGCGTGGCAGCGATGACGGGAGTTCGTGATCCTCCCCCATCCTAGGAGGGCAGCACGACGGAGAGCTTGAAACGCTGTGGCCACAACCGACCCCGGTGGATCGGATCATCCCCTCGATCGGCAAACGGGAACTGGCCGGTTCACCGCCCGGTTCCGCCTGCCATCCGCAGGACGTCGGTAAGATACGCGGCGAACAGACGGCCGTCGACTACCCCGAACCAGGGTGCAGATGCCCGTCGCGCTCGGGACCCATCCCCATCGGATGGGACACTTTTGGAGGGTCTCATCCATGCATGGTCGGCACCGTTCCTGGTGGACTGGTCCAGCGGCAGTGGTGGTGCTGGCGGCAGCGTGTGGCGGCGCTCCGGGAGGCGAGGTGACGATCACCCCCGACATCGTCTACGGCCACAAGCATGGCCTGGCGATGACGTGCGACCTCTTCCGCCCGACCACCGGTGCCAACGGTGCGGTACTGCTGTTCATGGTCAGCGGCGGCTGGTACTCCGCATGGATGCCGCCGGAGCAGGCGCTCTCGATGTTCAAGCCGCTCACCGACCGCGGCTACACGGTGATCGCCGTGCGCCACGGCAGTAGCCCGAAATTCACGATTCCCGAGGCGGTCGATGACGTCCGCCAGGCGGTGCGTCACGTCCGCCACCATGCGGCCCGGCTCGGTGTCGATCCCGGACGGATCGGCGTCTTCGGCATGAGCGCCGGCGGCCACCTCTCGCTGATGCTCGCCACCACCGCCGACGACGGCGACGAGGCGGCGGCCGATCCGGTGCTGCGGACCAGCGGTCGGGTGCGGGCCGTGTGTGCCTGGGTCGCCCCCACCGATCTGCGCGGCGTGGCCTGGAGCGCCCCCGACCACCACCCTCAATACGACCGCTTCCCGGCCCTCGACCTCGATCAAGCCGAGGCGGCACGGATGTCGCCGCTGCTGGCCGTCTCGGCCGACGACGCCCCGGCACTGCTCATCGCCGGCGGCAAGGACGAGCTCGTCCCCGCCGACCATAGCCGCCGGATCCACGAGGCCCTCAAGGCACAGGGAGTGGACTCCCGGTTGCTCGTCATGGAGAACGCCGGTCACGGCTTCCGCGGCGACGATCTCATCAGCGCCATGGCAGCGATGGTCGCATGGTTCGACACGCAGCTAACCCCTCCACAAGAGGGGGCCCCATCCGGGGCCCCGGGGCAGCCGGCCACCCCGTGAAACGGGCCGTTCCCCGGCGGCCGGCCCCGCCGGTTGTCCGCGGTCTGCGGCATCCGCCGTGGTGTCGGCTACACTGGTGTCCCGACATGGTCGGCCCCGCGGCTCATCAACCGCTGTGCCGCCAACCGGACACGATCCTGGGGAAGCACGACGGGGCGCGCGATGGCAGATGGCAGCGGCGCGGGGCGGTTTTCGCACCTTGAACTGGCCCGTGAGCATGCCGGCAGCGGGCCGACATGGGTGGCCACGCTGACCGATCACACCATCCTCGATGCCCCTCCGCTCGACACGCTCCGCGACGAGCTAGTGCGTGTCGTCGAGGCGGGTGACGGCCTGCCGCTGGTGATCGATTTCAGCCGCGTCGATTTCCTCTCCAGCGCCATGCTCGACATCCTCGGTCAGTTGCACCGGCGGATGGCCTCGGGGCGACGGGCGCTGCGCTTGTGCGGGCTGCGGCCGCAGATCCGCGAGCTGTTCAAGGTGACGAAGCTCGACACGCTGTTCCCCATCCATGCCGACCGGACCGAGGCGCTCGCGGCCGGTTGACCGCCCCTGGCGGCCGCGCCTGACACGACCGCACCGCCGCACCGCCACCCTTCCTGATTCCCGTCCCGGTTTCTCCATCTTGTTTCTCTCCAACTTGTTTTCCGCAGCGGCCCGCCCCCGGGCTGGCCGCCGCAGCACCCCGAGGATGCCGATGACCGCAGACCCGTACCGCCGGATCGACGTGAGCAAGCAGGGCAAGGTGTACGTCGCCAAATTCAAAGACAAGAAGATCCTCGACGAAACGGCACTCGACGAGATCAAGGTGGAGTTGCTGCGCCTGATCGCCGACCAGCCGGGCATCGACCTGCTCCTCGACTTCAGCCAGGTGGAGTTCATGTCGAGTGCGGCCCTCGGCCTCCTCGGCACCATCCATCGCAAGGTCGGCACCACGCTCAAGGGCCGCCTCAAGATGTGCAGCATCCACCCGCAGATCTACGAGGTCTTCAAGCTCACCAACCTCAACAAGCTGTTCGCGATCCACAAGGATCCGGCCGAGGCGATGGCGAAGTTCGCCTGACCGCGAAGCCGCGCGCCGCCGATCGTCGCCGGGCCCGGGCCCCCGCCCGCGCGCGGCGCACCGGTTCCTCCCCCCGTGCCCCCGGACACCCCGCCGCATGGCCTCGCCCGATTCCGCCGTCGCGCCCGCCCCGCCCCGGGCCCGTCACCCGGTCGATGTCGTGATCGCCGAGGACAGCAAGATCCAGGCAAAGCTCCTCGAGCGGCGACTCACCGAGGCGGGGCACACGGTCCGCTGGGGGGCCGACGGCGGCAAGGCCCTGGCGCTGGTGCGCGAGCGCCGCCCCGACATCATCATCTCCGACATCGAGATGCCGGAGATGACGGGCTACGAGTTCTGCAAGATCGTCAAGACCGACCCCGAGCTGCGGACGATCCCGCTGATTCTGCTCTCGTCGCTCGGCGACCCGGTCGACATCATCCGCGGCCTCGACGCCGGTGCCGACAACTACGTCACCAAGCCCTACGAGCCGGAGTATCTCCTCGGGCGCATGGATTCGCTGCTCGCCACGCCGCTGGCGGCGGTCGACGCCGGGGCGGGCGGCGAGATGGAGGTCACGGTCGCCGGTCAGACCTTCAAGGTGCACGCCGGCCGGCAGCAGGTGCTCAACCTGCTCGTCTCGATCTTCGAGAACGCCGTCACGAAGAACAAGGAACTGATCGCCACCAACCAGTCGCTCTCGGTGGCGCGCGACCAGCTCCAGAAGGCCAACACCGATCTGACGGCGGTCAACGAGCAGATCGAGCGCAGCAACAAGCGCATGACGCGCGACCTCCACGCCGCGGCGAAGGTCCAGCAGTCGCTCCTCCCCCAATCGGCCCTTTCCGTGCCCGCCACGGCCGCCGCCTGGCGCTACGTGCCCTGCAACGAACTGGCCGGCGACTTCCTCAACATCTTCGTGCTCGACGACGAGCACCTGGGGATGTTCGTCGTCGACGTCAGCGGCCACGGCGTGCCGAGCTCGCTGTTGGCTGTGACCGTCGGCGCGTTCCTCACGCCGCGCGTCTCCGACACCTCGCTGCTGCTGCGCCCCGGGGCCAACGGCGGGAAGCCGGTCGTCGTGCCGCCGGGAGAGGTGGTAACGCAGCTCAACAATCTCTTCCAGGCCGACAACCAGGCCGGCCTCTACTTCACGATCGTCTACGGTGTGCTCCACGTCCCCACGGGTGTGCTGCGCTTCGTGTCGGGGGGGCATCCGCCCCTGCTCCACGTCCCCAGGAACGGCCCCCTCAAGCTCTTCGAGGTGGAGAGCTTCCCGGTGGGATTCGTGCCCGACGTGGAGTTCACCGAGGAGGTCCTCCAGCTCCAGCCGGGTGACCGGGTGATCCTCTATTCCGACGGCGTGCCGGAGGCGATGGACGAGAAGCTCGAGCAGATGGGCAACGAGCGGATGACGGCGCTGGTCGAGTCGCTCCGCGGCGATTCGGTCGACACCAACGTCGTCAAGCTGCTCGAGAGCGTGCAGGCTTGGTGCCAGCCGAAGGGGCCGCTCGACGACGTCTCGATCCTCTGCCTCGAGTGGCAGGGCCTGACCAGTTGACCCCGGCAGTCATGGCACCCGGCGGTGCTCCGCCCGTGACGGGGCAGGACCGCGCTCTCTTGCCACGCCACTCGCACGACGGAGCGAGGGGGTCGGCGAACGCTCGACGAGCGTGAGGCCGCCCCGGCCTCAGCGAGGAGACTTTTGCCGCCCCCGAGCGCGGATCCACAGGATTTCATGACTGCGTCTTCGTTGCGGTGCCCCGCCCGTGATGGCAGCAGTTCCTGCTCGCGGCAGGATAGCCGACTCGCGACGAACTGCCGCCAATCCCGGGCTCCGCTGACGACGGGGCAGAACAGCCCTTTCGTGCCACCCCACTCGCACGACCGAGCGAGGGGATCGGCAAACGCTCGACGAGCGTGAGGCCGCCCCGGCCTCAGCGAGGAGACTTTTGCCGTCCCCGAGCGGAGCTCCGCACTGCTCGATGGGTGCGTTCAGTGCCGCGCCGGGCCGGCGGCCGGTTCCCGCCCCGCCTTGGGGCGGTAGTAGCCGCAGCCCACCCCGTCGAGGCGGTCGAAGGTGTCGGTCACCCCGAGGAGTGTTTCGGCACCGCCGATGAACAGGCTGCCGTCGGGCCGGAGCACCGTGCGCATCCGCTCGACGATCGTCTTGCGCGTGGGGATGTCGAAGTAGATGAGCACGTTCCGCAGGAAGATGATGTCGCACGCCGGGATCCCCTGCCACGACCCGGTGAGGTTGAACTGGCGGAACTCGACCATCTTCCGGCAGTCCTGGGAGATGCTCCACCGGCCGAGCAGCGGCACGAAGTACTTCTGCCGGTAGTCCGGCGGCAGGCCGCGGGCCACCTCGAGCTCGCTGTAGCTGCCGGCCCGGGCCCGCTCCAGCACCACGTCGGAGATGTCGGTGGCGAGGATCCGCACGCGCCACCCGGCCAGCAGCGCGTGGAAGTGCTCCTCGAGGAGCATCGCCAGGCTGTAGGCTTCCTGACCGGTGGAGGCGGCGGCCGACCAGATCGTCAGGTGCCGCGACACGCTCCTGCGCTCGAGCAGTTCGGGCAGCAGCTTCTTCACCGTCTCGAACGGGCTCTTGTCGCGGAAAAACGACGTTTCGTGCGTCATCATCGCGTTGAGGACGTCGCGTTCGAGCGCCGTGTCGCCCCCCTGCCGGATCCGGCCGACGAGCGCGTCGAGCCCCGAGTACCGATGCTGCCGGACCACCGGCAGGAGCCGGGCCTCGACGAGGTAGCCCTTCGATGCGTCGATCACCACGCCGCTGCGGCGGCGGAGGAACTCGCGGATGCAGGCGAAGTCGGCGGCGCTGACCATGGGGTTCCCGGTGTTCCCGCTCAGCCACCGCGCCGCTTGAGCCGCAGGGCCACCTCGGCCCCGAGCTGCGACAGCGGCAGCACCGCGTCGGCCAACCCTGCCCGGGCGACGTGCCCGGGCATGCCCCAGATCGTGCTGGTGAACTCGTCCTGGACGATCACCGCGCCCCCCGCGGCGACGATCGACCGCGAGCCCTCCAGGCCGTCGCGCCCCATGCCGGTGAGCACCACGCCGAGCGTGCCTCCTCCCCAGACGGTGGCGGCGGAGCGGAAGAGCGGATCGGCGGCGGGTCGGCAGGCATTTTCCGGCGGTTCGTCGGACAGGACCACCGCCACACCGGTGTCGGTGCGGTTCACCTTCATGTGGCGGCCGCCGGGAGCGAGGAGCACGCGGCCGGGGCGGAGCAACTCGCCATCGGTCGCTTCGCGCACGTCGATGCCGCAGATCCGCGCGAGGCGCTCGGCGAGATGCGCGGTGAACATCGGTGGCATGTGCTGCACCACCAGCACCGGCACGCCCGCCGTGGCGACGAAGCCGGGGAGGAAGCCGGCGAGGGCGTTCGGACCGCCGGTCGAGACCGCCACCACGACCGCCGCCACCGCCTCGCGCGGCGGCCGGCGGATCGGGGGCGCCGCAGGGGCGGCCCCCGCCGGCACCGACCCGTCGGCCGCGCCCGCCGATCCCCGGGGCACGAGCTGGCGGATCTTCGGCACCAATTCCGCGCGGATCCGCGCGGCCACCTCGTCGGGCGCACCCCCCTTGGGCTTGGCGACATAGTCGTTGGCACCGCTGACGAGGGCGTCGATCGCCGCCTTGGCGCCGCGCTCGGTGAGGCTCGAGAACATCACCACCGGCAGCCGCGGCCGCAGCCGGCGGAGCTCGCGGAGGGCGGTGATCCCGTCCATCACCGGCATCTCGACGTCGAGAAGGACGATGTCGGGGGCATCGGCGGCGATCCGCTCGAGGGCCTGGCGGCCGTCGGCGGCGGTGCCGGCCACGGTGATCCCCGCGTCCCCGGCGAGCGTCGTCGCCAGCACGCTGCGGATCACCGCCGAGTCGTCCACCACGAGCACGCGGATCGGCGCGGCCGCGGCGGGGCGCCGCCCGACGCCAATTCCGGCCAGCGCCCGGGCGATGGCGTCGGCCGTGAACGGCTTGGCCACGAACTGGTCAGCCCCCGCCGCCAGCGCCGCGGCGATCCGCGTTTGATCCTGCTCCCCCGAGACCATCATCAGCCGCAGGGCCCGCCACGACGGATCACGCCGCAGCCGGCCGATCAGCTCGATGCCGTCCATCACCGGCATGTGGAGATTGATCGTCACCAGGTCGGGCCGCTCGATGCGCGGAAGGAGATCGAGGGCCTCCTGGCCGTTGGCCGCCTCGCAGCAGTGGAAATCGAGCCCGGCCAGCACCCGGGCGAGGATCGTCCGGGCGGGTTTCGAATCGTCGACGATCAGCGCGTTCACGCCATCACCCTCGGCCGGGGGAGGAGTCTTTTCCAGTATCCCCGGCGGCCGGCTGCCGCCAACGGCCGCCGATCAGGAGCGGTATTCCTCCACCAGTCGGGCCAGATCGTGGGCCAAGCGGGCGAGCTCCTGCGAGGAGACCTGGGTGTTGGCCGCCCCCTCGGCCGTGCTCTGGGCCGCCTGGGCCACCTGGCCGATGTTCTGGGCGATCTCGGTCGAGCCGGTGGTCGCCTCGGCGATGTTGCGCCCGATCTCGCTGGTGGTCACCGACTGTTCCTCGACTGCGGTGGCGATCTTGGTCTGGAAGGCGTCGATCTTCTCGATCACCGCCACGATCTCGGCGATCGCCGCCACCGCGCGGCTCGTGTCGCCCTGCATCGCCTCGATCCGGCCGGCGATGTCCTCGGTGGCCTTGGCGGTCTCGCGGGCCAGTTCGTTGACATCGTTGGCGACGACGGCGAACCCCTAGCCCGCCTCACCCGCCCGCGCCGCCGCGATCGTGGCGTTGCGGGCGAGGAGGTGTGTCTGCTCGGCGATCGAGTTGATCACCTTGACCACCTGGCCGATCTGGGCGCTCGAGCTGCCCAGTTCGTCCATCGTCCGGCTCGTGGCCCGGGCCATGTCGACCGACTGCCGGGCCACGGCCGCGGCGTCCTGGGCGTTCTTGGCGATGTCGTAGATGTTGGCGACGAGGCTCTCCACCGAGCCCGAGACCGTCTTCGTGCTGCTGCTGACCTGCTCGGCGGCGGCGGAGACGAGGTTCGCCTGGGCGGTGGTCTCCTCGGCGGCGGCGCTCATCTGCTGGCTGACGCTGGTCAGCTCCTCGGAGGCACTGGCCAGGGTGTGGGTGTTGCCCTTGATGCCGTCGACGAGGGCCGCCTGCCGCCGCGCGGCGCGGGTGAAGCGGCCGGCGATCCGGGTCGAGAGCCAGATCACGCCGAGGGTGGTGAGGCCGAAGATCAACTGGGAGAGCCAGCGGAGGCGTCGCATCGGCGTCTCGGTCTCGGCCAAGTCGATCTCGGAGATGACCGCCCAGTTCACCGGCGGATCGCCCGCGCCATCCCCCTTGTGGACCGTCACCGGCTGCCACGAGGAGAGGACCGGCTGGCTGCGGTAATCGACGATCCGGCCGGTGCCGGCGGTATTGTCGTCGAGGGCGGCGCGGACCGCCGCGGTATCGACCTTGATCGCGGCGTTGCCGACGGTCGACTTCACACCGAGCTGCTCGGTGAAGCGCGACTCGGTGCGGAACAACCGATCGGGACCGATGAGGTATGTCTCACCCGTCTCCCCCATCCCGGCGCGCTCGCTGACGATCGCATTGAGCTTGTCGATCGGGATCTGGAAGGCGATCGCGCCGACGACGGTGCGCCCGTCGAGCACCGGCGCCGCGATGAACCCGGCGGAGAGGCCGTAGGAGGGGAGATAGGGCTCGAACCGGCCGGCGGCGACGGCATCGCGGCGCCCGGCGGCGAGTGCCTGCTTCACCGCCGTGGCGAGCATCGACTGGGCGAGCGGGCCCGAGGCGAGCGACGCCCCGAAGTCGATCTCCTTGAACACCGAGTAGATCACCGTCTGGTCGCGGGCATCGACGAGGAACAGGTCGTAGAGGCCGAACTTCTCGACGAAGCTGCGCAGGATCGGGTGGTAGAGGGCGTGGGTCCGGGCGTAGGCGGAACGGTCGCCGGCCGAATCGAGGAGGTGCTTGGAGCCGAGCGGCTGCTCGTTGCGTTGGATGTAGAGGGTCTGGAGCCAGGCGGCGGTGTCGCCGAGGGAGTCGGCCAGCCCCGCGGCTGCCACCTCACGGCCGCTCTGCCGCAGGTGCTCGGGGGCGAAGACACCGGTGTAGAAGCCCGCCAGGTCGCGCCGCGCCGTGGCCAGTTCGTCGGGCCCGACGGCATCGTCGGTGAGCACCGCGGCGAAGCCGTCGCGGAAGGCGGGCAGCGCCGCGGTCACCATCCGGTCCTCGGAAAGGGCCCGGAGCTGGTTCTCGAGGTTGCCGAAATACTCCTCGACGCGCTTGGCGGTGATCGTCCGCGCGACCTCGAGCTGGCGCTCGGCCGCCTCGGTCAGCGACTGCGACGACAGCCAGTAGGTGGCGATGCCGGTCAGTGCCAGCGGCAGGAGCGACATCGCCAGCAGGGCGACGAGCAGGGGGTTGCGCAGCAACCGCCCCAGCGCCCCGGTCCAGGAACCCGTCTCCGCACCGTCTGCCACCCTGTTCATCGCGCTTTCCTTTCCGCGGTCGCTGCCGCGATCCCGGCCACGAGCCTGCCCGTGTCGAGCAGGTGCATCAATCCGAACCGTGTCGGCCACACCCCGTCGATCGCATCCTGTCCCGGCCTGTCGGCGGTGGTCGGCGGCTCGATCGAACGCAGGGGAATCTCCACCACGTCGGCGAGCCGATCGACCAGGAGGCTGAAGGCCTCGTCCTCGACCTCGATGACGATGTTCGTCCGCCCCGCGCCGTCGGCGGTGTCGGTCGCCATGGCGAGCCCGAGACGGGTGCGCATGTCGATCACCGGCACGATCCGTCCGCGGAGGTTGAGCAGACCGCGGACCGCCGGATGGGCCAGCGGAACCGGGGTCGTCCGCTGCTCGCGGAGGACCTCGGTGATCCGCGATGCATCGATGGCGAACCAGCGTTCGGCCACCTGGAAGGCACAGCAGCGCATCGCCGGCTCGCCCCCCGGGCCGGCCCGTCCGTCGGCGGCGGCGATCATCGGGGCACCGCCCCGGCCAGCAGCCGTGGAGCGGGTGAGGAGAGCGCCCCGCGCACGTCCAGCACCTCCATCGCCCGACCTTCGATGACGACCGTGCCGAGCAGGCCGGCGGCGGCGAGCGCCGGGTCGAGCGGCAGCGAGGGCTCGACCACCTCGAGGATGCGGCGGACCCGCAGACCCACCTCGCCACGGGCCGGGGGGAGGATCACGGCGGTCACCGGCCCGCTGATCGGCTCCGGCGCGCCCTGCACCATCGCGTCGATGTCGGCCAGCGCCAGCAGGTGGCCCTCGCGGTGGGCGACGAGGCGGCCGGCGGCCTCTTCGAGCCGTTCCCGCGGGAAGGTCTCCAGGCGTTGCACGTCCTCCAGCGGCACCGCCACGCGCCGCCCGCGGCCGGTCTCGCAGACGAGGTACCGCGGCCGCGCCGCCACCGGTGCCGCCGCCGCGAGCGATTCGTCGCCCGGCCGCGCGGGGATCCGCGCCGCCTGGGCCACGCCCCGCGGATCCATGATCAGCACCACGTCGCCGTCGCCGAGCACCGTGGCGCCGGCGTAGACACCGAGGGCGACGAGCACCTTGGCGATCGGCTTGACGACGATGTCCTCCGCCCGGGCGACGCCATCGACCACGAGACCGAATTCCTGGGAATCGACCCGCAGCACGACCACCGTTCCCGAGGCGGGAGCCCCGACCCCGGGGACGGGCACGGCGGAGCCGGCGCCGATGGCGAGCAGCCCGCGGAGGAAGACGAGGGGGAGGAGCCGGTCGCGGAGGCGCATCACCGGCGCCCCCTCGAGCCCCTCGATGAACGCCGCCGACCGTGAGCTGCCCAGCGCGATCAATTCGCGCACGGCCGCCTGCGGGATGGCGAAGCGCTGGCCGCCGGCGTGGACGATGAGCGCGGGCATGATCGCCAGCGTGAGCGGGATCCGCACCCGGACCGTGGTGCCCACGCCGGGTCGGCTGTCGAGCTCCACCGTGCCGCCGATGGCCTCGATGTTGGTGCGGACGACATCCATCCCCACGCCGCGGCCGGAGATGTTGGTGACGGTGGCGGCGGTGGAGAAACCGGGCTCGAAGATGAACTGGAACACGCGCTCGTCGGAGAGGAGCGCCGCCTGCTCGGCGCTGACCAGACCGCGCGCGACCGCCTTCTCGCGGACCGCATCGACGCGGATCCCGCCGCCGTCGTCGGTGATCTCGATCGTCACCTGCCCGCTCTCGTGGAAGGCGCGGAGCGCGAGCTTGCCGGCGGCGGGCTTGCCGCGCTCGACGCGTGTCTGCGGCGGCTCGATGCCGTGGTCGACGGCGTTGCGGAGGAGATGGGTGAGTGGATCGCGGATCGTCTCGATGAGCGACCGGTCGAGCTCGGTGTCGGCTCCGTGGATCGAGAGCTGAACGTCCTTGCCACAGCCCACCGCCAGGTCGCGGACGAGGCGGGGAAACTTGTTGAACACCTGGTCGATCGGCTGCATCCGCGTCTTCAGCGCCGCCGACTGGAGGGAGGCGGTCACGCTGTCGATGCGATGGGCCACCTTGAGCAGTTCGGAATCCTCGCCCCCGGCCGTCGCCGAGAGCCGGCGGACCGTGGCCTGGAGTTGGTTGCGGGCGAGCACCAACTCGCCGACGAGATCGACAAGCGACCCGAGAAGGCCGACATCGACACGGATCGCCGACTCCGCCACCGGCACCGCGGCACTCCGGCCGGCCGGCTTCGCCACAGCGGCCGCCGCCGGCGGTGACACCGGCGCAGCCGTCGGCACGGGATCGGGCGCGGCCGGTGGCTCGGGCTGTGAAACCGGCTGCGTCGATTGCGGGTGCTGCGCGACTGGCGGCGCACTCGGCGCCGGCGCGACAGCCACGGGGGCCGGCGCGGCCGGGGGCGGCGCGAGCCGGGTGACGACGATGTCGCCACCACGCGCCCTGGCGGCGGCCGCCTCCTCGGCGATCACCGCGAGCGACTGGGCGAGATCGCGGTAGTCGCCGTCCCCCTCGCCGCCGGTGCGCTCGATCGCCCCGAGGATCACGCGCACCGTGTCGACGAACGACAACAGCGCCCCGGTCACGCGCTCGTCGAGGTCGATCGAACCGTCGCGGAGCTTGCCGAGCAGATGCTCGCCGCTGTGGGCGATGGCGCCGAGCTTGACGAATCCGAGGAAACCGCAGATTCCCTTGATGTTGTGGACGGTGCGGAAGATGCTCGAGAGGCGCTGGGCGTCGCGCGGATTCTCCTCGAGGGCCACCAGATCGCGGTCGAGCTGGTCGAGGCTCTCCGACGACTCGATGAGGAACTCCTTCAGCAGTTCGTCGTCGACGTTCATCGCTGCCTCTGCCGACTCCGCGACCACCCCCGATCGATCCGCTCCACTGGAATATAGCCCGCAGTCCTCACCGCCGCGGCCCGGCAGCGGGGCCACGCTGCCCCGCGAAACCCCCGCCGCCGCTGCCACCGTCAGCACCGCTGCCACCCCACCACCGCTCCACCAAGGCACCGGCCCCGCCGCGCACCGCCATGCCCCACCCCAGCCCCGACAGGCCCCCGTCCGTCGGCCGCCTCCGCAGCCTGCTGGCGCTCCGCTGCCCGCGGTGCGGGAGCGGCCGGCTGTGCGCTGGGGATCGCGATCGCGCTGATCCTCCTCTTCGGCCTGGGGATGGCGGCGGTCACCGTCTACGTCGCCGGGCTGGCGACACCGACCGACGGGTGAACCGGGCGGCACCGGCCGCTACCATACGGGCCGCATCGTCCAACCATCCCCCGCCTTCGAGGTGCCACCATGCCCCGTCGTGCCCGTTCAACCGGTGGAACGAGCCCCCGCATCCGTGCCCTGTGGGCGCTGCCTGCCGCCGCCCTCCTGCTGGGTGCCGGCATGATCGCCGCAGGGCCGTCGCCGGCCGCCGAGCCGGGAGCCGACCTGCTCCCCACGGTCGGCTCGATCGAACGGCTCGATCCGCGCTTCGACGCGCTGGTGCCCAAGGGGGCGACGATCGAGGTCCTCGCCAGCGGGTTCTCGTGGGCGGAGGGACCGGTGTGGGTGCGTGCCGAGGGGCACCTGCTGTTTTCCGACATCCCCCACAACCGCGTCCACTCATGGAAGCCGGGCGCGGGCCTGGGGGTGTTCCTCGAACCGGCGGGGTTCACCGGCCCCGGCGCCTACGGGAGCGAGCGCGGCAGCAACGGCCTCACGCTCGACCTCCAGGGCCTGCTCATCTCCTGCGAGCATGGCGACCGGCGCGTGAGCCGGCTGACACCCGGCGGCGGCAAGCGCACGGTGGCCGATGCCTACCGCGGCAAGCGTTTCAACAGCCCCAACGACGTCGCCGTCCACTCCTCCGGGGCGATCTACTTCACCGATCCGCCCTACGGCCTGCCTGGCGGCTTCGACGATCCGCGGCGCGAGCTCGATCACTGCGGCGTCTACCGTGTCACCCCCGACGGCACGGTGACCCTGCTGTGCGACACGATGACACGCCCCAACGGCATCGCCTTCTCCCCCGACGAGAAGAAGCTCTACGTCGCCCAGTCCGATCCCGCGGCGCCGATCTGGCGCGTGTTCGCGGTGCAGGCCGACGGCACCCTCGACGCGGGGAAGACCTTCTTCGACGGCACGAAGCTCTTCCAGGAACGGAAGAAGGGGCTTCCCGATGGTCTCAAGGTGGACACCGCCGGCAACCTCTTCGCCACCGGTCCGGGAGGGGTGCTCGTCATCGCTGCCGACGGCACCCACCTCGGCACGCTCCTCACCGGTCAGGCGACCGCCAACTGTGGCTTCGGCGACGACGGCCAGACGCTCTACATGACCGCCGACTCGCTGCTCTGCCGGGTGAAGCTCAGCACGCGCGGTCCGCTGCCTGGTCCCTGAGCCGGCGGGCTGCCGGGATAGCCGACCCGGCGGAGCGATCACCCGCCGCGATGCCGCGGCCACTCGAAGAGGCGGATGCGGTTGCCGTCGGGATCGTTGACCACCAGCTCGCGAAACCCCTCGGCGTGGGCGATCGCTGCCGGCGCGGTGGTGCCCGCTCCCTCGAGGCGGCGGCGGGCCGCGTCGATGTCGTCGACCTCGAAGCCGAGGCTCCAGCGGGGGCTCGCCGGGGAGGTCTCCGCACGGGCGAGCAGGGCCAACCGCGTGGTGCCGGCCGCGATCAGCGCATAGCCTTCGTCCACCACCCGCACGAGCACCCGGAGGCCGAGGGCCTGCCGGTACCACGCCACCATCTCGGCCCAGCGGGCGGTTCGCAATTCGACGCTGTAGAGCGAGACAGGCGGTTCGGTCACGGCAGGGCTCACTCACGGGGCGCGGGTTCCGCGTTGTACCCGCGTCGTGGCAGACCGGCGAGATGCCCAAATGCCGTGTTCCCCCGCCGGCACCGGGAAAACCCGCCGCCGACTGCCCTTCTCCAAAACGGCACCGATCCCGACAATCACCGGTTTCCCTCCCTCTCGCTCCGCGCGCATGACACCTCCCACCCCCCCCTCCCGCCCCACCGATGCCGCCGACGACGGCACCCACGAACAGGGCCACCCCCTGACGGGCACCGAGGAGAAGGGTGTCGCCGCGGCCCTCGAAAAGTCGCGCCGCGACAAACTCGCCCGGCTGGCGGCCCTCGGCAAGGATCCGTGGGGGAGCCGCTTCGACGGGGCGCAGCCGATCGCCGCCGTCCGGACCGCGGGGGAGGCCCTGCGGCGCCCGGCCGGTGAACCCCCGGCGGAGGACGGGCCGACAGTGCGGGTGGCCGGGAGGATCATGCTCCAGCGCAGCGCCGGGAGCCTCGTGTTCCTCGATCTGGCCGACCGCAGCGGGCGGATCCAGGTGATGCTCGGCAAGAAGCAGGTCGGCCCCGAGGCCTGGCAGGTGGCCGACTGCCTCGACCTGGGCGACATCGTCGGCATCGACGGCCGGCTCGGCTGGTCGAAGACCGGCGAGATGACGATCTTCGCCGCCGGGCTCGAATTCCTCACCAAATCGATCGAGACCCCGCCCGACAAGTTCCACGGGCTGGTCGATCCCGAGCTCAAGCAGCGGCAGCGGTACCTCGATCTGATCCATGGTGAGGGGGTGCGCGACCGGTTCATCGCCCGCAGCCGGATCGTCGCCTCCGTCCGCCAGACGCTCACCGACCGCGGCTACCTCGAGGTGGAGGGGCCGACGCTGCAGGAATCGGCCGGCGGCGCCGCTGCCCGGCCGTTCAAGACCCACCACAACGCGCTCGACATGCCGCTCGTGCTGCGGATCGCCCTCGAGCTGCACCTCAAGCGGCTCCTCGTCGGCGGCCTCGAACGGGTCTTCGAACTCGGGCGTGTCTACCGCAACGAGGGCTTGAGCCCACGCCACAATCCCGAATTCACCCTGCTCGAGGCCTACGAGGCCTACGGCGACTACCGGAGCATGATGGACCTCACCGAGGCGGTCATCCGCAACGCCGCCGCCGCGGCCGGCACGCCGGCGCGTCTCACCTGGATGGGGCACGAGATCGACCTCGGCAAGCCCTTCCGCCGCGTCGGCTACGACGACCTGCTCCGCGAGGTGACCGGCTGCGACCCGACCGATCCCGCCAGCGTGGTGGCGACCGCCGCCGCCCGCGGCCTCGACACCGCCGGCCGGCATCCCGACGTGGTGAAGAGCGAGCTCTTCGAATCGAGCTGCGAGGCCGGGCTCTCCGGACCGGTGTTCGTCATCGACTACCCCGCCGCGATCTGCCCGCTCACCAAGCGGAAGGCGGGGCAGCCACAGGTCGCCGAACGGTTCGAGCTCTACGTGGCGGGGATGGAATTCGCCAACGCCTACACCGAGCTCAACGATCCCGACCTGCAGGAAGAACTGTTCCGCACCCAGTTGGCCGGCCTACCGGCCGACGAGTCGATGGCGCGGATGGACCACGACTTCATCCGCGCCCTGCGGCACGGCATGCCGCCGGCGGGCGGCCTCGGCATCGGCATCGACCGGCTGGTGATGCTGCTCACCCAGGCGTCGTCGATTCGCGACGTGATCCTCTTCCCGCTGCTCCGCCCGGCCGAAGATCCCCGCACCCGCCCTGCCGGCGGCTGACCAGTCACCCCGTCCGCCCGCGTGAGCCGCCGATGTACGTGCTCTTCCTCTGCTGCCGCTATCTCCGCACCCGGTTCATCGCCCTGGCGAGTGTGATCAGCGTCACCCTCGGCGTGGCGACGATGATCGTCGTCAATGCGGTCATGGCCGGCTTCTCCCACGAGATGCAGACGCGGATCCACGGCATCCTCTCCGACCTGGTCTTCGAGAGCCATTCCCTCTCCGGCTTCCAGGACCCCGCCTGGCACATGGAGGAGATCCGCCGGGCCGCCGGCGACTCGATCGCCGGGATGACGCCGACGGTGGCGGTGCCGGCGATGCTCAACTTCCAGGTCCGCGGGCAGTGGGTGACCCGTCAGGTGATGCTCATCGGCATCGACGAGTCGACCCATGCCGGCGTCAGCGATTTCAGCCGCTACCTCCAGCACCCCGGAAACCGTCGCCAGCTCTCCTTCTCGCTGCGCGACGGCGGCTACGACACCGTCGACAGCCAGGGGGATGGCGGGGCCACCCGGCCGGCGCTCGAGGGTGCCGGCTGGCCCCATCGGCGGATGCGCGTCGCCCGGGAACGCGCCTGGCGCGAGAAGCAGCAGGCCGAGGGGGTGACCACCGCCGACGGATCGCAGGGTGCCGGGCCGGTGCGGCCGCTCGACCGGCAGGTGGATGCGGTGCTCGCCGCCACGGGAGCCACGGTAACCGGCGGCGGCACGGCTGCCGGCGCTGGAGCCGTGCGCGCGGCCGCCGCCACCGAGGAGGTCATCCCGGGCGCGGCCGGCGCCCCCGTAGCCGGCGAGGCCGACCTGGGCACGGCACCCGCCGACCCGTTCCGTGCCGCGCTTCCGCAGGAGGGGCATGTCTTCGACCCGGCCAACGAGCAGTCGATCGGCATCGTGCCGGGGATCGGTCTGGCGAGCTTCCGCGATTCCTCCGGCACCGACCGGTTCCTCGTCCTTCCCGGCGACGACGTGAAGATCACCTTCCCCACCGCCGGCACGCCCCCCAAGGCGGTCACCGACACCTTCACGGTGGTCGACTTCTACGAAAGCAAGATGAGCGAATACGACTCGAACTTCGTCTTCGTGCCGATCGCCGACCTGGAGCGGCTCCGCGGCATGGTCGATCCGCAGACGGGGATCCCGAGCGTCAATTCGATCCAGATCCGCCTCACCCCCGAGGCCGACCTCGACGCCGTCCGCGACCGCCTCCGCCGCGCCTTCCCCGCCGACGTCTATTCGATCTCCTCCTGGAAGGACAAGCAGGGGCCGCTGCTGGCGGCGGTCGACATGGAGATGGCGGTGCTCAACATCCTCCTGTTCATGATCGTGGCGGTGGCCGGCTTCGGCATCCTCGCGATCTTCTTCATGATCGTGGTGGAGAAGACGCGCGACATCGGGATCCTCAAGTCGCTGGGGGCGGGCGCCGGCGGGGTGGCCGGGGTGTTTCTCGGCTACGGGCTGTTCCTCGGCCTCGTCGGCGCGGGGGCGGGGCTGGCCCTCGGCCTGGCGATCACCTGGAACATCAACCGCGTGCGCGAACTGGTCGAGTGGATGACCGGCCAGCGCGTCTTCGACCCGTCGATCTACTACTTCTTCCGGATCCCCACGATCGTCGATCCGTTCACGGTGGCCTGGATCATCGCCGGCGCGGTGGCGATCGCCGTGGCGGCGAGCGTGCTGCCGGCGCTCCGGGCCGCCCGGCTCCATCCGGTGGAGGCGCTGCGGCATGATTGACTCGGTGCGTTCCCTGCCGACCGTCGCCGTCCGCGGCCTCGTCAAGCGCTACCGCTCCGGGGGTGGCACGCTCGATGTGCTGCGCGGCGTGGACCTCGAGATCGAGCCGGGGGGCTTCGTGGCGATCGTCGGCTCGAGCGGCTCCGGGAAGAGCACGCTCCTCCACCTCATGGGGCTGCTCGACGCGCCCGACGCCGGTGCCGTGCTCCTCGACGGCCAGCGGGCCGACGACCAGCCTGCCCGGCGCCGCGACCGGCTGCGCAACAGCGCGCTGGGGATGGTGTTCCAGTCGTACCACCTCCTGCCGGAGCTGGACGCCGTGGAGAACGTGCTCGCCCCACTGCTGGTGCGGCACGGTCCGTTCGCCTGGCTGGCCCGGCGCCGCGCGGCGCGCCTCGAGGCCGAGAGCCTCCTCGGGCGGTTCGGCCTCGGCGGCCGGCTCCACCACCGCCCCCGGCAGCTCTCCGGCGGCGAGATGCAGCGGGTGGCG
>SXWA01000086.1 GCA_005791575.1 Planctomycetaceae bacterium
GCCGGGGCCGATCCAGTGCTGGGAACGCCGCAGTTCGCCCGGGGTGAGTCGTTCACCGCGCACTCCGCGCAGCAGTTCGGCATGGATCTCGCGGATCAGGCGCACCAGCCCGTTGCCGTCGGCGAGATCGCCGTAGTGGAGCCGGATGGCGCTGTCACCGACGTCGACGAGATGGTCGATGCGCTCGGTGCCGAAGGTGCTCGAACGGCGCCGGAGTCCATGGACCTCATAGCCCTTGGAGACGAGGAGTTCCGCCAGATAGGAGCCGTCCTGACCCGTGACGCCGGTGATCAACGCTCGACGCTGCATCGCATGCCTCCCTGGGCGCTTGTCTGTCGTGGGGCTCGGTCGCAGCCACGGGGGCGCGACGACGATTCAGTGAAGGCGGGAGGCTAACAGGCGCGGCGGAGCGGCGGAATGCCAGTTGCGGCCGGTTCCATCCCGCCGCTGACCGTGCCATCGAGGCCGAGCAGGGAGGCGTAGACAGCGGCATAGCCCCGGGCCGTCGCCGCCCACGAGTAGGCCGCCGCATGCCGACGGAGGGTGCCAGCGCGCTGCGGATCGGCGTGGAATCGGGCCATGCCCGCGCGGTAGGCCGCCGCCAGTGACGGGCCGTCGTAGGCGTCGAGATACTCGCCGAGGTCGCCGGCGATTTCCGGCAGACTGGTGCGGCGTGAGCAGAACACCGGCCGCCCGCACTGCATCGCCTCGAGGACCGGGAAACCGAAGCCCTCGGTGAGCGACGGGAAGAAGAACGCCTCGCAGCGCTCGTAGAGCCACTGCCGATCGGCGTCGGACACCTCGCCCGGCATGATCACCCGCCCGGCCAGCCCGCGCTCGCCGATCAGGCGCTGGAGGTGTGTGCCGTAGGGGGTCGTCTTCTTGCCGGCGATCACCAGCCGGGTGCCCGGTTCGGCCGCGACGAGATCGAGAAGGACGTGGAAATTCTTGTGGGGCAGGGCGTTTCCCACCGTGAGGAGGAACGGTCCCGGCGGCAGGAACGCGGGGCGCGCCGCGGCAGCGGGCAGCGGGGCAGCCACACCCAGCGGCACCACGTACACCGGTCGGTCACCGAGATCGACATGCCGGGCCACGTCGTCGGCCACCCAGCGCGAGTCGGTGACGATGGCGGTGGCGCGATCGACCCGGCGCTGGATGTCGGCGAGTTTGCGTGCCCGGTCGCTGGGTTCCGCATCAACGCCCGCTTCGTGGAGGAAGTTGAGATCGTGGATCGTGAGCAGGACCGGGACGCGGCTGTCGAGCGGCAGGTACTTCGTCATCTGGTTGGTGGAATGCCACAGCGCGGGCCGTCGGCCGCGGCACCACGACGGCAGCAGCGGGCGCAGGCAGCGCTGCACCGCTTCCTTCCGCCACGGGGTGACGGTCAGTCCGGCGGCGGTGATGCCGGGGAAGTGCCGCCAGCCCTCCTTTGGCAGGAGGAACACAGGCTCGAACCGTCCGGCCGCCGCGGCATGGATCCCGCGGCCGAGGTGGAGGGAGAACCGGCCGAGCCCGCAGTTGATGTGTCGGAGTTTCTCCAGGTCGATGACCACCCGGGGGAGCGCTGCGGATCGCGGGCTGGAAGCGACGTGGCGGGCGGGCATGGCGGGATGGCTCAGGGGGGCGGGCAGGGCGGGTGGCACGGTGTTCCGTCTGCCCCAGGGTGAAGAGTCGGTCGGGTCAGGCGGCAGTGGGCTGCGCCGTGTCGGGCCACTGGTGGGCGAACCGGCCCGCCAGGTCGGTGTCGCCCCGGAACCGGTCGATCGTCGCCAGGGCGGCCTGGATGTCGGCTGCGGTCGCCTGCCAGCTGGCAAGCCGCGCCCGCAACGCCGCAGCCGTGGCATGGGCCTCCGCGAGGGTGGCCGCAGCGGCCCCGCACTCGGCGGCGTGGGCCGTGCAGGCGGTGGAGAGCGCGGCGCACTGCGCCTCGAGACGCTTCCCGGCCTCCCGGCTCGCGTCACGCTCGCGCAGCGCCTCGGCGAGGCGTGCTTCGAGCGTCGCGGCGTGGGCCACCGCATCGGCCTCCCGGCGGTCGGCCGCCGCGGCCCGCGCCCACTCGAACACGGCCACCCGGTCCACCTCGATCGGGACGGCGTCGGGGAGTGGGGTGGTTGTGCCGGCCCAGCGTCGCAACTCGAGATACGTGGTCCAGGCCTCGGGGCAGGACGTCTTCACCAGCCGCGCGCGGGCCCCGTCGGCCGACGTGTGGAGCAGGCCGTCGTGGAAGCGATCGGCGGGGGGCGCGCCGAGCGGGATGCCGAACTGGCGGCGGATCGCGTCGAAGAGGTCGCCGGGGCCGGCGATGACCTGCGGCAGTTCGCGGACCAGACAGCGGTCGGGGTGGCGGGCGGCGAAGCCGACGAGATTGCGGTTGTAATGCTGCCACACCGAAAGCGCCAGCGGCGGATTGTGGAAGAACGCGGGATCGCCGCGCCGGAAGAGCGAGTCGGCGACCTCCCACGGAGCGCGGAAGACGAGGATGAAGCGCGCCTCGGGCACCATCTCCGCCCAGTCGTCGAGCAGCAGCACCGTGCGCGGATCCTTCCATCCCCACGGGGTGCCGAGCCCGCGGCGGGCCGCGACCAGCGCGAGCGCCTCGTGGCGCGCCCGGTCGGGGATCGTGGGGAGCCGGTCGGCGGTGAACCCCTCGCTGCCGAGGCCGTTGCCCACGAGGATCCGCTCGTGGAGTTCGACGAAGTCGAGATCCTCGTAGTGACCGGCGACGTTGCCGTTGCCGGCGGCGAGGAGCCGCTGCCCCATCGGCATGCCGGCACCGTGCACGAGGGAGGCCAGGAGCGAGGTGCCCGAGCGGTGCATCCCGCCGATGACGAGCGCGGGGCTGTGGGGGAGGGCTGGCATGGGCGGCATCCCGACCGCGCCGACGACAGCCGGGCGGCTGCCGCGGGTTCTACGGAAAGTGGCCCCCCGGCCATAGCCCGATCTTCCAACCCCGCGCCGCTGACCCCGCCCCGCCGGCGGAGCCGATCGGCAGCCGGTCGCGGTCTTGATTCAGGGCATCGCCACCGCTAAAGACCGTCGTCCCTCATCCTCCCGGGAAACGTCATGAAGATCGGACGCGCCCTCGCCGACGCTGCGCTCACCGTGCCTGGGATCGCCCCGCTCATTCCCCGGCTGCAGACGAGTCTCCGGTCTGCCCGCTCCCGGAGGCGCGCCCGGCGGATCGCCGCCCGCGTGGCTGCCGAGGCCGGCGGTGGAGACCCCGCGGTCGGGACAGGGAGTGAAAACGAGCAGCCGGTCGCCGGCCCGGCGGCCACACCCGCCGAATACGCCGTGTGGATCGCCCACCAGGAGCGGCCACAGGAAATGGTCCACCTCGCCGCCGCACCGCCGCCGTCACCGGAGCGGGCGCCGCCGCACCCACTGGTCAGCCTGCTGGTCCCGGTCTACCGGGTGAAGACGGCGTTTCTCGTCCGGACGCTCGATTCCCTCCGCGCCCAGTCGTTCACCGACTGGGAGGCCTGTTTCGCCTGCGCCGATCCCGACGACGCCGAGAACCGGCATCTGCTCGAACGGGCGGCGGCCGCTGATCCGCGGTTCCGCGTCGAGTTCCTCCCCCACAACGGCGGCATCTCCGCCAATTCGAACGCCGCCCTCGCCATGGCCCGGGGAACGTTCGTCGGACTCCTCGACCACGACGACGAACTGGCGCCGTTCGCCCTGGCGCGGATGGCCGAGGCGATCGCCGCCCACCCCGAGGCGGACTTCCTCTACTCCGACAAGGACAGCATCGACGAGGACTCGACCCTCCGGCAGCATGCCCTGTTCAAGCCGCAGTGGAGCCCCGAGATCCTCTGGTCGGTGAACTACCTGACGCACTTCAACCTCCTCCGGCGCGGCGTGGTCGTGGAGGTGGGGGGGTTCCGCAGCGAGACCGACGGCGCCCAGGACTGGGACATCTTCCTCCGTGTCTGCGCCCGCGCCCGCGGGATCGTCCGTGTGCCCGGTGTCCACTACCACTGGCGGATCCACGCCGCCTCGACCTCGACCGGCATCGCCGCCAAGCCCTATGCCCTCGACGGCCAGCTCCGGGCGCTCGAGGACCATGTCGTGCGGCAGCGCCTGCCGGCCCGAGTCGAGCCGAGCGCCGACTCCGGTTTCCAGCTCAAGTGGCGCCTGCCGGCCGATCTCGGCATCCAGATCGTCATCAACGGCACCGGCGTCGACGGCGCACACCTGGCGGCGCTGGCGGCGACCGTGGCCGGTGACCCCGCCGCGGGGGTCCGCCCGCGCCGGGTGACGGTCATCGCCGACCCGGCCGTGGCGGCGGCCTTCGCTCCGTCGGCAGTCGTCGAGGTGATCCCCGGCACCGCGGGCGAAATGCCCCGGCTGGCCAACGATCTCGTCGCCCGCGCCCTCGGCGACACCCAGGTCGTCGTCTTCCTCTCCGGCCACGTGGCGGAGCTTTCGCCCGGCTGGTTGGCGGAGCTCGCCGGCTGGGTGGGGTGCCATCCGGAGATCGGCTTCGCCAGCGGTCTGGTGCTCGACCCAGGTGGCAGTGTGGTCGAGGCAGGGCTGGTGGTCGATCGCTTCGGAACGGGATCGCCGATGTTCCGCGGAAGCCCGCTGCGGCAGTGGGGCTGGTTCGGCGGGCCGCTCTGGTACCGCAACTGCTCGGCAGCCACCCCCTGGGCGGTGGCTGTCCAGGCCGATGCCTGGGTGGCGGCCGGGGGCTTCGACACCCGGCTCGACTGGCAGGGGGCGTTCGTCGACCTGTGCCGCGGCATCCGCCGCGAGGGGCGGCGCGGGATGGTCGATCCGCACGCGCGAGTGACGCTCCATCCCGTCGAACTGCCCGCGGTGCCCCCCTTCCACGACAGCCTCCGCGACGATCCCCACTTCCATCCGGCGTTCTCCGCCGTCGCGCCGCTCACGCTCGATGCCACCCGGCTGCCGACGGCGTCGGCGGTGAAGGCGGCGCCGGCGGTGCAGCCCCGCTGGTCGCTGCCGCGCGTGCCCCGCCTCCGGCTGCCGCGCCGTGCGCCGGCGTCCCCGGCCGCGGTCCGACCGGTCGTCGGCTCCTATGCCAGCGACGCGCTGGCGCTGGCGCGGATCAACGGCTCCACGCGCGCCGATCTCGCCGCACCGCAGCAGCATCCGGAACGCGTCGGCCGCGGGCCGGGGGCCGGCTGGTGCAACTGGTTCCTGCCCCCGTTCGACAATCCCTACTACGGCGGCGTGATGACGATCCTGCGCTGCGCCGACTACCTCACGCGCGTGCAGGGGCTGCGGCAGCGGTTCCTGATCTGCGGGCCGTGCGACGGACCGGCGATCCACGCGCGGATCGCGGCGGCCTTCCCCGGTCTTGCCTCCGCCCGGCTCACCGCGCTCGACTGCGCCGAGGCGATCATCGCGATCCCGGCGGCCGACTATTCGTTCGCCACGCTGTGGACCACGGCCTACGTGCTCCAAAAGGTGCGCAACACCGGGCTGAAGTTCTACTTCCTCCAGGACTGGGAACCGCTTTTCTACCCGGCCGGATCGACCTCGGCGCAGGCGGAACTGACCTACGACTTCGGTTTCCACGGCATCGCCAACACGCGCACGCTCCGCCGCCTCTACGAGGAGGAGCACGGCGGCACGGCGGTGCACTTCACCCCCCAGGTCGATCCGACGGTCTTCCACGGCCATCCGCTCCGTCCGGCCGGTGGCCCGCGGCGCCTGTTCTTCTACGGCCGCCCGGGGCATCCGCGCAACGGCTTCGAGTTGGCGGCGGTGGCGCTGACGGAACTCAAGGCACGGGTCGGCGACCGGGTGCGGATCCTCTGCGCCGGAGCCCCGTGGGATGCGCGTGACTACGGGCTCGAGGGGGTGATCGAGAACCTCGGGTTGCTCGAGTATCGGGCGACTGCCGACCTCTACCGCTCCTGCCACATCGGCTTCGTGATGATGATGACCCGCCACCCGTCCTATCTGCCGTTCGAGTTCATGGCCTGCGGTGGGCTGCTCGTCTCCAACGACAACCCGGCCAACCACTGGCTCCTGGCGGACGGTGACAACTGCCTCCTCGCACCGGCCAGCGCCCCGGCGATCGCCGAACGACTGGCCGAGGCGGTCGATCGCTACGACGACCTGCTCCCGGTGCGCCGCCGTGGCTGGGAACAGATCCGCAGCCACCACACGAGTTGGGACCGGGCGTTCGCCGACGTCTGGGCGTTCATCGCCGACCGGTCCGGCAAGCCGGTGCGGCAGGCGGCCTGAGCGACGCCGTGTCGCAGGTGGGCGGGAGGCTGCGGGTCAGGCGGCAGCCGCTCCGTGCCGGCGCTTGAAGGCCATCAGGCGACCGAAGTCGCGGCGGATCCGTGCCTCGACCCAGGCGATCGGCAGCGTGTCCTCGACGTGCGTCCGCGGCAGGGTCACGGACCGGGGTCCGGTGGCGACGTTGATCAGGCTGATCGTCGGCAGCGGTCCGGAGAGCCGTTCGAGGGTTTCGGCGGCGAAGCGGAACTGTGCGGCGGAGGTGACGGCCGCGCGGCGGATCTGCTGGTCGGCGCCGATGAACGCGGGCTCGACGCCGTGGGAGTAGCCCTGGACGGCGGTGAAGAAGCGGTCGAGCTTCGCCCGCCAGACCTCCGGCGGCAGGTTGGTGAGATGGTAGGGATTCTCGAGGTTCCCGAACCACTCGCCGAGTCCCCGGACCGGCGGGACGGCCATCACGAGTAGCCCGTCGCGGGTGAGCAGGCGGCGGACCGCCTCGAGGAACGGATCCGGATCGGGCAGATGCTCGAGGACGTTCGAGCAGAAGACGACGTCGAACGGCCCGGGCACGGCCAGCGCCATCAGGTCGCCGGTCTCGAAGGCGAGGCGCGGATGGCAGTAGCGATCACGGCAGAAGGCGATGGCGCGGTCGCTGGCATCGACACCGAGCACGGCGGCCGCGCCCGCCAGCGCCAGATCGTGGGCGCCGTAGCCGGTGCCGCAGCCGGCGTCGAGCACGCGCCGGCCGGCGACATGGGGGCGGGCGAAACGGTAGATCGACAGGTGGGCGAAGAAGCCGAAGTCGGCCCGATCGGCGCAGACCCGTTCGCCGGCGTCGGTGACATCGTCACCGGCAGGCTCTCCGACGGCAGTCCCGGTCGTCATGGCAGATTCCCCTCCCCGGGGGCGGCGGGAAGGTAGCGGGCTGCCGCCGGGAGGTCAAAACCGGCTCTCACCCGGTCGTGGGACCGGGGGTTCGCCAGTGGGCAGCACCACCGGTGCGGTCGGCCGTGACGTCCACAGCACCACCACGCCGACGCCGATCACCAGGCCGGCCAGATCGGCCAGCCAGTCGGTGAACTCGACCGCCCGGGCGAACAGCGGCTGCGTCACCTCGTCGCCGGCGGCGAAGAGGGCCAGGCCCAAGGCGAGCAGGCCGATGCGCGGACCGTTCCACCCCCCCCGGGCGGCGGCGGCGGCGGCGGTCAGGGCACCGAGGATCGTGTAGGCGAGGAAGTGGAGCACCTTGTCGGAGGGGGGATTGGCCCCGAGCAGATCCTGGGGGCGCGGGTAGTGCGTCGCCGAGACGAGCACTCCGGCATAGGCGCCGGCCAGGCAATCGACGACAAGGCTGCGCCTGCGCGCGGTGCCCAGGTGGCGGTCCCCGGAGGGATTTTTCGCGGAACCAGAGGCCACGACCGGCTCATTTGGCCTTCGCTGGCCCGCATCCATCCGCTACCCTCCCCGCCCCTCAGATGCCGCAGACCTCCCTCCGCCCCGGACGGCAGTCTAGCGGAGCCCACCCGCCGTTCCCAGGAGTCGCACAAGCCATGAACCGCACCGAGCTTGCCGGAGTCGTCCTCGACCTGCTCGAGAAGGAGACCGGAGAAACGTACCGCGACCTGGCGGAGACCGCCTCGCTCCGCGAGGACCTCAACCTCGACTCCCTCGACATGGCGGGTTTGGTCCTCCACATCGAGAGCCACTTCGGGATCCAGATCGAGACCGAGTTGCTGGAGAGCATCGACAGCGTCGGCCGGTTGCTCGACGTGCTGCAGGACAAGCTCGCCGCCAAGACGGTCCGGCGGGCGGCCTGACCCGTTCGAGGGGAGAACGCACGCCGTGCAGGTCCACCGTTCCGACATCCCCGTCGCGCTCTGCGGGCAGGCGATGATCGCCGTCCGGCGGCATGCGATCGACGCGCTCCGTCACGCGCCGGCGCCGGCCGGCACCGCCGACCTGCCGGCGCGGTTCCTCCGCCATGCCGACGAGCAGACGGTGGTGGGGATCCATGCGGTGCTCGCCGCGGTCGCCGAGGCCGGCCTGCCGAGCACCGCGCTGGCCACCTGCGCGGTGCTTGCCGCCCCCCGGCTGGCGGGGCGCCCGGCGGCGGCGCGGACGCTCAGTGGGTGGGCGGCCCAGGGCCATGCCACCGTGTCGCCGCACATCGTGCCGCAGTGTTCGCTCCACGCGATGGCCAGCGCGATCAGCGTCGCGCTCGGCTGCCATGGTCCTCATCTGGGGGTCGGCGGTGGTCCGGAGGCGGTGGCCGAGGCGCTCGAGGTGCTGCCCTGGCTCGTGCGGCAGGGTGGGGGCTGCCGGGTCCTCATGGTGGCGACCGGCTGGGACGACGAGCCTGCGCTCGCCGCCAACGGCGGCAGCGCCGCCGATCCGGTCTGCCGTGCGGTCGCGGTGGTCGCCGAACCGGCGGCAGCGGCAGGACTGCGCTGCACGCGGGTCGCCGCTCCGCCCGCCCGCCCGCGGCGCGGCGCTGAGGAGCTGACACGGTTCGCCAGCCTGGCGGCCGCCGTGGTGGCGGGATCGCCGGTCGGACGGGCGCTGCCATCGTGGTCGTTCGTCGCGCGGCGCGGGGCCCTGCTCCGCGTGGACGTCGTCGCGGCCGATCGCCGGGAGGCCGCCTGACCATGGCACGACCCCTGCCCGCATCCAATCGGCCCCCATCCGATCGTCCCGCATCCGATCCTGTGGTGATCAGCGGGGTCGGGGTGCGCAGTCCACTGGGCGATTCCTACGAGGCGGTCGCCGACGCGCTGCTCGCGGGCCACAGTGCGATCCGCGAGATCGACCTCGGTGCCGGCATGGCCGGTCTGCGCACCCTCGCGGCGGCGCTCGTCGACAGCGCTCCACCCGGCAGCGTCGGCCGGTTGGAGCGGATCAATCTCCAGGCGCTCACCGCGGCGTTGGCCGATGCCGGCGTCGATGCCCGGGGAGCCGGTCCACGGCTCGGGCTCGTCCTCGGGCAGGGGGCCGAGCATCTCAAGGAGTGGGAGGCCGATCACCGGGCTGCCGGGGCGAACGTGTTCACCGGGTCGGGGCCCGAACCACTGGTGGAGCGCCTCGCCAGCGCCGCCGGGATCGCGGGGCCGGCCGTGGCGGTCGGGGCGGCGTGTGCCTCGAGCGGATTCGCGATTGCCTTGGCGCGGTCGTGGCTGGAGACGGGACTGGTCGATGTATGCATCGCCGGCGGCTGCGAGGTGATCAGCCCGACCGCGATGGCGGCGTTCCACAACCTCCGCGCCTTGTCGCGCTGGGGCGGGGAGGCGGCGGCAGCCTCGCGCCCCTTCGATCGCCGCCGTGACGGCTTCGTGATGGGGGAAGGAGGGGCGTTTCTCGTGCTCGAGGCGGCCTCGCGGGCGCGGCGCCGTGGTGCGCGGATCCGGGCCAGCCTCGTCGGAGTGGGGATGACCAGCGATGCCGCTCACATGGTGACTCCCTGCAGCGATCCGCGCCAGGCGGCGCGGGCGATCACGGCGGCGCTCGCCGATGCCGCCGTGCCCCCGGATGCGGTCGACTACGTGAACGCCCATGCGGCCGGCACGCCGGTCGGCGACGTCGCCGAGGCGGGGGCGATCGCGCTGGCGCTCGGTCCCGCCGCCGCCACCGTGCCGGTGAGTTCCACGAAGGGGCTCTCCGGCCATCTGGTGAGTGGGGCGGCCGCGTTCGAGGCGGTGGCCTGCCTCGTGGCCCTCGAACGCCAGGCCGTGCCCGCGACCGCCAATCTCGACGAACCCGACGAGCGTTGCCCGCTCGACCATGTCCGTGGGTCCGCCCGCGCGCGTGCCGTGGATGTCGTCGCCAGCAACTCGTTCGGGTTCGGCGGTGCCAACCTCTGCCTCGTCCTCCGCCGGGCGTCGTGAACGATCCCCGACGATCCATGCCCCACTCCATCCATTCCCCAGGAGATCGGTCCATGACACTGCCCGCACCCGCCACGCAGCCGCCGGCCACCGCCACCGCCATCGTCACGCTCCTCGGCCGTCTGGTGGCCCACTGGCACGAGGTGCTTCCCGAGCATGACGAGACGGGGCTCGTGGCACGGATCTGCGACCTCCACCGGTTCAACTTCCTCCTCTGGCACGAGGAGGACATCGCCCGGTCGCCGGAGGTCACGGACGCCCGGATCGCCGAGGTGAAGCGGAACATCGACCGCTACAACCAGGCGCGCAACGACAGCATCGAGAAGGTCGACGACTGGCTGATCGGCGAACTGGCGGCCCGCGGTGTGCAGGCGCCCCCCGACGCTCCCGCCGCCACCGAGACCCCCGGTAGCGCCATCGACCGGCTCTCGATCCTCGAGCTGCGCCGCTACCACATGCGCGAACAGATCGAGCGCGGCGACGCCACCCCCGAGCACCGCGCCAAGGCCGCCGGTCGGCTCGAGGTGCTCGATCGGCAGCGTGAGCACTTGGTGACCGCGATCGATCGGTTGCTGGCGGAGATCTTCTCCGGCCAGCGGCCGCTGCGCGTGTTCCGGCAGATGAAGATGTACAACGACCCGACGATGAATCCCTACCTCTACAAGAGCGGCACGCCGGCCGCGGCCTGAGGGGCCCGCCGGTGGTCAAGCCGCGCAGCCCGCCTGGAATCAAGCCCGTGCGCCGGGGTCGAGCAGCTCGTGGCAGCGCTGCCGCTCGGCGGCGGTGCCGATGAACGACACCACGTCGCCCGCCGCGAGCCGCTCGCCCGGCCCGGGGTTGGACCGACTTCGCCGGCCGCGGCGCCGGGCAGCGCCACGTGGACCGTCACCGCCGGGCCACACTCGGCTGGTGGCACCGGCGGGAGCCTGCTACCGTTCGTCGCCCCGACACCCGCCCGAGGAGCGAGCATGCGACCCCACCCGCGGCAGCCCGTGGCCCCCTGGCTTCTCGCCACCCTGGCGCTGACCTGCGTCACGAGCGCCCGGGGTGAGGGTCCGGAGGACACATCCTCCGCCGCGGGCACCCATCTCCGCGTCGAGACGGCCGTCTTCGATGGCACGGCCGAGGAACCGGTGGCCCGCAGCCTGACGGTATTTCAAAACGGTGTCGCCTGGGACTTCCTCGAACCGGCGGCGGGTGCCGCCGCGCCGGCGGTGGCGGAGGAGATCATCCTCCACGACCCGGCCCGGGGGCGCGTCGTGGTCATTGATCCGACGCGCCGTCTGCGCACCGAGATTTCGGCGGCGCGGATGTCGAGGGTTCTGGCGAGCCTGCGTGTCTGGGCCCAGGGGAGCGACGACGAGTTGCTGCAGTGGTCGGCTTCTCCGGAGTGCGTCCCGCAGGTGCCATCCGACGGCGGTCCGCTCGAGCTCGACGGTCCCGGCGCCCGCTACCGCGTGGGCACGAGCCCCGCCCCTTCCGCAGCGGCGGCGGAGCAGTATCGCTCGTTCGCCGACGTGGCGGTGATCCTCCGGGCACTTCTCCACCCCGGTGGACTTCCCCCCTTCCCGCGGCTGGCGATCAACCGCCATCTGGCAACCGCCAGCCTCCTCCCCGAAACGGTGTCGCTGGAGTTTTCCGGCGGCAGCCTCCGGCAGTCGCGCGTGCTGCGGAGCGAACACCGGTTTGCCCCACGGCTCGCCGACGACGACCTCGACCGCATCGAGACGGCCTCGGCGGCGATGGCGGTCGCCGAAGGGGTCGATCTCGACGAGTACATGCAGCGCGATACCGCCGCGAAAGCGGCGCAGTGATACCGCCGCGAAAGCGGCGCAGTGATACCGCCAGGAAAGCGGCCCGGGAAAACAACAACCCGGTGGCCCCACCGCGCTCCCGGCAGATCCTGAATCCCGGCGCATCAGGAATGACGTGCCGCTGGATGTCTGGCCACAGCCTGCTGGTGGTGACCCGATGGGGCACCGGCCATGACCGCCGTCGCTGGCCGGGGGGCTTGTCGGTGCAGCCGCCCCCGGCGGCATAAAGCATGCGATCGGCGTGAACACGTGCCGAGGCAAGAATCCTTCGCTGCGCGGACGATGTTTCCCCTGCGGCATACCTTGCCCAGCCCCCCGCGACGACGTGGACCATGGCGAATGGGTAATGGTTGACATCTGTACATCATTTGATTCTCATGCGGGTCGAGAGCGACCGCATGTCCACATTCCTAAAACTTTCAGCTGCAGGGAGGCTGTTCCATGCTGGTGTTGTCACGGCGGCAGAATGAGCGGATCCGGGTCGGTGACACGGTGGTGGTGACCGTCGTGCGCGTCAGCGGCGACAAGGTGCGGATCGGCATCGAGGCGCCTCCCCACGTCAAAGTGCTGCGCGACGAGCTGCCGGTGGAAGTCGACTGTATTCCGGTCATCGCGGATCAGGTTCCGTCCACGGCCGCCATTCCGCTGCCCCGCTTGCTTGGCGCCGTGGGGTGAATGGCCCGGGCGGGTGCCACTGACTCGCCACGTCATCCCGCCACGTCATCTCACCACGGCATTCCCGTCGGCCCGTGCACAGGCCGACGGGAATCCTGGTGGGGCAACGGCGGGAGGGCTTCGTGGGTTCCTGGAAGGGAATGCCAGGGGCGGCCTGCAGCATGTCGCCCAACAACTTCCCGGATGGGCCTTTTCCCCCCTTCTGAAATCCGTCTCCCTGAAATCGGTCGTCCTGAAATACAGTCACGGCCGTGCCGCAACGAGAACGACGGGGCTTGCGGGTGGAGGAACCAGGTGGAAGGTCCGGGCGGAAAGCCCGGGAGGAAAGCCGGTGCCATGCGTGCGAGCGCGGTGAGAAACTCCCGAACCGGTTCGGCGCGGATGACCGGAGGGGAATCTGCAACCGGGGGTGGTTCATCCGTGGCACCCGGTCAGGCGGGTGTGGCCCGCACCCCGTTCCGCTGGCGGGCGGTGGCGGTGGGCACGGTGGTCGCCATGGCGCTCGTCGGTGGATGCGTGCTGGCGGTGGCCCGTCATGAACCGGGGCCACTGCAGCGGTCGGCTGGCTGGGGTGCCGGTGCTCCCGACCCCGCCGCAAGCGCGCGATTGGCAGGTCGGTTGATCTCCAAGGTGTCGGCGCTCCACAGCGCGGCCAGTCGGCCCGGACGATGGGAGGGGGTGTTCACCGAAGACGAGGTGAACGCCTGGCTGGCCACCGACCTTCCCCGCAACCATCCGCGACTCCTGCCGGCCGGATGGTCGGAGCCGCGGGTGAGCCTCGAACCGCGTCACGTGTGGGTCGGCACACGGTGGCACGCCGGCCCACTGTCGGCTCTCGTGTGGGTGCGGGCTGACGTGCGGCTCCGCTCCCCCGGGGAGATCGCCGTCGCGGTCGATGCCGCCGGCCTGGGGGGGCTGCCGCTGCCCGGTGATGCCCTGCTCAAGCAGTTGGCCGAGCGGTTCTCCGCCAGTGGCGTGAGCGCCTCCGTGGTACGCCTCGACGGCCGCAACCAACTGGTGGTGCAGACGCCCGATGGCCGGCCGGGAGCGGCCGGGGAGTCGGGCATGAAGGGAGCGCGGCCCGCCATCCGGCTCGATGCCGTGCGCCTCGACGACGGCGAACTGCTGGTGGCCGGGGAGACGGTTGCGGCCGACGGCGCTACCAGGTGAGATATGCGCCGGGCGGCGGGGGATCACCAGCCCGGTGATCGACCGCCTGCCCGGAAGGGGAGTGACCGATGGCGCGACTGACGTTTCTGGGGGCCGCCGGGGTGGTGTCGGGATCCCGGCATCTCGTCGAGCATGCCGGGGCGCGGATCCTCGTCGACTGCGGGTTGTTCCAGGGGGAGAAGCGGCTCCGCGAGCGGAATTGGAAGCGGATCGTGCCGCCGGCGGAGTCGATCGATGCGGTTGTCCTCACCCACGGCCACATCGACCATTCCGGCTGGTTGCCGCGGCTCGTCCGCGACGGCTTCACCGGTCCGATCCTCACCACGCCGGCCACCGCCGATCTCCTCCCGCTGCTCCTCTACGATTCGGCCAAGTGCCAGGAGGAGGACGCCCTGTATGCGAACCGCAAGGGCTATTCCCGCCACCATCCGGCGTTGCCGCTCTACGACGAGGCCGATGTCTCCCGTACGCTCCGCCTCGTGCGGCCGGTCGCCCGCGAGGAGTGGTTCGAACCGGCCCGCGGCACGCGCTGCCGCTTCCATGACGCGGGCCACATGCTCGGCAGCGCCTTCATCGAGGCCGAACTCGCCGGCGACGGGCGACCGCTGCGGCTGCTCTTCTCCGGCGACCTCGGCCGCTTCGATGCTCCGCTCTACGCCGACCCGCGTCCCCCCCTGCCCTGCGACCACCTCGTGCTGGAGAGCACCTACGGCGACCGCGACCATCCCCCCATCCGCCCGCTCGACGACCTCGAGCGCGCGATCCGCGAGGCGCTGACGCGCGGCGGGATGATCCTCGTGGCATCGTTCGCGGTGGGGCGCTCGCAGCAGCTGGTCTATCTCCTGCGCACGCTCATGGCCGCCGGGCGGCTGCCGGAGCTGCCGGTGTGGATCGACTCGCCGATGGCGGTCGAGGCCACGGCCGTGTTCCGCCGCCACGGGGCGGAGCATGATTTCACCGAGGCGCGCATGGCAGGGGTCGCCGAAGCACTCGTTTCCCCCTGGGTGCGGATGGCGCGCACGGCCGAGGAGTCGAAGGCGATCAACGACCACGACGGTCCGGGCGTGGTCATCGCCTCCAGCGGCATGATGACCGGAGGGCGGATCCTCCACCATCTGGCACGGCGGCTACCCGATCCGCGCACCACCGTGCTCGTGGCGGGCTACCAGGCGGCCGGCACCCGCGGGCGGAGTCTTCTCGACGGCGCCGAGTATCTCCGGATCCACGGCCGCGACATCCCGGTGCGGGCTGCGGTCCGGAGGGTCGATGCCCTCTCCGGGCATGCCGACCGCGGCGAGGTGGTGCGCTGGCTGACCGGCATGCCCGCCCCGCGGCGGGTGTTCCTCGTCCACGGGGAGCCGCCGGCGGCCCGGGGGATGGCGGCCGCTCTGCGGGAGAACCTGAGCTGGGAGGCGACGCTGCCTACGATCGGCGAGAGCTTCGAACTCGACGCGTGAATCACCTGGTGGAGATGAGATGGGGAAGAAAACCAAGCCGGTGCGCCCCAAAGCCTGTGCCATCCTCCCCGACACCATCCTCGGCGACGACATCGCCCTGGCGGCGGAGAACATGGAGGCGATCCTCCGGTCGCCGAGCTACCGACTCGCCCAGGAGGACCCTTCGCTCCTCGACCGGTCCGAACTGCGCGGCGTGCGCATGCTCCTCGAGCTGCAGAAGCCGGAACTGGTCTTCCAGGAGCATGCCATCGAATCGACGGTGATCGTCTTCGGCGGCACGCAGATCGTGGAGAAGACCGCCGCGGAGCGGCGCCTGTCGGAGGCGCGGCGGGCGTTGGCCGCCCTTCCCGGCGACCCCCTGCTGGTCCGGGAGGTGAGCCGCAGCGAGCGGCTCCTCAAGCGCGCCCGCTATTACGACGACGCCCGTGAGTTCGCCCGGCTGGTGTCGATCGACAACCAGTGCGAGGAGTCGCGCAAATTCGTCGTCGTCACCGGCGGCGGCCCCGGGATCATGGAAGCCGCCAACCGCGGCGCCTTCGACGTCGGCTGCCAGTCGATCGGTCTCAACATCAAGCTCCCCGCCGAGCAACAGCCCAACCCGTTCATCACCCCGGACCTGTGCTTCCAGTTCAAGTACTTCGCGCTGCGGAAGTTCCACTTCATCCTCCGGGCGGCGGCCGTGGTCCTCTTCCCGGGCGGGTTCGGCACCCTCGACGAGATGTTCGAGACCCTCACCCTGCGGCAGACGTCGCGGATGCAGCCGGTGCCGATCATCCTCTACGGGCGCGAGTACTGGTCGAAGGTGATCGACTTCCAGCAGCTCGCCGACGACGGCGTGGTGGCCGATGATCACCTCGCCCTGTTCTCCTGGGCCGAGACGCCCGAGGATGCCTGGCGGCAGATCACGGCCTTTCACGATCGGCGCCGGTCCCCGCCGGCCTGACCGGCTGCGACCCGTGCCGCGCTCGGGAGGGGCCGCGTCCTCAGACCGCGGCCCGGAGGGGAAGCCGCAGCGTGAATTCGCTGCCTACTCCCGGCTGACTCTCGACGGCGACGGTGCCGCCGTGGGCCTGGGCGATGTGCTTGACGATCGAGAGCCCCAGCCCCGTGCCTCCGAGCCGACGGCTGCGCCCCCTGTCGATCCGGTAGAAGCGCTCGAAGAGGCGCGGCAGATGCTCCGCCTCGATGCCGCAGCCCTCGTCCCGCACCGCCAGGGAGAGCAGCGGGGGGGTGGTCGCAGCCGCGTCGGTGGCGGCCGAGATCCAGATCCGGCGGCCGGGCTCACTGAACTTGATGGCGTTGTCGACGAGGTTGATCAAGGCCTGCTCGAGGAGCGGGGCGTTGACATCGGCCTCGAGCCCAGGTGGGCAGTCGCCGACCAACTCGATGTCACGATCGCGGGCGCGGGGCAGGCAGTCGGCGATCACGGTGCCGACCACCATGGCCAGGGGCACCCGCTCCATCGGCAGGCTGCCCGCTCCCTCCTGCTGCTCGATACGCGACAGCGAGAGCAGGTCCTCGATGATCGCCCCGAGACGATCGGCCTGGCGGGCGATGATCAGGAGGAAGCGGCGCGCATCGTCCGGGTCGTCGGCGGCGCCGTCGAGGAGTGTCTCGACGAAGCCCTTGATCGAGGCGACCGGCGTCTTCAATTCGTGGGAGACGTTGGCGACGAAATCACGGCGCACGTTCTCGAGATGCTGGATGTCGGTGACGTCGTTGAGGACGATCACCGCCCCTCCCGCCCCCGACACGTCGCGGAGCGCCGTGCCGCGCACCCGGATCGTCCGATCCCGCGGTCCGCGGAGGAGGAGATCGTCCTCCACCGGACCGCGGCAGTCGATCGCGAGCAGGGCAAAGCGCCGCAGGTCGGCGTTGCGGACGGTGTCCTGGAGCGGGCGACCGATCGCCGCCGCCGCGTCGAGCCCGAGGAGATCGGCGGCCGCCCCGTTGATGCTCACGATGCGTTGCCGCGAGTCGATCGCCAGCACCCCCTCGATCATGCTCCCCAGCACCGCCTGCTGCTGGGTGCCCTGGCGGCCGATCGTCAGGCCGCGCTCCACCAATTGGCTGTGCAGTGTGCCGATCGCGGTGGCGAGATCGGCCAGTTCACGCGTCTCCACTCCCGGCATCGGCACCGCATCGGCACCACCGGCGAGCCGGGCGGCCGCCCGCGACAACTCCTCGACCGGCCGGGCGATCCGCATCGCGACGAGGTAGCCGAGGGCGACGGCCGCCGCCGCCCAGACGAGTTGCCAGGCGAGCAGGGTCCGCTGTCCGCGGGCCAATTGGAGGTCGGCCTCGCGTGAATCGAGCGTCACACGGACCAGCGTGCCGGCGGCCGGTCCGGCCTCGACCGCCTCGGTCACCGAGAGGAGCCGCCGTCCGCTCGCGGCGTCGTAGCGACGGGAGCGGCCGGTGACCTCTGCCGGGTCACGGTCGCCCGCGGACGGTGTCGTCCGATCGACGGAGTCGATCTCGAGGCCCCGGATGGCGGCGAATCGTCGCGCCACGGCGACCGTGGTCTGGGGCGACCCGTCGCCGGCAGCGACACCGGCGGCGACGAGCGCCGCGGCATCCTCGAGGCGGCGGAATGACGCTTCGTCGGCCCGGCGCGCCATCTCGACCGACGTCAGCCACGAACCGACGGCGAACACCCCCGCGACGAGCACGCAGAGCGCGGCGAACAGCTGCCAGACGAGCCGCGTGCGGGGCATGGGAGCGGGGCGGCCGCGGCCGCCTTTCCGGAGTCAGGCCCGGAAGCGGTAGCCGACGCCACGGACGGTTTCGATGTACGACCCGTGGACGCCGAGCTTCTTCCGTAGGCCGGCCACCTGGACGTCGACCGACCGTTCCGTGACAGGATAATCCTCCCCCTTCACCGCGTCGACGATCTGCGTGCGGGTGAAGGCCCAGCCGGGGCGCTTGGCGAGGAACTGCAGCAGGGCGAATTCGGTGTACGTCAACTCCAGCGCCGTGCCTGCGAGGATCGCCTCGTGACGTCCCGGATGGATCGTTAATTCGTGGACCCGGATGGTGGTGTCGAGTTCGGTCTCACGGCGGCGGAGCAGGGCCTTCACGCGCGCCAGCAGTACGCGCGGGCTGAAGGGCTTGGCGATGTAGTCGTCGGCACCGTGCTCGAGCCCGGCGACGATGTCGCTCTCCTCGCTCTTGGCGGTGAGCATGATGATGGGGATGTCGCGGGTCTTCGATTCCCCCTTGAGGCGCCGGCAGACCTCGAGGCCGTCGATCGCCGGGAGCATGAGGTCGAGCACGATCAGGTCCGGCGCCTGACGACGGACGCTGCGGAGGGCGTCCTCACCGGTGGCCACGCAGGTCACCTGGTAGCCCTCGCGGGTGAGGTTGTAGCGGAGCAATTCGAGCAGATCATCCTCGTCGTCAACGACGAGGATCCGTTGCGCGGTGCCCTCGGCGCCGACCTTCGTTCGGGGTGGATGCTGCTTCACCTGCCGTCGCCTCCTGGGAGGCCAGCGCCGACCTTCGTTCGGGGTGGATGCTGCTTCACCTGCCGTCGCCTCCTGGGAGGCCAGCGCCGACC
>SXWA01000087.1 GCA_005791575.1 Planctomycetaceae bacterium
GGAGCGGCCCCACTGGGCGTTCATCGCGCCCGTACGGCCGCCACTGCCGCCGGGAGAGACGGCCGTCAACCCGATCGACCGCTTCGTGCATGCCCGTCTGCGCGCGGAGGGGCTGGTGCCGGCACCCCCCGCCGATCCCGCTACACTCTGCCGGCGCGTGCATCTCGATCTCGTCGGTCTTCCCCCGACCCCCGCCGAGGTGGAGGCCTTCGTCGCCGAGTGCGCCGCCGGCACGGCCCCGGAAGCGGCCTACGAGCGCCTCGTCGACCGCCTCCTGGCCAGCCCGCGCTACGGCGAGCGGTGGGCGCGGCGCTGGCTCGATCTGGCGCGCTACGCCGACACCAACGGCTACGAGAAGGACCGCGAGCGCACGATCTGGCCGTGGCGCGACTGGGTGATCCGCGCCCTCAACGACGACATGCCGTTCGACCGCTTCACCGTCCGGCAGATCGCCGGCGACATGCTCCCCGGTGCCACCGCCGACGACATCGTCGCCACCGGGTTCCACCGCAACACGATGATCAACGAAGAGGGGGGGATCGATCCGCTGGAGTTCCGCTGGCTGGCGATGGTCGATCGGGTGGGGACCACCGGGGCGACATGGCTCGGGCTCTCCACCGCCTGCGCCCAGTGCCACTCCCACAAGTTCGACCCGCTCACGCACCGCGACTACTACGGGCTCTTCGCCCTGCTCAACAATGCCGACGAACCGGAGTGGACGCTCCCCGACCCGCAGCGCGCGTCCGACAGCGCCGCGGCGCGGGCAGGCATGGAGGCCGCCTGGGCCGCCTTGCCCGAGCGCTGGCCCTCGCCACCGGGCGGTTCGGAGGCGGGGGCCGTCGCCACCCTCGCCAGCCGGTTCGATGCCTGGAACCGCACCGAGTCCTCGCGGGCGATCGACTGGCGGATCACGCCGCCGACGGCACTCGAGTCGACCACGCCCCATCTCACCCTCCGGCCCGATGGCTCGATCCTCGCCGGCGGCGACGTCGCCAAGAGCGACGTCTACCGGCTCACCCTGCCGCCGCAGGGCAGGGCGGTGCGTGCCCTCCGCCTCGAGGTGCTCCCCGACGACAGCCTGCCTGCGCGCGGGCCCGGTCTCACCTGGTACGAAGGGCCGAAGGGGGATTTCTTCCTCTCCGAGATCGAATGCTCGATCGGCGGCCGCCGGGTGCCGGTGGCAGCGGCGAGTGCGTCGTTCGGGGGCAAGGCCGCGTTCTCCGGCGCCGCCAGCACCGCCGCCGCCGCGATCGACGGGGAGATGAGCAGCGGCTGGAGCACCAACGGCGACCAGGGACGGCCGAACGCCGCCGTCTTCGTCTTCGCCGAACCGGTGCCGCCCGGGGAGCCACTCGAGGTTGTGCTCCGCTTCGAGCGGCACTTCGCCTGCGGCCTGGGGTGCTTCCGGCTCTCGGTGACCGACCGCGCTGATGCCGAAGCCCGTGGGCACACCGCCGCGGAGGAGGTGGCGCTCACCCGGCCAGCGGACGAACGGTCGGCGGAGGAGCGGGAACGGATCTTCCGGCGGTTCCTCGCCTCGGCCGCGGAGCTGGCGGAAGGGGTCGCGGAGATCCGCCGCCTCGAGGACGACCTGCCCCGCGGACCGGCCACGCTCGTCCTCCGCGAGCGCCCCGCGGCCCATCCGCGCCCGACGTTCCGCCACCACCGGGGCGAGTATCTCCAGCCCCGCGAACCGGTCGCCCCCGCCGTGCCGGCCTTCCTCCCGCCCTTGCCCTCCGACCGGCCCGCCGATCGCCTCGCGCTGGCGGAATGGCTCGTCTCCCGGCGGCATCCGCTCACCGCCCGAGTCACGGTCAATCGGCAGTGGCAGGCGTTTTTCGGCCGCGGCCTCGTCGCCACCCTCGAGGATTTCGGTCTCCAGGGTTCCCCGCCGAGCCACCCACAGTTGCTCGACTGGCTCGCCGTCGCCTTCGTGGAGGACCTGGGGTGGTCGCTCAAGTCGCTCCACCGCCTGATCGTCACCAGTGCCACCTACCGGCAGGCGGCCGTGCTGACGCCGGAACTCGTGGCCCGCGACCCGGACAACGTCCTCCTCACGCGCGGGCCGCGGGTGCGCCTCGATGCGGAGGTGATCCGTGATTCGTTGCTGGCGGCGGCGGGGTTGTTGTCGACGCGGATGTACGGCCCCGGGGTGCGCCCACCGCAGCCCCCCGGCATCACCGAGGTGGCCTACGGCGCCCCGAAGTGGACGCCGAGCGAAGGAGAGGACCGCCACCGGCGCAGCATCTACACCTACCAGAAGCGCACCGCGCCGTTCGCCTTCACCACCACGTTCGACGGACCGACCGGGGAATCGTGCCTCGCCCGGCGCGACGTCTCCACGTCGCCGCTGCAGGCCCTCACGCTCCTCAACGACCCGATGTTCGTCGAGGTCGCACAGGCGCTCGGCCGGCTGGCGGCGGAGGCGGGGCCCGACGACGATGCCCGGCTGACCCTGCTCGCCCGGCGGCTCTTCTCCCGCGATCTCGATGCCGCCGAACGGACACTGCTTGGCGACTACCTCGCGGCCCAGCGCCGGCGCATCGCGGCAGGGGAGATCGATCCGGCCGCGGTGGCGACCGCGGAGGGGGCGGGGGTGGCGGAGCGCGCCGTGTGGACGCTCGTCGCCCGTGTCCTGATGAACACCGACGAGGTGGTGGTGAAGCGATGAACCATGACCAGGGCCGGGCGATCGCCC
>SXWA01000088.1 GCA_005791575.1 Planctomycetaceae bacterium
GGCCGTCAACGACGGTGGGTTGGCCGGGATGGGATGGCATTGCAGCGCCGGCGCTCGAGGTCGCCACGGTGGCGTGCGGCAGTGGGCGAGCGGACGTCGCTTCCGGCACTTGCCGCCGCCGAACTGGTCTGGACCAGATGGTGGGGATCGCTATTCTCCCCCCCGCGCCGAAGATTCCAAACCGCCGTGGAGAGCCTGTCGTGTCTCACCCGATCTCCATCCGCACTCCGCCGCCGGGTCGTGAGCCGGTGGCGGGATCCGCGGCCCACGGCCTTCCCTGGGAGAACCGCCTTCCCTGGGAGCACCGCCCGTCGATCTGCCTGGTGGTGGCGGCGTTGGCGAGTCTCCTGTTCGTCGTCCTCGCCGGCTGCCAGACACCACCGCAGACCGCAGCGCCCGCCTACGGCGCCTACCCGACGACGGTACCGCCCCCCGCCACCGGCATGATCCATCAGCCGGCCCCCTACGGCTACGTGAGCAGCCCGCAGGGGGCGGCCTATCCCCCCGCCGCTCCCGTGATGCCAGGACCGGCGGCGGCCCCGGCCTGGCCGACCACCACGCCCCCCCCGTCGCTCACCGCCGCCCCTCCGGCGGCCCCGGCCAACAGCTGGACCTGGTCGCAGTCGAGCCAGGGGACGGTTCCGCCGAACCTGCAGCAGTATCCGCAGCAGCTCACCAACCAGGCCAACCAATACACGCAGAATCTGTCGCAGCAGGCCCAGCAGTATTCCAACCAACTGCAGCAGCAGCCGCAGCAATGGGCCAACCAGGCGCAGCAGTCGCTCGCCCAGCAGCAAGCCCAGCTCAACAACCAGCTCCAAGGCACCGCCAACCAGTACCAGCAGAGCTTCAACAACCAGCTCAATCAGATGAACAACCAGCTCCAGCAGAACGTCCAGCAGGGGCAGCAGGCACTCACCAACCAGGTCCAGCAGGCCCTGCCGCAGGCACCGCAGCAGCAGACAGTCAACGGCAACTGGTGGCCGTTCACCGATCCTGGCGCCCTCCCCCCAGCCCGCTCGACGCCGGCCATGCCGGCCCGCTACTGACCATCCCCACCGCACGCCGTGGTATCGTGACGGAAGTCTCCTTTCGGTGACTTTCCCGGGGTGGGTGCGATGCTCGATTTTTTGTCCCGGCTGGCCTCTCCCCGGCGGCCGGGGATCACCGCCGCCGATTGGAAGGTGGTGGCCCGGATCGAGGCCCTCGCGCCGGCGATGGAGCTCCACAGCGACGCCTCCCTGCGGCGCCTCGCGCGGTCGCTCTCCTACCGCGTGAAGGCCGGCGAACCGGTGGAGGCGGTGCTCGTGGAGAGCTTCGCTGCCACACGTGAGGCGGCCCGGCGGAGCATCGGCTTGCGGCATTACGACGTGCAGCTGCTCGCTGGCGTGGCGCTGGTGCGCGGCGCGATCGTGGAGATGCAGACCGGCGAGGGCAAGACGCTCGTCGCCACCCTTCCGCTGGCGCTGTATGCCCTGGCCGGAAAGGGTGCCCACCTCGCCACCGTCAACGACTACCTCGCCCGCCGCGACGCCGAGTGGATGGGGCCCGTCTACCAGGCGCTCGGCCTGACCGTGGGGATCGTGCAGTCGCAGATGGACTTCGACGCGCGCCGTGCCGCCTACGCCGAGGACGTCACCTACGGCACGGCCAAGGAGTTCGGCTTCGACTTCCTCAAGGATCGGCTCATGGCCCGGGAGATCGCCGAGGGGCGCGGCGACCTCGGCGCGGCGCTCGCCGGCCGGGCCGGCAGCGGCGGGCCGCGGCTCCTCCAGCGTCCCTACTGGTTCGCGCTCGTCGATGAGGCCGGCAACGTGCTCATCGACGAGGCGCGCACGCCGTTGATCATCTCGGCACCACCGGGCGAGGCCCAGGCGGTGCAGCAGGAACTGTTCCGCTTCGCGGCCCGCGCCGCCGCCGACCTGGAGCCGGCGGTCGACTACGAGTTCGACCCCCAGAAGAAGACGTGCGAACTGCTCGGCCCGGGGCGGAGCCGCGTGCGGTCGCTGCCCCGGCCGACGCTGCTCGATTCAGTGAGCCTGCTGGCGGTCTACGAGGCGGTCGAGCGCGCGGTGAAGGCCCGGGTGGCGTTCATCCGCGATCGCCAGTACGTCGTCCGCGACGGCAAGATCGTGATCATCGATGAGTTCACCGGCCGCTCGGCCGAGGGGCGCACCTGGCGCGACGGTCTCCATCAGGCGGTCGAGGCCAAGGAAGGGCTCGACGTCACCGTGCCATCCGGCCACGCGGCGCGGATCACGATCCAGGATCTCTTCGCGCGCTGGCCCCATCTCGCGGGGATGACCGGCACCATCGCGTCGAGTGGCCGGGAGATCGGCCGTACCTACGGGGTGGCCGTCGCCAACGTGCCCACTCACCGGCCGGCAATCCGCCAACGCCTTCCGGCGGTCGTCACGCCCGATCAGGCGACGAAGTTCACCCGGATCGTCGCCGAGACGGCCGCGCTCCATGCCCAGGGGCGGCCGGTGCTGATCGGGACCAGATCGATCGACCGTTCGGAGGAGCTCTCCCGTCTGCTCACCGAGGCCGGTCTGCCGCACACCGTGCTCAACGCCAGGCAGATCGAGCGCGAGGCGGAGATCGTCGCCGCCGCCGGCCAACTCGGCCAGATCACCGTGTCGACGAACATGGCGGGACGCGGCACCGA
>SXWA01000089.1 GCA_005791575.1 Planctomycetaceae bacterium
CACCCCGGCGGTGATCGAGCGCGATCTCGAGCAGCGGCTCGAGGCGGTGCCGCGGACGAAGCTCCTCGGCTACTACAGCGACATGTACAAGCTCGAATTCGGCTATCCGAAGTTCGCGATGTACCGCCGCGTGCTCGCCCGCGTGCTCGCCCGCCGCTTCGTCGAGGAGCGCGGCTGGAGTGAGGAGCGGGCGGTCGATCTCGGACTCGATCTCCTCGTGCGGAACACACGCCGGGTCTTCTACCCGGCGGCGGCGTGATCCCACCGCCTTTCCGGTGGTGCAGCGCGCGATGGCGGCAGTTCCTGCTCGCGGCAGGATGGCCGACTCACGACGAACTGCCGCCAGTCCCGGGCTGTGCTGGTGACGGGGCCGGTGCGGCTTCCACCCCCCCGCACACGACCGAGCGGAGCACGCAGGATGCCCGGGCCACTCCCACACGGCGGTGCGCCGCCCGTGATGGCAGCAGTTCCTGCTCGCGGCAGGATAGCCGACTCGCGACGAACTGCCGCCAGTCCCGGCCTCCGCTGGTGACGGGGCAAGACCGCTCCTCCCGCCGGCGCCACTTGCACGACCGAGCGAGGGGATCGGCAAACGCTCGACGAGCGTGAGGCCGCCCCGGCCTCAGCGAGGAGACTTTTGCCGTCCCCGAGCGCCCTTAGTCGCCGCGCGACATCCCGGCCGCGGCGAGGGCAGCCCAGCCGGCGAGCATGAGCACGCCGCCGATCGGCACGATCGCCCCGAGCCAGCGGATCCCCGAGAGGGCGAGTACCGCCAGGCAGCCGCTGAAGACGAGCGTGCCGAGGAGAAAGCACCAGCCGGCGACCGGCAGCAGCGAGCGCATGCCTGCCACCCCGGGAATCCGGGTCAGCAGGCCGACCATCACGAGGGCCAGAGAGTGGGCGAGCGCGTAGCGGACGGATGTTTCCCAGTTGGCCGCCTGACCGGTCTCCTCGAGGCGCGCCTTGAGGAGATGGGCGCCGAACGATCCGGCAGCGACCGCGGCGAAGCCGAGGAGGGCACCGGCAGTGATCCAGGATGGTTTCATCGTGTCAAGGACGGGTCGTCCCGAGGAGTTTGTCCTCCTCCTCCTCCTGGATGATGATCCGCGGCGTCACCATCAGCATCAGGCTGTCGGTGGTGCGGCCGAGACCGACGTTCTTGAAGAGGCGGTTGATGTAGGGGATCTTCGAGAGGATCGGCACACCGTACTCGTTGCGCCCCTCGCGCTGCCGCTTGATGCCGCCGAGCAGCACCGTGCCACCGTCGGGCACGCTCACCGTGGTGGTCACGGTGGTGAAGAGGAACTCCGGCAGCTGGATCGTCGTGCCGCTCGACCGCAGCGTCTGCTCGCGGTCGCTCTTGGCCTGCACGCCGAGGGCCGCACCGAGCGGAGGCACTCCCTCCAGACCCGCCGCGCCGTCGAGGCCCGTCTTCTCGTCGCTGCTCTTCGCACTCGTCGACCGGGACCCCTCGAACTGGAACTCCTCCACCTTGCCGATTGTGGAGAAGAACGGCACGAGAGTCAGGCGGACGAAGCGGCGGTCGCTCGACACCACCGCCTGGACGTTCACGGCGGTGCCCTCGGAGAGCACCGTGATGATCGGTTGCTGGGCGGCGGCGAAGTCGCCGACCACCGGCACCACGCTCGTCACGAACGGGCGCTGGCGGGTGTCGGAGACGAAGGCCGTTTGGCCGTTGAAGAGGGTCACCTTCGGCGCCTGCATGACGTTGGAGCGGGTGGCACCCTGGGCCGCCTGGATGAGGAAATAGGCCTCGATGTCGGAGAGGATCGCGAACCCGAAGTTGGCCGCCGACGTGGTCGGGTCGGGGAGGCCGGGCAGGGCGGGCACGCTGCCGGGACCGAAGCTGTTTTGCCGGAACGGGATCGAGAAGAAGTTCTGCTGTCCGGCGAACGGATTCGGGGCCAGCGACACCCCGGGATTGCCGGTGGTGTCGAGGCCGATCGTCTGCGATGGACCGCCCGGGCCGGGCGTCAGACCCAGTGAGTACGGCGACGTCGAACTGTTGCTCTGGGTCGGGATCGCGGTCATGTTGAGCGGCTCGCGGACGTTCGACTGGATGTTGAAGTCGAAGTCCACTCCGATGCGCTCGAAGAAGGTGTCGTTGAGCGAGATGAACCGGACCTCGATGGTCACCTGCAGGTCCTGGAGGCGGCGCAGCTGCTCGAGCAGGTCGGCGATCTCCTCGTGCACCTCCTGCGTCTGGCTGACGACGATGCTGAGGTTGGTCGCGAAGGGCTGGATCGCCCCCTGGCCGCCGACCGTGTTCCATGTCTGCGGTGCCACCGTCTGCTGGATCAGGTCGATGAGCGACTGGAAATCCGCCTGCCCACCACCGACACCCGGGGGACCGAAGGGGATCGACGGGGTCGAGCCGGTCGCCGGCGCGTTGGACGGTCCCTGGAACTGCGCCAGTGAGGTCGAATCGACAGGCCCGCTGGTGCCCCGCGCGGCACCGGCGTTGATGCCTGCCGGCGGTGGCCCGGTCTGGACCGCGAGGGTCTCACGGGCGCCCACGCGGGCGTACCCGTCGCGGAGGGCACCGGTGATGCCCAAGCCGTCGGACGAGAAGCTCGGCACCGGGATGACGAGATCGGCCACCTGGTAGGAGACGCTGTAGACCTCCCCCTTGAGGAGCCGGGGGCTGGTGATCTTCAGCACCTCGTCCTTGATCACGTAGTCGAGATGAAGCGGCTCGAGGAGCAGCTTGAGGGCGCTCTTCAGGGAGATCTTCTGGTCGAGGGCGATGGTCACCGGGGTGTCGCTGCGGACCTGTTCCCCCTCCAGCCCGACCATGTCGAGATGGAGCGGCACGTCGGCCTGACGGGCGAGGGCATCGAGCACCGCGGCGAGCGGCTCGTTGCGGTGGGCGGCGACCACCGGCGTGGTGAGCTTCCGCTGGATCGCCAGTTCGGCGGGGGTGAGCCGGCCCTTGCCTTCCGCCTCGCGGCGCGTGCGGTTCTTCGTCAGATCCTGCCAGTCCTTCGTGGCGGGAAACTCGATCGGGCCCACGAACGGAGCGCTCGATCGCTCCATCTCCTCGGCGACATCGAGCACGGCCGACTGCTTGTCGGATTCGATCGACTTCTGGGTGTCGATGCGGCGGATCATCCGGCTCTGCGAGAGGAGCTGGCGGACGACCGGATTCTCGGGGGCGAGCTGACCGGCCTTCTTGGCGATCGCCTCGGCCTCGGCGTAGCGGCGATCGTCGATCATCGCGTTGTATTCCTCGACGAGCATCGCCAGCCGCTGGTCGACCTCGACGCGCTGGGCACGCTCGCGCTGGACCTGGGCCTCGACCTGGGCGCTCTTCCGCTCCATCTCGAGTTCCGAACGCCGCTTGCCGGTGGCCTCCTCGATCTCGCGCCGGGCGCGGTCGATCCGCCGCTGGAGCTGCTCGCGGGTCTCGGCGGGGATGTCGCGGGCGGCGATATCGGCGGCGATGGCGTCGAGCAGCTCGAGAGCTTCGATGGGTGAGCTGGTCGCGAGACGGCGGGCTTCGAGTTGGCGGGCGGCCACCTCGGCGGAGGCCTTGGCGATCGCCAGGTCGCGTGGCAGCCGTTCCGTGGCGGAGTCGGCGGAGTCGGCGGGGCCGGCGGCAGGGCGCGGCGGCCCGACCTGCGGAGCCCGCCCGGCGGCTTCGAGCACCCGGCGGGCGGCCTCGGCGTCGTTTGCCGCAGGGCTGTCGGCCGGGGTGGGGAGCGGCTCGGCGGCCGAGAGGCAGTGGCCGCCGATGGTCAGCAGCAGCGCCGCTGCCGTGGCCAGCGACAGGCCGGCGTGTGGCAGAGCCGATGGCGGCAGACCGACCGGAAGTGGTGCGGCGGCGGAAGCATGGAGGCGTGCCATGGGCCGGATCCCTGTATTCGGGGGACTGCAAGGGCGGGATAGGTAGCGGGCTCGCAGCGGCGGGGTCAAGGGCAGACAAGCGCGGCTGTTCCGCAGCGATCCCAGGCCCCCCGCAGGTTTCCCAGTGCCCCGGCGGTGCCGCAAAAAGAGGGCTTTGGCCAAGGCTGAAGGGCGCGTTCACCCGGGTGTTCAGCGGCGCTGGTCCCTTCGGCAGAGAGCATCACGGCTGAAGGGCGCGTTCAATCGTGTCGAGCAACTGATCGACACGAAACGGCTTGAAGAGCTGCAGGCGGCTCCCCGACTGCCGCGCCTTGACGATGGAATGGCCGGGATCCCAGCCGAACTCCTGCATGAGGATGAAACGCCCCGGGGGCATGCGATCCTGAAGCCGGACGAGGAGGTCGTAACCGGTCATGTCGGGCAACCGGATGTCGGAGAGGATGACGTCGTAGCCCTCCCGTGCCCCACGGAGCATGGAAAGCGCTTCGCCGCCGTCACGGGCCGTCTCGACGATGCAGCCACAGCGTTCGAGATGGGAGTGGGCCGACGCCCGCACCTGCTCGTTGGCATCGACGACGAGGATCCGCCGCCCCACGAGCTGCGGCCGCTGCGGCTGCCGCAGTTGGGTGTGGGCCGAACTGGGGGCCATCTTCTCGCCCACCTTCTGGATCACCAGCTTGATGTCGCGCGCGTTGCGCAGGATCTTCTGGAGCCGTTCGACGACGTCGGCATCGTGGCCGATGTACTTCTCCATCACATTGACGGCTTCGTTGAGGATGTCGTCCACGGGGAGGGCCACCGCCCCATGGATCGCCTCGATGCTCTCGGCCGCCGTCGAAGCCTTTTCGGCGACCAGCAACTCCAGCGTGTTGATCGCCACGGCCACGTCGCGCGCGAAAATCTCCAGGAACTGAAGATCGGTCGGGGAAAACCCGCCCGGTTCCGGGCTCTCCACGTTGAAGGTGCCGATCACCGCGTCGTGGTAGGTGAGCGGCACGGTCAACGAGCTCTTCGCCCCCTTGCAGCCCTCCAGGTAGAGCGGGTCCTTGGTGGTGTCGATGCAGTGGTAGCTGCGGCCGGTTGCGGCGACGTATCCCGTCACCCCGTTGTGTTCGGGGCGGGCGTACAGCACCCGGGCCTCAGCCTCGGGCTGCATCCCCTCTGCCAGGAGCGGCTCGAGCCTGCCGGTGCGGGCGTCGAGCAACCGGATCTCGACGACGTCGAACTGGAGCAGGTCGCGTGAGTAGTGGAGGATGTTGCTCTTGAGCAGGTCGATCCGCTCGTTGACGCTCATGCTCGCCAGTTCCGCCGGCGTGAGGTCGGCGAGTTGCTGCCCGGCGTGGTGGATCGCCGCCCGCTTCTGCTGCTCGAGGATCGTGTGGGTGACCTCACGCACGCTCACCACGACGGCGTCGCACCGCGCCGCGATCTCGGCGGCGGCAGCGGCACCGACTGGGCCGTCATGGACCACCAACCGTGCGGCGACGAGGTGGAAGTAGCGGTTGTCGGCAGTTCGGACTGTAGTGGCAGGGGCCGTCGCCCCGCGCAGGGCCGCCGTCACGGGATCACCGCCATCGCCGAACCCCCCCGCGACCCCCAGGGCATCGCAGAGCCGTCGTTCTGTGACGCCGTCACATCCACACCAGCCGCAAAACCGTGCGTTGGCCCAGCGGATGGTGCCGTCAGCGCCGACCACCGCGACGCCGTCAGGAAGGCTGGCGAGCACCCGGCTGTCGCGGTCGATGGACCGCAGGGCAGTCACCGTCTCGGGGCCGACGAGGACGATGCCGGCAATGGTTTCCGGACCAGCCTCCCCGACCCGCGCGAGGGCGGTTTCGATGTCGGGGCACTCGACGACCGGAAGTGACGTGCCGGCCACGGCCACGGCCAGCGACCGACCGGCAGCGGTTGCCGCTGCGGATCGCAGGGCGGCATCACTCACCAGCAGCACGTTCCCGACTTCCGACACCCTCGTTGCCCTCCGTGCCGGACCGGTGACACCTCCAGAGTATAAAAAACCGCATGCGGAGCCGCCAAATCTGCTGGCGGCCGTTGCCCCACCGGCCCCCGCACCTATACTCCCGAAGTCGCCAGAACTGGCCGGCATGGTCGCGGTCGAGTGGGTTGGCAAACGCGTGGGCACATCCGTGAGTACCGACGAGTCCGCTGCGGCATCCTTCCTGAGCCGGAACCAGTTTCTCATCTACCGGCTCTTCTCCCTGTCGGGCCTGGTGCCGGTTGGGGCGTTCCTCGTCGTCCATCTGCTCACCAATGCCTCGATCCTCGGCGGGGCGGAGAGCTTTCAGGGCAGGGTCGATCTGATCCACTCCCTCGGACCTCTCTTGGTGCCGGTGGAGATTGCCTTCATCTTCCTGCCGATCCTCTTCCACGCCGCCGTCGGCTTCATGATCATCGCCGGCGGTCTCCCCAACGTCGGCTCGTACCCCTACGCGGGCAACATCCGCTACACGTTGCAGCGTGCCACGGGGATGATCGCCTTCGCCTTCATTGTCTGGCACCTGATCCATCTCCATTGGCTGGGGGCGCCCGTCCGCGGAACGGCGATGCCGGGCTTCGATCCTCACCATGCCTCCAGCACCCTGGCGGTGGCGATGGGGTCGATGGCGATGAATCTGCTGTACTGCGTCGGCATGCTTGCCGCCGTCTACCACTTCGCCAACGGCCTGTGGTCCCTGGGGATCACCTGGGGTCTGTGGACGAGTCCGGCCGCGATGCGGCGGGCAAACGTCGTCAGCGTGGTGGTGGGAGTCGTCTTGGCCGTGGCTGGCTTGGGATCGCTCGTCGGCGTGAGGCGGGTCGATGTCGAGGCAGCACGGTCGATGGAGACCCGGCGCGAGGAACTGCGGCGGATGCTGGAAGGGGAGGTGCCCCTCCCGGGAGCCGCCGGGGTGGGCGTCGGTCAACCGCTTCGTGCCGATCCATCGGCGGCCGAGCCGCAGCGCTCGGGTACCTGACCGCGCGTGCGGTCGGGCCCACGGCGGCGGTCGGGCCGTTTCTGGGTCGGGAACGTTCTGAAAGGGGATCAGACATGGCGCAGCCCCGGGTTCTCGTCGTGGGAGGTGGTCTGGCCGGTCTTTCGGCCACCATGCGGCTCGCCGAGTTGGGGGTCGCCGTCGACCTCCTCAGTCTCGTGCCGGTGAAGCGGTCGCACAGCGTCTGCGCGCAGGGTGGGATCAACAGCGTCAACGCGCTCACCCGCCAGCAGGGCGACTCGGAGTGGAAGCACTTCGACGACACCGTCTACGGCGGGGATTTCCTCCAGCACCAGCCTCCGGTCAAGGAGATGGCCGATTGGGGGCCGCGGATCATCGATCTCATGGACCGCCTCGGTGTGCCGTTCAACCGGACGCCGGAGGGTTTTCGCGACCAGCGTCGCTTCGGCGGCACGCTCTACAAGCGGACAGCGTTCGCCGGCGCGACCACCGGCCAGCAGTTGCTCTACGCCCTCGACGAGCAGGTGCGGCGGCATGAGGCGTCCGGTCGGGTGAAGAAGTGGGAGTTCTGGGACTTCCTCGCGCCGGTCCTCGACGACTCGGGGCACTGCCGCGGCGCCGTCTGCCAGGATCTGGTGTCGATGCAGTTCCGCTCGTTTCCGGCCGACGCGGTGATCCTCGCGTCCGGCGGGTGCGGGCTGGTCTACGGCCGGTCAACGATGTCGATGGTCTGCACCGGGAGTGCCATCAGCCGTGCCTACCAGCATGGGGCGGCCTACGGAAACGGCGAGTTCATCCAGGTTCACCCCACCGCCATCCCCGGTGCCGACAAACTGCGGTTGATGAGCGAGAGCGCCCGTGGCGAGGGCGGGCGCGTGTGGGTCCCGCGCACCCCGCAGGATCCCCGCGATCCGCGCACGATCCCCGAGGCGGAGCGGTGCTACTTTCTGGAGGAGCGGTACCCGAAATACAAGAACCTCGTTCCCCGCGACATCGCCACCCGCGAGATCTTCGACATCTGCACCAACGAGGGGCTGTCGGTCGAGCGCGACCGGCCCTGCGTGTACCTCGATCTGACCCACCTGCCACGGCAGGAGCTCGATCGCAAGCTGCACGGCATCCTCGAGATTTACGAGAAGTTCCAGGGGGTCGATCCGCGTGACGTGCCGATGAAGATCTTCCCGGCAGTCCACTATTCGATGGGTGGGCTGTGGGTCGATTACCAGCGGAGTGCGACCGGTGGCATGGAGGAGGGGTCGCCGCGGAACCACCAGACGAGCATCCCCGGTCTGTATGCCGTTGGCGAGTGTGACTACCAGTACCATGGCGCCAACCGTCTCGGAGCCAACTCGCTCCTGTCGTGCATCTTCAGCGGTCTGTTTTCGGCCAGCGGCGTGATCGCCGGCATCCAGCCGGCCGGACGGACTGCGGGAGAGGAGCCGGCACGCCTGTTCGATTCCGCCCTCCGGCGCGAGCAGGACCGCCACGAGGCGCTGCTCGCCCGTCGCGGCAGCGGTGACAACCCGTACCAGATCCACCAGGAACTCGGCGTTCTGATGACGCGTGTGGCGACCGTGGTGCGGCGCAACGAGCAGCTTGCCACGGCCTACGACGAGGTCTGCGTGCTCGAGGACCGGTGGCAGCGCTGCGCCGTGAGCGACACCGGCAATTGGACCAATCAAAACGTCGTGTTCACGAAGTCACTCGGCGACATGTTTCCGCTTGCCAAGATCATCCTCAAGGGGGCGTTGCTCCGCGACGAATGCCGGGGCGCACACTTCAAGCCGGCCTTCGCCGTGCCCGGCCTCCAGGCGACCGACGACGCCGCACGCCGCCATGAAGCCGAGCAGTGGTGCGATCGGTTCGCGGCCAACACGGCGCGGTGGCTGAAGAGCACCGTCGCCCGGCCGGGGGCGGATGGCCATCCCCAGATCACCTACGAGGACATCGACACGTCATTGCTCCCGCCGCGGCCGCGCCTCTACGGTTTGGTCGGGGCCGATCTCATCGAGGAAGTCTGGCGGGAGCGGCAGAATGCTGCCGCTGCCCGAGGTGGCGCCGCCAAGGCAGTGGCCGTGACCGCGTAGCCATCCGGCGCCGCCGGCGGATCCGCCGGCCAGAGGACAAAAGCCCGTTCGTTGCACAGCCCACGTCGTGGAGGCAGCCCGATGATCGCTCCCAACCATGCCGCCGATCACCCCGCGACCGGTGACGAGGCACGCACGATCCGCGTCCGGGTGCTCCGCCAGGATGCTCCCGGTCAGGAGAGCTATTGGGAGCGCCACAGCGTGCTCTACGAACCGAACATGAACGTGATCAGCGTGCTGCAGCGGATCGCGGCCGGGGCCCGCTCGGCCGATGGCCGGCCCGTCGCGCCGGTCACGTGGGACTGCAACTGCCTCGAGGAGGTGTGTGGCTCCTGCACGATGCTCATCAACGGGCGAACGCGGATGGCGTGCTCGGCGCTCGTCGACCGTTTGCTCGAGGAGCAGCCGGAGGAGATCGAGCTGCGACCGATGTCGAAGTTTCCCGTGGTCCGCGATCTCGTTGTCGACCGCCGCCGGTTGTTCCGCGGTCTCGAGCGGGTCAAGGCCTGGGTGCCTGTGGACGACTCCTACGACCATGGCCCCGGCCCGCGGATCTCGCCGGAGGAGCAGGAGGATGCCTACCCGCTCTCCACCTGCATGAGCTGCGGCTGCTGCCTCGAGGCCTGTCCGCAGTACACGAAGATCGAGCCTGTCCGCCGCGACGGGGAGTCGGTGGAGGATTTCGAACAACGGCGGCAGGGGGCGTTCGACCGCGGCTTCGTCGGGGCACACGCCGTCAGCCAGGCGATGCTTTTCAATGCCCATCCGACCGGAAAGATGATCGCCGACGAACGGCTCGAATCGCTGACCGCGGCAGGCGGGATCCAAATGTGCGGCAACGCCCAGAATTGCGTGGCGGTCTGCCCCAAGGGGATTCCGCTCACCCGCTCGATCGCCCGCGCCGGACGGGCGGCGACTGTCTGGGCCATCAAGCGGCTGTTCGACCGCTGAACGCTGTGCGGCCGCTCGGCTCTGGAAAAGGGTGCCGGTTTGCCCTGAACCCTGGATCCGTGTTAGCCTGATTCCAGCCGCGGGTATGCACGGTGGGGTTCACCGAGTGCCCGCGGGACACGGTTGACTGCGAAGGACACGTGACTGGAGAAAACAGGGGTGGTCGTCCGGCTGGGCCGGACCGCGGCGGCCAAGGCCGCCGCTCCCCGCGCGGCCCTGGCCGGCGCGAGGGTGGGGCGCGTAGCCGTGACGGACAGCGTAGCCGAGACGGACAGCGTAGCAGGGGGCGGGGCGAAGACACCGACGCTTGGCTGGACAGTGGCGGTGACCGACAGATCGCCACCAATGCACCGGTGCCGACCGGTGAGAGCGCAACGGCACCGGCGACTCACTTCGCCGATCTCGGGTTGTCACCCTCGACACTGGCAGCAGTCGCGCAGGCCGGCTACACGACCCCCACACCGGTGCAGGCGGGATTCATCCCGCGCGCCCTGACGGGTGGCGACGTGATGGGCCAGGCCCGCACCGGCACGGGCAAGACTGCCGCGTTCGTGCTCCCGATCCTCGAGGCGATGGCCCGCCCGGGCGTGGGCAGCGGCACCCGCGCGCTGGTGCTCGTGCCGACCCGTGAACTCGCCGTCCAAGTCCGTGACGAGTTCGAGAAGCTCGCCCAGGGGTCGCGCATCCACTGCGTGGCCGTGTACGGCGGCAAGCCGATTCGTGGTCAGATCGACAAATTGGCCCGTCATCCCGCGGTGGTGGTCGGCACACCGGGCCGCGTGCTCGACCATCTGAGCCGGGGCACGATTCTGCTCGGCGGCCTCGAGATCATCACGCTCGACGAGGCCGACCGGATGCTCGACATCGGTTTCCGCCCCGATATCGAGAAGATCCTGAGGCGCTGCCCCGACAGCCGGCAGACCCTGCTGCTCTCCGCCACCGTTCCGCCTCCTGTGGCGCGGCTGGCGACGCGGTACATGCGCGATCCTGAGATCCTCGATTTCTCCACTCGCGATATCGCCGTGGAGACGATCGAGCAGTTCTATTTCACCGTCGATCCGACCCGGAAGTTCGACCTCCTCGAGCGCCTCTTGGATCGGGAGAATCCCCGCCAGGCGATCGTCTTCTGCCGCACGAAACGGGGCACCGACAAGGTTTTCGAGAAGCTCGCCCGCCACCGTGGCAGCAACGGAGACGACGTCGCCTGCATCCACGGCGATCTCGCGCAGAACGTCCGTGACCGGGTGATGCGGCAGTTTCGCGAGGGGGGGGTGCGGATTCTCGTGGCGACCGACGTCGTCGGGCGCGGCATCGACGTGTCGGGGGTGTCGCACATCGTCAACTACGACGTTCCCGAGTTCTGCGACGACTACGTGCACCGCGTCGGTCGGACCGGGCGCATGGGACGGGAGGGGGTTGCCTTCACGTTCGTCGCTCCGGACGAGGGGCCGCAGTTGACCCGGATCGAGATGCGGATCGAGAAGCTCCTGAAGCGCGACGAGCTCCCGGGATTCGAGGCCTTCGAACGCCGGGCGAAGCCGACCCCCGCCCAGGCCCTGCCGACGGCCTACGGTGTGCCGGGTGCGCCGCCGCCACCCGCGGAGGGGGCTGGGCCCGCAGCACCGGATCCCGAGCGGGTGGTCGGACAGCCTCCTCCAAAGCCGGCGGGCCCCTCCTCGGCGTCGCTCCTGGGCAAGGGGCGTGGTCCGAAGCGTTTCCGTCGGGCCCTCTGAAACTGATCAGGCCCTGTGAAACGAATCAGGCATGGTCAGACCGATCCGGGGTCGGGGCCAACCTCCGGCCGCCCGTGGAGCTGGTCATGTCTGACGCGAGTTCACCGGATGGACAGCCCGCACGGCGTGGGGGGAGACGAGCGTTGGTCCAGCGACTGCAGAGTCTCGCCGACTCCGGCATCGAGTCGCTGCCCCGGGCCGCCGCGGCCCGGCAGCGCCGTCCTGCGGCGGGCCGGCAGCAGGCAGCCCCAGCCCACAGGCCGGTCACGGCCCCGCCGTCGCCTGCTGCCGTCGATCGCGTGCAGTCGCTGACCATTCTCCGCGGCGAGGTGGCCGGTTGTACGCGGTGCGCTCCACTGGCAAGGGCCCGGCAAAACACGGTGTTCGGGGCGGGACCGCCGCACGCGCGGATCTGCTTCCTCGGCGAGGCGCCGGGGGCCGATGAAGATGCCAGTGGCGAGCCGTTCGTGGGTCGGGCCGGGCAGTTGCTCACCCGGATCATCGAGGCGGTGCATCTCACGCGCGACGAGGTCTACATCCTCAACGTGCTCAAGTGCCGGCCGCCCGAGAACCGCACCCCGCTGCCCGACGAGGTCGCCAACTGCCGTGGCTTCTTCGAACGGCAGTTGGAGATCATCCGTCCGGAGTTCATCTGCTGCCTGGGAACATCGGCCGCGCAGGCGCTGCTGCAGACCGCCGAGCCGATCGGCAAGCTGCGTGGGAGATGGTTCACCCACGGCTCTTCCCAGGTCATCTGCACCTACCATCCTTCCTATCTCTTGCGGAATCCCGCCGCGAAGCGACCGGTGTGGGAAGACATGCAAGCACTCGCCTCGCGGGCCGGAATCGACCTTTCCGGGGGCTGACAGCCTGTGGCCAAAGTCCATCCAGGGCCTTTGGCTGCTCGTAACGCTGCGCTTTTCACGGGAGCTGCGCACCCGGCACCTCATCCGTGAGGTGCAGCAGGCTGTTGATCCACAGCCTGCTGATGTCGCGCGTCGGCGGAAGCCAGCGGACCCCGGCACCCGGCCGCGCCGACGATTGCCTCAAGGAGGGGCGCTCACGCGGCCGATCACAGCGGCGGGTGTGGGGGTTGAACAGCCGCCGATGGCCGTCGGGCAGGGGTGCCCGGCGGATCGTCGCACGCAGGGGAGGATCGCTGCATGAGGCTACCAGGCGCCGTCGGATTGGTGACGAGTCTGGTGGCCGGCGCACTCCTGGCCACCGGCTGCACGATGTGCCCCGATCCGTTCGACTACTCCGGGCCGGTGCCCAACGGATCCACACCGCAAAACGACTTCGCGGCGCGGAGCAACGGCATCCTCCCGTTGCGTTCCCGTCCGCTGCCCTGGCCCGCCGTCGTGGATGGTGACGCACCGTCGGCGACGGAAGCCTTCGCCGACCGCTCCGGCCCCGAAGGCACGACGACCGACGACGCGCCCGCGTCCACGCCGGCGGAACGGGTCGCCACGGGCGAGGCGGACCCGGCCGAATCCGTCACCCGCTGATCGGCCCCGCAGTCGAAGTGGGTGAGGGCCCGGTGGAGCAGATCACCCCGGCGGTGCGGCCGCCCCCGGCTCCGGGAGCCAGCCATCGGGCACGATCGCGTCCTTGGGCACCACGGCCACGCCGTCACGGACGGTGAAGCGGTCGCTGTCGGGGCTCTCGTCCCAGCCGTGGTCGTTGACGATCCGTGTGCGGCGGCCGATGCGCACGTTCTTGTCGATGATCGCCCCCTCGATGATCGATCCCTCGCCGATGCCCATCGGGGGCACCCCCTTGGAGGCGTTGGCGGTGAGGTCGTCGCCGGTCTCGTAGTAGTCGTTGCCGAGGATCACCGAATTGCGGATCACCACGTTGCGGCCGATGCGGCAGCGGAGGCCGATCACACTGTTCTCGATCACCGCACCCTGCTCGATGAGACAGCCGTCGGAGACGAGACTCGAACGGATGCTCGAGCCGTCGATCCGCGACGGAGGGAGGAATCGGCCCCGGGAATAGATCGGTGCCTCGGCACACGCCAGCTCGAACGGTGGCCTGGCCCCGGCGAGGTCGAGATTGCACTGGTAGTACGACCGGATCGTCCCAATGTCCTCCCAGTAGCCGTCGAAGGGGTGGAGGTGGACCCGCTTCGCCCTGATGGCGGCCGGGAAGACCTCGCGGCCGAAGTCCTGGTAGTCGGTCTGCCGGAGCAGTTCGAGCAGGCAGTCCCGGTCGAACAGATAGATCCCCATGCTCGCCATCAACGAGCGACCGTGGGCAGGGATCCCCTGACGCTCGATCCACGAGGGCGCGGTCCGCACCATCTCCAACTCCGCCGCCGTCTGCGGCTTCTCGAGAAAACCTTCCACGCGCCCTTCGTCGTCGAGCCGCATGATGCCCAGGCCGGAGGCGGCCGACTCGTGCACCGGGATCCCGGCGATGGTCACGTCGGCCCGCTGGGCGAGGTGGGTCGCCATCATGTCGGCATAGTTCATCCGGTAGAGCTGGTCACCGGAGAGGATCAGCACGTGCTTGATGTCGGGCTGCTGGAGATAACGGATGTTCTGCCGCACGGCATCGGCCGTGCCCTGGTACCAGCCGGCGTTGTCGAGTGTCTGCTGTGCGGCGAGGATCTCGACGAAGCCTCCGCTGAAGGGATCGAACGTGTAGGTACGACGGATGTGGCGGTGGAGGCTGACCGAGTTGAACTGCGTGAGCACGTAGATCCGCTGCACCCCGCTGTTGATGCAGTTGGACAGCGGCACGTCGATGATCCGGTACTTTCCGGCCAACGGCACCGCCGGTTTCGACCGGTCGCGGGTGAGGGGATAGAGCCGCGTGCCGCGGCCACCGCCCAGGACCAGGGCCAGCACCCGCCGCACGACGCTCATGGAAGGCTCCCGGAGAACGCGCGCCCGGGCTCCGGGCGGCGTGGTCGATCCAAGCCGGCATGCTACGCCACCGGCAATGCGCCCGACAATCCGCGGACAGGAGAAGGATGGTGAAGGTCGCCGGGGCAAGCGGAACCGGCGTCAGCGGATCACGAAATTGACCATCCGTCCCGGTACCGCCACCACCTTCACCACCTGTTTGCCGGCGAGCAGCTCCGCGACCCGGGGATCGGCCGCCGCCGCGGCCTCGAGCGCGGCGGTGTCGGCGTCGGCCGGTACCGTCACCCTCCCGCGCAGCTTGCCGTTGACCTGCACCGGCACCTCCACCACGTCGTCGCGCAGCCAGCGCTCATCCACCGCCGGCCACGCCGCGAGCGACACCGGGGCAGGGCGGCCGAGCACCTCCCACAGTTCCTCGGCGAGGTGCGGAGCGAAGGGGGCGAGGATCGTCACGAACGGCTCGAGCACCGCCCGGGGACGACGGTCGAGGGGGGTGAACACGTTGACGAACTCCATCATCCGCGCGATGGCTGTGTTGAAGGAGAGCGACTCGATGTCGGCGGTCACCTTGTGGGCCGTGCGGTGCAGTTCGCGCAGCTGGTCGTCGGTGGGCTGGTCATCGACCACCTGCGGGGCGAGGACCGGGTCTTCGGCACGCTCGTCGACCACCAGCCGCCAGCACCGATCGAGGAACCCGCGGACCCCGCTCACGCCGGTGGTGCTCCAGGGCTTCGTCGCTTCGAGCGGGCCCATGAACATCTCGTAGAGGCGGAGGCTGTCGGCGCCGAAGTCACGGACCACCTGGTCGGGATTGACGACATTGCCGCGGCTCTTCGACATCTTGTAGGCGCGGCTCTCGACCCGGGTGCGTGGCGAGTCGCGGAGGACGAAGTGCTCCCCTTGCTTCTCCACCTGGTCGGCCCGGACGCGGGCCGGCGTGTCGGCCTCGGCACGCTGCTCGGCGGACACCCAGCCCCCCTTCTCGCTCCGGTAGCCGGTGAATTCCATCTCGCCGAGGATCATCCCCTGGTTGACCAGCCGTCCGAACGGCTCCGGGCAGGAGACATGGCCGCGGTCGTAGAGGACCTTGTGCCAGAACCGCGCGTAGAGGAGGTGAAGCACGGCATGCTCGGCGCCGCCGATGTAGAGATCCACCGGCATCCAGGCGCGTTCCACGTCGGCGGCGACGAAGCGGTCGGAGTTGTTGGGGTCGAGGAACCGCAGGTAGTACCAGCACGATCCCGCCCACTGCGGCATGGTGTTGGTTTCACGGCGGTAACGCCTGCCGTCGCGTTCGACGACGAGCCACTCGTCGCTGGCCCGGGCGAGCGGTGGGTCGGGGGTGTCGCCCGGACGGTAATCGGTGAGCTCGGGGAGCCGCACCGGCAGTTCCCCCTCGTCCAGCGCGCGGATCGCCCCCGTGGGCTGGCCGTCAGGGCCGAGCTCGTGGAGGATCGGGAACGGCTCCCCCCAGAATCGCTGCCGGCTGAAGAGCCAGTCGCGCAGTTTGTAGTTGACCGCCGGGCGACCGAGGCCGGTCGCCGCCAGGTCGGCGCCGACCCGGGCGATGAAGGTGCGCGTGTCGAGCCCGTCGTAGGGGCCGGAATGGATCGCACGCCCGTCGCCGGTGAACAGCGTGCCGGAATGGCCGTGGCCCCCGGTCGGCTCCACGACAGTGATCACGTCGAGCCCGAACGTCCGCGCGAACTCCCAGTCGCGTTCGTCGTGGGCCGGCACCGCCATGATCGCCCCGGTACCGTAGGTGGCGAGCACGTAGTCGGCCACCCACACCGGCACCGGCGCGCCGGTGAGCGGATGGATGCAGTGGGCACCGGTGAACACACCGGTCTTCTCCTTCGCGAGATCGGTGCGGTCGAGGTCGCTCTTGCGGGCCGCAGCCTCACGGTAGGCGGCGATCGCTTCCCGTTGACCGGCGGTGGTCAGGGCATCGACGAGCGGATGCTCGGGGGCGACCACCAGATAGGTCACGCCATACAGGGTGTCTGGACGGGTGGTGTAGACCCGGATCACGTCGTGGCCGGGCCGCTGGGGAAACCCACCCCCGCGCCGCGCCGCCGACCAGTCGGCGAAGGCGGCACCGTGTGCCCCCGGCGGGGCGATGAAGAAATCGACCTCGGCTCCCGTGCTGCGGCCGATCCAGTCGGACTGGAGTTTCTTGATACTCGCGGGCCAGTCCACCCCCTCGAGTTCCTGCTCCAGTCGGTCGGCGTAGGCGGTGATCCGCAGCATCCACTGCCGGAGGGGGATGCGGACCACCGGATGGCCGCCGCGCTCGCTCACGCCGCCGATCACCTCCTCGTTGGCCAGCACGGTGCCCAGCGCCGGGCACCAATTGACCGGAGCCTCCGACTGGTAAGCGAGGCGGTGGGCATCGCGATGACGGGCCACCTCGGCCTCGCCGGCGGCGCTGACCTCGGGTGGGATCGGCAGCTCGGCGATCGCGCGGCCGCGCCCGGTGGTCGGATCGAACCAGGTGTCGAAGAGAACAAGGAAAATCCACTGCGTCCAGCGGACGTATCCGGGGTCGGTGGTCGCCAGCTCGCGGCCCCAGTCGTAGCTGAAGCCGAGCATCTTCAATTGCCGGCGGAACGTCTCGATGTTGCGGGCGGTGCTCTCCCGGGGGGGCGTCCCGGTTCGGATCGCATGTTCCTCGGCGGGGAGGCCGAAAGCGTCGAAGCCCATCGGGTGCATGACGCTCGTGCCACGCATCCGCTCGAAGCGGGCCACGATGTCGGTGGCGGTGTAGCCCTCCGGGTGGCCGACGTGGAGCCCGTCGCCGCTGGGGTAGGGGAACATGTCGAGGACGTACCGCTTCCGGCCCGAGGGCAACCGTGGCGTCGCGAAGGTGTCGTGCGCCTGCCACCACGACTGCCACTTGGGCTCGATCCGGGCGGGTTGGTAGCGGGGCATCCGTCTGCGTCCGTGGGAACGGGTGGGGGAGTCTGGCTGACTGTCGGGCTTGCGGCCGGATCACGCCGCGGCCCCGACGGTCAGGTCACCGGGACCAGCGCCCGGCCGGCCGCGGCTGGTCAGGGGCCGGACGGCCGATTCTAATGACTGCTGGGGGAGGGACAACGCGCCGATCCCCCACCCGTTCCCCCGCGATCGCAACCGATGGCCGCCCCCGCGCACCCGCTCCTCCAGCAGTTGCTGCTCCGCGCCTGTCGCTCGGCCGCCGGCCGGATGAAGATGGCCGATTCGTTGGGCACGCGGCTCACCGGGCGGCAATTGCTCACCAGGATCCTCGCCGCCCGCACGGTCCTGGAGCGGACCCTGGCGCCCGACGAGAAGAACATCGGCATCCTCCTGCCCCAGACCACCGGGGCGGCGATCGCCAATGCCGCCCTCGCCCTCGCGGGCCGCGTCGCGGTGAATCTCAACTACACCACCAGCCAGTCGATCCTCGACGTCTGCATCGAACGGGCCGGCCTGCGGCACGTGATCTCCACCCCGGCGTTCCTCGAGCGGGTCAAGCTCACGCTCGGCGACCGGCTCCTCGACGCAGGTGGCATCCGCGCGCGGTTGACCCTCGCCGACAAGGCCCGCGCCTGGTGGGATGCCACCGTCACCCCCCTGCCCGCGCTCGAGCGGCGGCTCGGGCTCCACCGCATCAAACCCGACGACGTCCTCACGATCATCTTCACGTCGGGATCGACCGGCGACCCCAAGGGAGTCGTGCTCTCCCAGGAGAACGTCGGGTCGAATGTCCGCGCGATCAACGAACTGGTGCATCTGTCGAGCGCCGACATGGAGGTGGGGGTGCTGCCCTTCTTCCACTCCTACGGCTACATGGCCACGATGTGGTTGCCGCTGACGTTGGAGCCGGGTGTCGTCTACCACCCCAACCCGCTCGACGCCCAGGTGGTGGGGAAGATGGCTCGGCAGTACCACGCGACCGTCCTCATGGCGACGCCGACGTTCCTGCGGAACTACATCCGGCGCACCCCCGCGGAGGATTTCTCCACGCTCGAGGTGGTGTTCGGATCGGCGGAAAAGCTCACTCGCGACGTCTGCGACGCCTTCGAGAAGAAATTCGGGATCCGGCCGATGGAGGCATACGGGGCGACCGAACTGTCGCCGCTGGTGGCTGCCAACGTGCCTCCGTCGCGCCACGTGCCGGGACGGCCGGTCGATTCGCGCGAGGGCACCGTCGGCCAGCCGATCGAGCACTGCCGGGGGAAGATCACCGATCGCGACGGCCACGCGGAGTTGCCCCTCGGCGAGGAGGGGCTGCTGTGGATCACCGGGCCGAACGTGATGCAGGGTTATCTCGACCGACCCGATCTCACCGCGAAGGTGATCAAGGATGGCTGGTACTGCACCGGCGACATCGCCCGGCTCGATGCCGAAGGATTCATCACGATCACCGGGCGCCAGAGCCGGTTCTCGAAGATCGCCGGTGAGATGGTGCCGCACCTGTCGATCGAGGCGGCGGTCAACGCCGAGATGGGGGCGGCCGATGGCGAGATGCTCGCGGTGGTGACGGCCGTTCCCGACGTGGCCAAGGGGGAGCGGCTCATCGTCCTCCACCTGCCCGGCAGCCGTGACCCGCAGGAGGTCTGCCGGGCGCTGCAGGCCCGGGGCCTCCCCAACCTCTGGATTCCCTCGGCCGACAGCTTCGCCGAGATCGATGCGATCCCCGTGCTCGGCTCGGGGAAGCTCGATCTCAAACGGCTGGCGGCGATGGCTGCCGAGCGGTTTCCCGGGAAGCGATCGTCGTGAGCCAAGCCGGGTTCGAGCCGGTCGTGCTCCTCGGCCGGGCGAGCGACGAACGCGCCGAATTGCTCGTGATCGATCGGCGCACCCCGACGCCCCTTCCACCGGAGGATGCGGCCGACGTGCCGCCGTGCATCGAAGGACTGCTCAACGGGCCGCAGTGCGGGCGGGCGACGATGCTGCCGACCGTCGTCCGGCTCGAGCCGCTGCCGACTCCGCGGGGCGGATTGGCGATGGCCCGGGCGATCCTCACCGAGCCCGCCTTCTGGCAGCCCGAGGTACCTGCCCGCTACCGCCTCCAGGCCCGGGTGACGGTCGCCGGGCGGGAGGTGGCGTCGTGCGACCGCTGGTTCGGGATGCGACGAACCGGCATCCGCGGCCGTTCGCTGTGGCTCGAGGGGAGGCGTTTCGTGCCCCGGGCGGTGGGGCTGGGGGGCTTGCCTGCCACCGCGATCGCGGACCTGCGGCTGCTGGCGGCTGCCGCCCTGATCGCCGATCCCGACGCCGCCACCTGCGACCGGGCAACGGCCGAGGGGATCGTGATCATCGCCCGTCTGCCGGTGGCGTGGGAATCGGGGGACGGACGGATGCTCGGGGAGCGGTTGGTCGCCTTGGCCGGATCTGCGGCAGTCCTCATGGCCGTGATCCCGGCGGCTGTGCCGGCACACGTGGTGGCCGCCGCGGTCGCCGTGGCCGGTCGGTCCCGCGGCACGCTGCTGTTGGCCCGGGAGGTCGATGCCACCGTGCCGCCCCCTTTCGGCCCGCTGGCCCCGATCGACTGTCTGGTGGCGACGCTGCCCCGCGGCGCGCTGCCGCACGCCAGGTGGCGGCAGGCACCACCGCTGCCGGTGATGGCGGCGTGGGAGCCCGGGTCGGATCCGCTGCCGGCAGCCGCGTCCAGAACCGACTGTGACCGCTTGCAGGCCCTGCTGGCCGGCTGGGGACAGGATGCGCAGGAACACCCGCCGTGGGAGTGGGCCGGGTATCTGGTGGGCTGATCGGGTCGGCCGCGGCCGCCACCGACGGTGCTACGATGCAGGGATGAAGGCTTACGACGAGGAGCGTTATTCGCGGCAGGTCCGCTTCGGTCAGGTGGGGACCGTCGGTCAGGAGCGACTCGCGGCAGCGCGGGTGGCGGTCGTGGGATGCGGGGCGCTGGGCAGCGTGGTGGCGATGGCGCTTGTGCGCGCCGGAGTCGGTTTTCTCCGCCTCATCGACCGCGACGTGCCCGAGGTGTCCAACCTCCCACGGCAGGTGCTCTTCGACGAGGCGGACGTCGCCGCGGGACTGCCGAAGGTGGTGGCCGCGGCCCGGCACCTCGGGCGGATCAACGGCGCGGCCACGATCGAGCCGGCCGTGGCCGACCTCACCGCTGCCAACGCTGCGCGGCTCCTTGGCGGAGTCGATCTGCTCGTCGATGGCACCGACAACTTCGCCGCCCGGTTCCTCCTCAACGAGTTCGCCTGCCGGGAGGGACTGCCGTGGGTGCACGGCGGCGCCATCGGAGCGGAGGGACGGGTGCTGGCGGTCGTCCCGGGGCGGACCGCGTGCCTCCGCTGCCTGATTCCCGAGCCACCAGCGCCGGGGTCGTTGCCGACCTGCGACACCGCCGGCATCATCGGGCCGGCGGCGCTCGTGGTCGGGGCCGTGGAAGCAGCCGAGGCGATGAAGCTGATCGTTTCCCCGCCGGGGGACGATGCAGACCAGCGGCGCTGGAACCGGTTGCTGGTCTGCGACCTGTGGGACCATGTCTGGCGGACGGTGGACCTCGCGCCGCTGGCCGAACGGGGCTGTCCGACCTGCCGCGAGCACGATCATCCGTGGCTCGACGGACGGCTCGGCGGGGAAGCGGTGGTGCTCTGCGGACGCGAGGCGGTGCAGGTGGCGGCTCCACCGGGCGGCACGGTCGATCTCCAGGCTTTCGCCCGGCGCGCCGCCGTGCTGGGGAAGGTGACCGCCAATCCGTGGATCGTGCGCGTCGTCGTCGAGCCTGGGATCGAACTTGCGGTGTTCGCCGACGGGCGGGCGATCGTCAGCGGAACCCGCGACGAGGCCCGTGCCCGTGGCATCGTCGCCCGCAGCCTCGGGGCATGACCAGAGCGCTCGGTCAGAGCGTGGTCGCCGCCTCCATGATCCGCTGCTCGGTGGCCTCGTCGCGTGTCATCTCCGCCGTCAACCGCCCCTCGGCGAGGACGATGATCCGGTCGGCGAGGGTGAGGAGCTCCGGCAGCTCACTCGACGTGAGGATCACCCCGAGCCCGTCGCGGCAGAGCCGGTCGATGAGCTGGTAGAGCTCCGCCTTGGCACCCACGTCGATGCCGCGCGTCGGGTCGTCGAGGAGGAGGATCCGCGGATGGGTGAGCAGCCACCGGGAGATGATGCATTTCTGCTGGTTGCCGCCCGAGAGTCCGGTGATCGCGGCGTGCGGCCCCTGGGTCTTCACGCCGGTCGAGCGGATCGGCCCGGCGACCAGAGCCTCTTCCCGGGCACGGCTCACGAGACCTCCGCGGAGGGTGTCAGCGAGGCTGCAGAGGCTGACATTCGCCGCCACGTCGAGGTCGGGGAACAGACCGAGCCGTTTACGATCCTCGGTGACCATGGCGATGCGGGCGGCGCAGGCTTCCCGCGGGTGGCTGAAACGCACCGATTGGCCGTCGAGGAGGATCGTACCGCTCCAGGTCGGGGGGCTGGCGCCGAAGATCGTCTCCAGCAACTCCGTCCGCCCCGCCCCCCTCAGCCCCGCCACGCCGAGGATCTCCCCGGAATGGAGGTCGAGCGAGACATCCGCCAGACGGTAGCCACGGGGATGCTCCGGCCACGGCAGGGTGAGGCCGCGGACCTCCAGCAGGCGCTCCCCCCGTCGGCGCGCGCCGTGGAACTCGTGCCCGGCGATGTCGCGCCCGACCATCCACCCGGTGATCTCGCGGGGGGTGGTGGAGGTGCGATCGACGGGGCGGACGTGCCGCCCGGCGCGCCGCACCGTGATCCGGTCGGCGAGGCGGAAGACCTCGTCCATCTTGTGCGAGATGTAGAGGATCGTCGTGCCGCGGGCCCGGAGCCGCTCGATCACCCGGTAGAGCCGTGCCACTTCCGCTTCGGTGAGGGCGCTGGTGGGCTCGTCCATGATGAGGATGTCGGTCCGCAGCGAGAGGGCCTTGGCGATCTCGACGAGTTGCTGATCCCCCACCCGCAGCGTCCCGGCGGGGATCCGTGGGTCGATGGGGCACTCGAGCCCGGCGAGGAGTTCGCCGGCGGCCCGTTCCATCGCGGCGTTGTCGATGAAGCCCAGCGGCGTCCGCTGCTCGCGGCCGAGAAAGATGTTGGCCGCTGCGGAGAGCTGCTCCACCAGGTTGAGCTCCTGGTGGATGATCGCGATCCCCGCCCGCTCCGCGTCGCGGGTGCGGGAGAAACGCACCGGGGCGCCGCGCAGGCGGATCTCCCCGTCGTAGTCGGTGATCACCCCGGAGAGGATCTTCATCAGGGTGCTCTTGCCGGCGCCGTTCTCTCCGCAGATGGCGTGGCACTCCCCGGGCGCCAGTTCGAACCCCACGTCGGCGAGGGCGACGACGCCGGGAAACCGCTTGCAGACGCCGCGGATCGCGATGATCGGTTCCATGGCAGGCGATCTCCCCGGGCCGTGGCCCGTCACGGCCGCTCGGCTCAGGCCGTCCGCCGGCCCTCCAACCAACGGACAGCCGACAGCAGAAGGAGCACCGCCAGGCCCACGGCGCTGCCGAAGGGCACCGTCCGGCCGCGGAGGGCCTCGACGTTGGCGCTGCCCATCATCGACAGCAGCCCGGCGAACACGGCGATCGTGGGGATCGCCGCCAGCCCACGGAGTCCGGGAAACAACCGGCCACCGGCCTGGACGAGCTGCCCGAACTGCGTCAGCGTCACCGCGAGGGCGACGATGATGCCGACGATCATCCCTTCGTAGATGTCGGCGCTGGCCTTGATGAGCTTGGAGACCGCGTCGATCACGAGGCGGAGGAACAGCGCGCCGAGCACCGTGCCACTGACCGTACCGACGCCCCCCTGGAGGCTGCAGCCGCCGACGACGGCGGCGGCGATCGCATTGAGTTCGTAATTGCGGCCGGCGGCATTCGGTTGTGCCACGCTGCTGTCGGCCATGAGGAAGATCCCCGCCAAGGCGGCCGTCAGGCTGCCGAAGCAGTAGGCGAACCACTTCACGTTCTCGGTGCGGATGCCGCTCAACCGCGCGGCCTGCTCGTTGCCGCCGAGGGCGTAGAGGTGGCGCCCGAGCACGGTCCGGGAGAGGATCAGCCAGGTGAGCAGGGCGAGCGCGAGGAAGACGACGGCCGAGATGACGACGTTGTGCTCCTTGAGCCAGACGAACGCCGGTGTGTTGACCTGGATCTGCTGCGACTCGCTCCCCCACCGCTCCCGCGTGACGAACACGCACATCGCCCGCGCGAAGCTGCGCAGGCCCACCAGCGTGGCCAGGGTGGCGACGAACGGGGGCAGCCGGATCGACGTGATCAGCCAGGTGTGCAGCGTGCCGACGAGGAGGCCGGAGAGGAGCGCCCCACCGACGCCGGCTGCGATCCCCAGTGATCCGACCGTTACGAGGCGGCGGTCATCCCCCTCGGCGAAGAGCAGCATGATCAGCGCGCAGGTCGTGCCGCTCATCGCCACCATCGACCCCGCCGAGAGGTCGATCCCCCCGGAGATGATCACCACCGACGCACCCAGGGCGATGATGCCCAGCAACGCGGTGTTGCGGAGGATGATGTCGCGGCTCTCGGCCCAGGCGTTGAAGTACGTGCCGTTGGGGTCGAGGAACCCGGTTCCCACGAAGACGACGACGATCGCCGCCAGGAGGGCCAACTCATGACGCGGCAGCAGCCAACCGCGGGCCTGCGGGGCGGGGGGTTTCATGGTCAGGAGCTGGTCAGGTTGTATTGCTTCAGCCAGGCCTGGAATTCAGGCAGGGTCATGAACTCGACCACCTTGGGGTCGAAAAGATCCCGCTTCACCGGCGACGCGGCATCGGGCACCACCACCCGCAGGCCGGTGGTGTGGATGTCTCCGTCGGGCTCCCCGGCCCGGGGGAACATCTCCTTGATCACCGCCTCGTCCGCTTCGACCATCGCCTTGAGGAGGCGGACGGTTTGCACCCCCATCTCGAACGGGTTCTGCACCACCATCACGTCGATGTTGCCCTTGGACATGTGGCCGATCGCCAGGTCCTGGGCGTCGAACGTGCCGACGACGAACCGGTCGCGCGATCCGCTCTCGGTGACGACGTCGGCGATGGCGGGGGCGTTGTAGGCCCAGATACCCACCAGCGCCACGAGGTCCTTGTGGTTCTGCGTGGCGTTGCGCACGTTGTCGCGGGCCCGCGGCAGATCCATCTCGTCGGCCATGCGGTCGCGCTCGCCGTATGCCCCGCCGATCGCCTCCTTCACGCCGTTCATCCGGCTCCGGGCGTTGTCGTTGTCGGTGAAGCCGGCGAACTGGACATAGCCACCCTCCTTCACCCCCTTGGCCTCGAGCAGCGACTTCGTCGCCGTGCCGAGCACGCGCCCGCCGACGATGTTGTCGGTGCCGATGTAGTAGGGGCGGGCGTCGCGGTAGGTGGAGCGGTTGACGTCGCCGTCGACCGTGATGACCTTCACCCCCTTCGCCTGGAGCTTCCGCATCTCCTCGACGATCGACTGGTTGTCGGCCTGGATGACGCTGATCGCCACGCCGGCAATGTCGTCCTGGGTGGCGTACTGCCGCAGGCGCTCGATCTGCCCCTCGGCCGATGCGTTGTTGACGTCGCGCGACACGGTCAGCCCGGCAGCGGCGCAGTCGAAGCGTTTTTCTGCTTCCTTGAGCCCGCTGAGGAGTGCGTCCCAGAACGGATCGTCGCCGTTGGTGATGAAGATCAGTCGCTTGCTGCCGGCCGAGGGCTGCGGCTTCGCGACCGTGCCGACCGCCGGGGCACCGGGCGCGGCCGGCTTCTTGGCACCGCAGCCGAGTTGCAGTCCCCCGAGCAGTCCGATGCAGGCCAGGGCGAGGCCCATCGTGCGACGTGTCATGCGCTCCCTCTCGAGACGACGGAAGGCGGATCCCGACGGAGCGGGATCAACAACCGGAATTCGTTCAGTAGCCCGGAATTCGTTCAGTAACGTAGTCCATGCCGACGGACGTGCACCAGAGGCGGCCCCCCGGCAGCCGCACCGCCGGCGAGGATCCGGGCGACGACCACGGCGTGGTCGCCGCTCTCCGCCCGGGCGATTCCCCGGCAGTGAAGCCAGCCGGCGGCATCGGCGAGGGCCGCGAGGCCGGCGACCCGTTCCACGGCCAGCCCGGCGAACGGATCTTCCCCGGCTGCCGTCGGCCGCGAGAACCGACCCGCCAGGTGCCGCTGCGACTCACCGAGGATGCTGAGCACGAACTCGCTGCCTGAGGAAATCGCCGCGAGCAGATCCCGTGAGCAGGCGATGGCCAACGTGATCATCGGTGGGGTGAAGGCTGCCTGCATCGCCCAGCTGGCGAGCATCGTGCGATCCCCGCAGCCGTCGCGCCACGAGACCACATACAACCCGCTCGGCATGCGGCCGAGGGCCAGGCCGACCGGATCGGTGGGCTCCGCCGCCGCTGCCTGCTCGGGTGTCGTCGCGGGAGGCGTGTCGGCCGGGGTATGTCGGGGCATCGGGCGAATCCCGGGAATGGAAGTGGTGGGGGGTGGCTGCGGTTCGCAGGTGTTTTGGGAGGGAGACTGGTTTCCCCAACCTGCCGCACGACCGCCATTCAGCCGGCGAACGGGAAACTGCGTGCGGCGATCAGCCCACGGCTGCCGATCAGTCTTCAAGCGACAGCGGACAACCACCTAGAGTGTTGCACCCGCTGTCACGGCACGCAACGCAACGGCTGGCCGCGGAGACCGTTCGCGACCACCCACCCGCCCACCCACCGGTCCACCAGTGCCCTTTCCGCGACACCCGATCACCGGCGGCCCGATCACCGGCGGCCCGATCACCGGCGGCCCGTCTGCCGGCCGACAAGGCGCCACCGCGGCCCGCCTGCCCAGATGGTTGGAGGTGGTGACCGTCGGGCGCGGTGCGCTGGTGGGTGCCCTGGTCGTTGCGCTGGCGGGTGCGCTGGCGGGTGTGTGGGTGGCGATGGCCGGGGCCGCCGAGCTGCCGCCCCCGACGGTGGCGCCCCCGCTCTCCGGTTCGCCGTTGTCCCTGCCGACGGACGATCCGGCCACCCGGGTGCCCGGGGTCACGCCGCTGCCTCCCGCGCCAGGCTCGGGGCCGGTGGTGCTCGATCTTCCCTACGAGCCGCAGGTCGGGTGCAGTGACGGCTGCAGCGACGGCTGCCTCGTTCCGCACGCCGGTTTCCCCGAGTGCTTCGCCGACCTCTGGGCACCGCGCCCTTGGTCCTGGCAACTCCTGCCCAACAACCTCATCTACACCAGTTACCTCGCGGGGCCGAAGGAACCGCGCATCGGCTCGTCGGTCTACAACGACACCGAGCCGGCCCTCGTCCACGGAGGGAACGAGGGATGGCTCTGGGACACGACCCTCGGTGGCCGCGCGTCGATCCTGCGGTACGGCTCCGACACGGTGCTCCACCCGCAGGGATTCGAAGTGCAGATCGAGGGTGCGGCCTTCGTGCGCCTCGATCCGGAGGACGAACGCGACCTGCGCAGTGCCGACTACCGGTTCGGCGTGCCGCTGGTCTACGGGATCGGCCGCTGGCAGACGAAGTTCGCCTACTACCACAACAGCGCGCACCTCGGTGACGAGTTCCAGATCAAATATCCCTTCTACCCGCGGATCAACTACGTCCGCGATTGCCTCGTGTGGGGCAACTCCTGGTATCCCTACGACTGGCTCCGGCTCTACGGCGAGGTTGGCTGGGCGTTCTTCAACGCCGGTGGCTCGCAGCCGTGGGAATTTCAGGGGGGCTGTGAACTGCTCCAGGCCAGGCCGACCGGTGGGCGGGGAGCGCCGTTCCTGGCGGTCAACGGCATGTCGCGGCAGGAGCTCGATTGGGGGGGCAACGTCTGCCTGCAGGCGGGCTGGGCGTGGCGCGGGCGCCGGAGCGAGAAGCTCTACCGTGTCGGGTTCGAGTATCTCTACGGCTCCGATCCGCAGTACGAATTCGTGTACAACAACCAGAACCGTTGCGGGTTCGGCATGTGGTACGACTTCTGAACCGGCCGCCAGCGGACCGCCGGGCGCCGTTGCCGTGCCGCTGCTGGCCATCGAAACCACCTGCGACGAAACCGCCGCCGCGGTGATCACCCGCGGCCGGCAGGTGCTCGGCAGCGTCGTCGCCAGCCAGGAGGCGCTGCACGCGCGTTGGCGGGGAGTCGTGCCCGAACTCGCCGCCCGCGCCCACGTGGAGCGGATCCTCCCGGTGATCGACGAGGCGGTCGCGCGCTCCGGTGTCGGGCGCGCCGATCTCGAGGCGGTGGCGGTGGCGATCCGCCCCGGTCTGGTCGGATCGCTGCTGGTCGGGTTGGCTGCCGCCAAGGGGATCGCACTCGGGTTGCGCCTGCCCCTCGTCGGCTACGACCATCTCGCCGCCCATCTCTATGCCTGCCGTCTCGCGCATGGCGACCGGGTGCGGTACCCGGCCCTCGGGCTGGTCGTCAGCGGCGGGCACACCGCCCTCTACCGGCTCGAGTCGCCAACCACGCTCGAGCGGCTCGGCGGCACGATCGACGACGCCGTCGGCGAGGCCGTCGACAAGGCCGCCGCCCTGCTCGGCCTCGGCTATCCCGGCGGGCCCTGGATCGAACGCACCGGTCGTGACGGCGATCCGTTCCGTCATCGGTTGCCACGGCCCTTGGCCGCCGACCGCGACCGCCTCGACATGAGTTTCAGCGGGCTGAAGACGGCGCTGCGGGTCATCGTCCGACCGCCGGGCAGCCCGCCCGATCAGCCGCCGCCGGAGGGAAGGGCCCGGGCCGACCTGGCGGCATCGTTCGAACTCGCGGCGGTCGAGTCGATCGTCGCCAAGGTCGGCTTGGCCCTGGAGCGCACCGGGCTGCGCCTGCTCCTGGTGGGAGGGGGCGTCGCGGCCAACACGCGGCTCCGTGCGGCACTGGTCGCCTGCGGTGATCGCCACCGCGCCGACGTGCTCGTGCCGCCTCCCGCGCTGTGCACCGACAACGCCGCGATGGGGGCGATCGCGTGGGAGCATCTCGATCGTGGGGAGGACGCCGGAGCGCTCCTGGACGTCGTGCCCGGTACCGATCGGACGGTCCGCAACCGCAGGTGACCCACCGGGAGGGGCTGTCGAGCCACCGGCGTGGGGCCGTTTGAGGCTAGCAGGCTGTGGATAAACAGCCTGCTGGGTCGCATGGATGCGATCCCGGGAGCGCAGCTCCCGTGAAAACCGGAGGTTTTCGAGTGGCCAAAGGCCATGGATGGACTCTGGCCACGGGCTGCTCGCGCACCGGGCCCGACGCGGGGGAGAACGGTGCAGCCGGCCGTCAGCCCGAGTAGCTCTCGAACTCGTCGTAGGGCCGGTGTTCCTGGTTCACGAAGCGGGTGAAGTCGTGTTGCCAGAGCAGGTGCACGTCGCCCACCGGGCCGTTGCGCTGCTTCGCGATGATGATCTCCGCCTGTCCCTTGCCCCGCTCCTTGTCCTCGTCGCTGGTCTGGTAATACTCCTCGCGGTGCACGTGCCTCACCACGTCGGCATCCTGCTCGATGGCGCCCGACTCGCGGAGATGGTTGAGTCGCGGACGGTTGTCGCGCGAGACCTCCGCCTGCCGGTTGAGCTGTGCGAGGCAGAGGACGGGCACGCTCAATTGTCGGGCCAGCCCCTTGAGCCGGCGGGCGATCCGCGCGACCTGCTCTTGGCGCGGATCGCGCGGATTGTCCGGTTCGATGAGCTGGAGGTAGTCGATCACCACCAGCGCCAGATCGTGCTTCCGCTTGAGGCGCCGCGCCACGGCGCCGATCTCCGCCAGCGTGCGTCCCGGAGTATCGTCGATGTAGAGCGGCGCGGCACTGATTTCGCTGGCCTTCTGCACCAAACGGCGACGGTCCTCCTGCGAGATCGTGCCGTTTCGCAGACGGTGGCCGTTCACCCGTGCCGATGAGCAGAGCAGGCGGTCGGCCAGTTCCATACTCGCCATTTCCAGGCTCACGAACAGCACCGGTCGCTGATTGCCGATCGCGACGTGCTCGGCGATGTTCATCGCCAGGGCCGTTTTCCCCATGCTCGGGCGGGCGGCGAGGATGATCAGCTCGGAGTCGTGGAGTCCTCCGCAGAGCGCGTCCAGTTCGGTGAACCCTGTCTCCACCCCCCCCAGCGTCTGCTCGTTCTTCATCCTGGCGTCCATCCGCTTGAGCACGTCCTGGAGCACGGAGTCGATGGGCCGCGCTTCGGCAGCGGTGCGCTGCTCCATGATGGCGAAGATCTTCTCCTCGGCCGTGCGGAGCAATTCGCGTGGCTCCTGCGGCGAGTCGTAGGCATCACGAAGGATGTCGGTGCTGGTGTCGATCAACGAGCGCAGCAGGCTCTTCTCCCGGACGATCTCGGCGTAGTGGACGGCATGGGCGGCATGGGGAACAGACTGCAGGAAATCACCGATCGCCGCCGAGCCGCCGACACGCTCCAGTTCACCACGGGTCCGCAGCGCTTCGATCAGGATCCGCACGTCCACGCGGCGGCCCGCCTCGTGGATCTCCCGCAGCCGCTCGTAGATGATGCGGCACGCCTCGTCGTCAAAATCGCCAGGCCCCACCACCAGGCAGACGTCGTCGCACACGTCGGGCTTGAGCAGGATGCTGCCGATGACGGCCCGTTCCGAGTCGTGGCTGGCGGGTCGGTCGCGGCCCGGTAGCGACGGTGAGGACTGTCGCTGCGGAGACGAGCCACCGCCGGCGGAGTCCCCCCCAGACGTTCCGCTCCGCCGCCGTCGGCCGGAGCTGCGGCCGTTGGCTGAACCATCGCGGGGCTGCTCACCCGGACCTGGGCGTCCATCGCCTTCCATGCCGCCGTTGCTCATCCGTGCAGCCCCCACAAGCCGTGCAGCCCCCAAACCAGCCCACCAGACCGGAATCCAACATGCCGCAACCCGGGCCGCCCAGATCCTCGGCGGCACTGATCACCGTGCTCGATCCCAGCGCCCGACAAACCGGAGGCCCAGCGAACCCGAGGCCCAGCGAACCCGAGCCGATGATCGCCCGCACCGGGTGAGCGATTGGCCACCCGCTCGGGATGACGCACAGAGCGTGGGACCCACCGTCTGTCGCCAGGGAACGCGCCTCTCGCGGCATGCCCCGCGCCCGTGACGCAACACAGTCGGGAACGGCGCCTTCAGGAGTCACCGTCGCCAGCGTGCCGTGCGGCGCGTTTACTTCGCGCCGGCATCGCCGCTCGAGGGCACGACCCAGACCTTCAGGTCTCCCTCCACCTCGGGGGCGAGCCGCACCTTGACGGTGTACAGCCCGACTTCCTTGAGCGGTCCCTGGAGGATGATGCTCTCGGGAGACACCAGCAGATCCTGCTGCTTGAGCGACCGGGAGATCTCTGCCGCGCCGACCGAGCCGTAGAGATGGCCCTCGTCGTTGGCGTTGGCCTCGATCGTCACGCTCGTGCGGACCAATTCGTCGAGAAGGCTGCGGAGGCCGGCCAAACGTTCCCGGGCGATCTCGTCGAGTTTGGCCCGGTGCTTCTCGATCATCCGCTTGTGGTGATCGGTGGCGATCGTCGCCAGCCCCTGCGGCAGGAGGTAGTTGGCGGCATACCCGCGCCTCACCTCGACCACCTCACCGACCTTGCCGAGATGCTCGACCGACTGGATGAGCAACAGCTCGATGCCGCCGCGCGCACCCTTCGGCAGGCGATTGCTCCGGGTGCCGGTGCCACGCACTGCGCCCGAAGACCGATTCTTGCCGCCAGCACCCTTCTTCGAGGCCGCTCCTGCCGGCTTTGCTTCGGCCGGTTTCACTTGGATGGCGGAAGAGGAGCCGGATTCGGCCATCGGGGCATCTGTCGACTGGATATCGGGCTTGGTGGCCATCTCGGCAACTCTCCAACAACGGTGACACTGTCAGTGAAACGCGAATTTCTATTCAGGCCCAGTTCTTTCGACCCAGTTGCCAGCGACCCAGTTGCCAGCGACCCAGTTGCCAGCGACCCAGTTGCCAGCGACCCAGTTGCCAG
>SXWA01000090.1 GCA_005791575.1 Planctomycetaceae bacterium
GGCGCGGCGTCGGCAGCGGTGGCACCGGGCACCGGCGGCGCGGCGGCGGGCTCGTCGGCGCGGGCCGACAGGCTGCCGCCCAGGGTGGCGATCGTCAGCAGGCCGGCGGCACACGCGGCTGTGTGCCGCGCGATCCGTGCGGGGCGGAACAGGGTGCGAGACGTCGGGCAAGACGGCTGGGTGGGCATGGTGTTCCCTGACTGGGGTGTCGCCAAAAGGCCATGAAGCGGTCCGGGCCATGAGGGTGTCCGGCCGGGCGCGAGCCGCCGAGTGGCCGAGGACGCGATCCGGGCCGGAATCACCGTTTGCAGCGTAGCATCGACTTCCAGCCGCGGCCATTTTCCCGTTTTGGTCGCATCTGGACCATTGTTTCATGGCCCCCTCGTCGCCCCTCGCCATCCTCCGCCGGCACTGGTTCCCGGGGCTCCCGGCCGACCGGTGCGGCCCCGTGCTCGGGGGTGGCTTCAGCGGCTCGACCGTCGTCGCGGTGCGAACCCCGGCCGGCACACGGGCCGTGCTCAAGGCGTTTGCCGCGGAGATCCCCCCCGAGCACGCGGCGTGGATCCACCGGCTGATGGTGCATCTCACCGACTCGGGCATTCAGGCGGTGCCCCGATTGATCGCCACGGTCGATCGGCAACCCGGCGCCGCAAGGGGGGATGTCCTCGCGACAGATCCCGCTGCGACCACGCTCGCCCGCGGCGCAGACGGTCGGCTCTGGGAACTCGCCACCTGGATGCCCGGCGCCCCGGTGGCGCGGCCGACGGAGCCCCAGGCCCGCGCCGCCCTCGCCACGATGGCGACGATCCATCGCGCCGCGGAGCGGCTCCCGGGTGAGCCCGCGCGCGCCGGGCCGGCTCCGGCCCACCTGCGGCGCATCGACGCCGCCCGCCGTCACCTCGCGCTTGGCTGGGATGCCCTGCCCGCCGCAACGCATCCCGACAGCCCACTTGCCGCCGCGGTCGCCGCCAGGGTCGCTGCCGCAACGCCGCTCGTCGCAACACGCGCCGTGCGCCGCGCGATCGAACAGGTCGCCGCATCGGATCCGATTGTCGTGCCGCTGTCGGCCGTGATCCGCGATCTCCGGGCCGAGCATGTCCTGTTCACCACACGCGACGCGATCGCCGCGCCGTTGGGCAACGCCGAGACAGTGCATCCCCCTGCCAATCCCGGTGCGGGTGCGATCGGCGGCGTCATCGATTTCCATGCCGCCGGGATCGATACCCCCGCCACCGACCTCGCGCGACTCCTGGGGGGCTGGGGTGAGTTGGGGAAATGCAGCGGCGGGGCTGAGTTCGATGAGGGGTGGGGCCGGGTGCTGGCCTGGTACGATGAGATCAGGAAGGTGAGCGAGAACGAGTTGCACCTCGTGCCCTGGCTCGCTGCGACCGCAGTGGTTTTTGGACTGGATCAGTGGTTCCGCTGGGTGCTGGTCGAGCGGAGGGAATTTCGCAGCCCTGCCGACGTGGTCGGCCGAATCGATCGGCTGCTGGTCGATCTGCCTGCCGCCCTCGTTCGTCTCGAGCGCCGACCTTGCCCGGTTTGACCGGCGAAAAAAGCCACCGCTAGACTTTTTGCGGGTTCACGCCGGGTGGCGAACCGAAGAACATCCCAGCCTCGGCCCAACCCCCGTTCGTGCCCCTGCATGCCACTCCCCACCCCACACCCGACCCGGCAAGAGCCGCGCCCGCGCAGGTGGGCCCCGGCATGTTGGGGTCGGTTCACCGTCGCCTCCGCCCTGGGCATGTGGCTGGGCGCCACGGTCATCCTGGCGGCCGATGGCGCTGCCCAGCCCGGTGGGACGCTCGGGGCTGGGCCGTCGCCGTTTGCCTTTGACCCACTGTCGGCTGCCGCCAGCGAAGGCCCGATCCGGGTGACCGCTGCCGTGGAACGCACGGCCGAAGGCAAGCCGCTCGTGCTCGCCGTCACCGCTGCCCTCGAGCCCGGCTGGCACCTCTATGCCGTCGATCAGGCACCCGGAGGACCGCTGGCGACCAAGATCGAACTCGATGCCGACGCGGGATGGCGGGCCACCGGCCCGTTCGTGCCCGACGTGCCTGCCACCCGGCAGACGATGGGCGAAAGGTCGGTCTGGAAGGGGCTCGTCATCCAGGAACACTCGGGTCGGATCACCTGGCGGGCGCCCGTCACGAGCGCGAAGGCCGATGCCAGTGGACCGGTGCGCGGCAGCGTCCGCGTGCAACTCTGCCGCGACAACGCCTGCACGCCGCCCGAGGCCTATGAGTTCACGGCCGCCGTGCCAGCGGCCCAGGCCCCGGCCGGCACCGCCGCTGCCGAACGCGCAAGGCCCGCTCCCCCGGTCAGCGCCGCTCCGGGTCCCTTGGTCGCGGCAGCCGCTCCGGGTCCCTTGGTCGCGGCAGCCGCTCCGGGTCCGTTGGTCGCGGCAGCCGCTCCGGGTCCGTTGGTCGCGGCAGCCGCTCCGGGTCCGTTGGTCGCGGCAGCCGCTCCGGGCCCGGCAGACCGTCTGCTCGCCACGCATGTGCCCGACAAGGGGCACACCGCCATCGAGGCCGCGTTCGTGGGAACGGAGGCACCCTATCGCCTCGTGATGCGGCTCCTGCCCGAGATGGGCTGGCATCTCTATGCCCCGGCTGGCTCGGCGACGACGGTGGTCGGCCAGGGCAAGCCGACGCTCCTCTCGGCCACGCTCCCCGATGGAATCCGCCTCGAATCGGTCCGCGCCGTCGGTCTCCATCCGGCCACCCAGGCCGAGTTGGCCGCCGCCGGTGCGGTCGAGGGGCCGGTCGAGCTCGAGGCGCTGCTCGTCGCTGATGCGCCGCTGCCGGCCGGTGCCGTGGCTGATCTGCGGATCGGCTTCCAGACCTGTTCCGACACCAGTTGCGATCCCCCCCAAGCGGTCCGCCTGACCGCCCCCCTGCCGCCGAGCGCGGGCAGCCCGGGGATCGAGTTCTCGGACGTCCGTTATGCGGAGGCGGCCCGTGGAGCGGTGGCGATCGTCGCCGAGACGGCGGTTCCTGCCGCGGTCGCGGCGGTCGGGGGCAACGCCTCCCAATCGGCTGCCACGCCTGATGGTGGGGCCGGTGCCGAAGGTGCCGCCGGGGCCTCCGTCGGGGCGCTGCCCGACTCCCTCCCGGTGGTCGCCGCCGGGGCGGCGCCGGTCGCGCTGTCGCTCCCCAAGGCGCTGTTCTTCGGACTGCTCGGCGGGTTGATCCTCAACCTCATGCCCTGTGTGCTGCCGGTGCTCGGTCTCAAACTCCTCTCGTTCGCCCAGCAATCGGGTCGGGCGCGGCAGGAGGTGTTCCAGATGAACCTCTGGTACTGCGCCGGGGTGTTTGCCGTGTTCTTCGGGCTGGCGACCGCGAGCGTGGCCGCCAATCTCGGCCTCGGCAGCGCCAACCTCGCCTGGGGCGAGCAGTTCACCTCGACCACGTTCAACATCGTGATGATCGGGATCGTGTTCGCCTTCGCGCTGGCCTTCCTCGGCATCTGGGAACTGCCGATCCCGGGGTTCATCGGCGAGAAGGCCGGGCACGTGCAGTCGCAGGAGGGACCGGTCGGTGCCTTCCTCAAGGGTGTGCTGTCGACGGTGCTCGCCACGCCGTGCAGTGGGCCGTTTCTCGGGCCGGTGTTCGGCTTCACCCTCACGCAGTCGACGGGGGTGACCTACGCGGTCTTCGGCGCGATCGCCACCGGCATGGCCCTGCCCTACATCCTCGTCGGCCTGTTCCCCGGGCTGGTGCGCTTCCTGCCCAAGCCGGGCGCGTGGATGAACACATTCAAGGAACTGCTCGGTTTCGTGATGCTGGGCACGGTGGCGTTCTTCTTCAGCTTCCTCGCCAAGGATTGGTTCGTCCCGACGTTCGTGCTGATGATCGGGATCTGGATGGCCTGCTGGTGGGTGGGCCGTGAGCAGGAGCGCGCCGGTGTGGCCCCGTTCTCCCGCTGGCTGCAGGGGGCGGCGCTCGCCGCGGCGGTCGGTACGGTCGCCTTCGCCTGGATGGCGCCGGGCGGCCACTCGGTGATCGAATGGGAGAAGCCCTTCTCCCAGGCGCGGTTGGCGGAGCTGCGCGGCCGCGGCGCGACGGTGATGATCGACTTCACCGCCGACTGGTGCCTGACCTGAAAGATGAATCTCGCCTCGGCGATCGAGACGCGCCGGGTGCGCGATACCGTGGAGCGCAACCACGTCGTCCCCGTGCTCGCCGACTACACCGACGGCTCCGACGAGATCAAGCAGATGCTCGCCAGCCTGCAGAGCCGCTCGATCCCGGTGCTGGCGATCTTCCCGGCGCCGCGACCGGGGCAACCGCTCCCCGAGCCGATCGTGCTCCGCGACCGGATCACCGAGCAGCAGGTGCTCGAGGCCCTGCAGGCAGCGGGGCCGTCGCAGGTGTCGGGGCCCGAGATCCGCGCCACCGCCTCGCGGCCCGTGGCGGCTGGTCGCTGATCGGCCCGGGTTCGCTGGATGCGTCGCGCCCGGCTGCGACCACGCGGCCACGGGCCGGAGCACGCACGCGGAGCGTCAGCCGAAACGCACGCGCTCGAAGGTCGCCGCGCCCGCTGGATCCGCTGGTCGGGGACCGGTCTCGTGGACCGCGCCGATCACCCAGTTCTCGACCCCCTGGTCGGCCAGTTGGCTGCGGATGCTGGCGGCGAAATGGGGGGCGACCACCAGCACCATCCCCACCCCCATGTTGAACACCCGGTCCATCTCCGCCGCATCGACACCGCCGAGCCGCTGCACCCAGGGGAAGACGGGCGGGATCGGCCAGCTCCCACGCTCGAGCACCACCTCCACCCCGGCGGGCACGATCCGCCCGAGATTCTCCCCGAGGCCCCCGCCGGTGATGTGGGCGATCCCGTGGACCGGTTGCTTGACCCGGTAGTGGCGGAGGACGGCCTGCACCGGCCGCGCGTAGAGCCGTGTCGGCGTGAGGAGGAGATCGGCGACGGTGGCCCCGCCGAGGTCTGCCACGCGGTCGGCGCAGCGCAGCCCGCCGATGTCGAACACCGCCTTGCGCACGAGGCTGTAGCCGTTGGAGTGGAAGCCGCTCGACGCGAGGCCGAGGACGACGTCGCCGGTTTGGATCTGCCGACCGTCGACCAGACGGTGCTTCTCCACCACCCCCACGCAGAACCCCGCGAGGTCGTATTCGCCCGGGTGGTACATCTCGGGGAGGATCGCCGTTTCCCCGCCGACGAGGGCACAGTCGCAGGCCACACAGGCATCGGCAATGCCGGCCACGATCCGTTCGAGCAGGTCGGGATCGTCCTTGGCGAGGGCCACGTAATCGAGGAAGAAGAGCGGCTCGGCCCCGGTGCACAGCGCGTCGTTGACGCTCATCGCCACCAGGTCGATCCCCACGGTGTGGTGCACGCCGGCGGCCACGGCCACCTTGAGCTTGGTGCCCACGCCGTCGGTGCAGGAGACGAGGAGCGGGTTGCGGTAGCCGCGGGCGAAGAGGCCGCCGAGGTCGAGTTGGAAGAGGGCGGCGAAGCCCCCCTCGGGGCTGACCACGCGGGGGCACTGGGTCCGCCGCATGTGGGCCGGCAGGCGCGCCATCCCCTCGCGGTAGAGGCCCAGATCGACGCCGGCGCTGGAATAGGTGGCTCCGCTCACCCCCGCATCATCGCCGCGACGGGCGGTCCCGCAAGCCCCGGTGGCGGGGTTGCGGGGGCCGCCCGGCCCCGGTCTTCCCCCCGCGCCGCGAGGGTATCCTCGATTTCCATGCCAACCCCCTCACGACGCCCGACACCGCAGCGCAGGCACGGCCGGAAACCGCTGCCCCCGTTCCAGTTCAGCTATCCGCTCCCCTACGGCGCGGTGCTCCACGACGGTTTCGGCGGCGACGGCGACCGGGCGGGGGTGCAGTTCGTCGTCTACAGCCGTTCCGCCACGGCCCTGCGCGTGCTGCTCTATGCGGGGGTGGACGACGCCGAGCCCGCCGAGGTGATCGACCTCGATCCAGCTCGTGACCGGTGGGGGGACATCTGGAGCCTGTTCGTGCCCGGTCTCGGCCCGGGCCAGCTCTACCACTTCCAGGCCGACGGCCCCTTTGACCCGGAGCGTGGGCAGCGGTTCGACGGCCGCGCCCGCCTCATCGATCCCTACGCCCGAGCGCTCGCCGGGGGATTCATGCATCTCGGCGACGGCATCGTGCGGCCGCCGAAGTGTGTCGTCGTGGACGACTCCTTCGACTGGCAGGGCGACCGCCACCTCCGCCGCGGTCTGGCCGACACCGTGATCTACGAGTTGCACGTGCGCGGCTTCACCGCCAGCCCCACCAGCGGCGTGACCCATCCCGGCACCTATCTGGGGGTGATCGAGAAGATCCCCTACCTCCAGTCGCTCGGTGTGACGGCGGTGGAGCTGATGCCGGTGCACGACTTCCCCGACCAGCCGCCGCGCGGCCTGCCGGGGGAGAAGGGCAACTACTGGGGCTACGACCCGCTCGCCTTCTTCGCCCCCCATCGCGGCTACACCGCCGGCCGCGAACCGGGCGCCCAGGTCCGCGAGTTCAAGGAGATGGTCCGGGCCCTCCATGCCGCGGGCATCGAGGTGATCCTCGATGTCGTGTTCAACCATACCTGCGAAGGCAATGAGAAGGGGACGACGCTCAGCTTCCGCGGCATCGACAACGCCAGCTATTACCTGCTCTCGCCCGAGGACAAGACCCACAGCTTCGACACCACCGGGACCGGCAACA
>SXWA01000091.1 GCA_005791575.1 Planctomycetaceae bacterium
GCTGACGATGGAGTTCGCTGATGCCCGCCATTGCGTGCAGGCAGCGTTCTCTCTCAATCAGCTGGCCGATGCCCTGAACGCCCGCGCCGCCGAGCCGGAGCAACTGCGCTTGCGCACCGGCGTGGAACCCCTGCAGCGCGACGACCCGGTCGAAGAGGTCGCAGCGTGAGCGGACACGCTGCCGGTCGCGCGGGCCGCCCCCGGCGTGGGCACCGCGGCGGAACGGATCGCGGTCGGAGACGAGGGCCGCGGCGATCGACGCCTCGCGGAGCACGCCGCCGGCCGCTCCGGCGAGCAGGAGCGTGCCGAGGCGGGGGTGGGTGGGGAGGGCCACGAGCAGCCGGCCACGGGGGGTGATCCGTCCGTCCTCGTCGACGGCGCCGAGGCGCTCGAGCAGCGCGCGGGCGGTGTCGAGCGCGTCGGCCGTGGGGGGATCGAGCCAGGGAAACGTCGTCGCCTCGCCGATCGCCTCGAGCCACAACAACGGTCCCGCCAGGTCCGCCCGCAGCACCTCCGGGACCTCTGCGGCCGGCCTTCCCTGATGCTCGGCCTCCGACCAGAGGCGCTGGCAGCGCCCGGGCCCGGTCCGGCCGGCGCGACCGGCGCGTTGGTCGGCCGCGGCGCGGGAGATCCCCACCAGCTCGAGCCGCGGCAGGCCGGTCGCCGGATTCACGATCAGCTGCCGGGCGAGGCCGGAATCGACGACGGCCGTCACCCCCGGGATCGTCAGTGAGGTCTCCGCGACGTTTGTCGCGAGGATGATTTTTCTGCAGCCGGTGTCGGTCAGCGCGAGATCCTGCCGCTCCGGAGGGAGGTCGCCGTGGAGCGGCAGCAGGTCGTGCCCGTGCCGCTCGGCCAACGGCCCGAGGTCGCGCTGGCAGGTGACGATCTCCCCCACCCCGGGCAGGAACACGAGGACGTGCCCCGTCGTCCTCGCCAGTGCGTCTTCCACCGCCGGGCGCACGAGATCGACGAGGTCGCGGCGCGGCCCGCGCGGCTGGTGGATGATCTCCACCGGGTGGAGCCGCCCCGCCGCCTCCACCACCGGGCAGCCACCGAGCGCCGCCGCCACGGTGTCGGCGGCGATCGTGGCGCTGGTCACGACGATCCGCAGGTCGGGGCGCAGCGATTCCTGCACGCGGCGCAGAAGCCCGAAGGCGAGGTCCATCTCCACGGAGCGTTCGTGGAACTCGTCGAGGACCACCGCGCCGATGCCCGGCAGCGACACGTCGTCGAGGAGGCGGCGGAGGACGATGCCGGTGGTCTCGACGAACCGGCGCGTGGCCGACGACGTGCAGGAATCGAACCGCACCTGATAGCCCACAGCGCCGCCGAGCGGCACGCCGCGGAGGCGGGCGATCTGTGCGGCGACGGCCCGGGCGGCAAGACGGCGCGGCTGCACGAGGAGCACGCCGGCGCCGCCGAGATCGTCGAGGACCGCCGCCGGCACGAGGAGTGTCTTGCCCGAGCCGGGGGGCGCGACCACGACGACGGCGCCGCCGCGCGACGCGGTCACCACGGCGTCGAGCACGGCGCGCACGGGCAGATCGGCCGCCCACCGGGGCGCCGTTCCATCCGGCGATGGCGACGATCCGCTCATGGGTGTGTGGGGTCCGGCGGCGGTCAGAGGCGTGGCTTCGCCGGCAGGTTCGGCGGGAGGCAGCCCGGCGCACCGCGCACCTTGACCCGGCGCTGGAAGACCCCGTCGTCGGTGGTGACGACGACGGTGTCGAACTCCGGACCGCCGAAGGCGAGACTCGTGGCGCGCGTGCCACCAGGCAACGGCAGGATCACGTTGACTCTTCCGGCCTGGTCGCAGATCTGCAGCCCCATGGCCGTCGCCACCCAGAGGCGACCGTCACGGTCGACGGCAAGCCCGAAGGCGCCGGCGTCGTCGCGCGTGTCGGGCACGTGGAGATGGAAATACCGCTGACCGTCGGAGAGCGTGCCATCGGCGGCGACGACGAAGCTGTGCACCCAGTGCGAGGCGCCATCGGCGACGTACAGCAGGTTCTGGTCGGGCGACAGGCAGACCCCGGTGGCGACAGCCGGCGCGGGCAGCGTCGCGACGACGTGCGGCTCCCCACCAGCCCCGGGGATGAAGACCACCCGCGTCGGCAGATCGCCGCCAGCCGGGGCGAGCGTCGCATACAGGCCGCCATCGGCGCGCACGGCGAGGGCGTTGACCCGCCCCCGGGGCAGCGGCACGAGCCGGTACGGCCGATTGGGTTCGCACACCGCGATTGTCGCCTGCCGCAGTTCGTCCGGCGCCTGGGCCGGCTCCTGGGCGACGACGAGCGTGCCGTCGGGGCGCCACACCTGCGCGAGCGTGACCGTCCCGGGAGGTGACTCGACGGGCGCGGCGTCGTCGCGCGGTGCTTGTCCGGGCAGGCCGATCTCCGTCCTGACCCTGACCGTATCGAGCCGCTCGATGCCGCCGGTCGTCTTCGTGTCCAACGCGATCATCGAGAGGTGACCGGTCGGAGTGACGGCGGCGGAAAACCCGCGACCGCTCTTCAGTGTCTCGCTCTGCAGTGTTTCCCAGCCGCTCCGGTCGGCGGCGACGATCTCCTGCAGTTGGCTGCTGCCGGCCCCGGCGGGGATCGGCTGCGGCCAGTCGCGCCACAGCCACGCGACCGCCTCCGGAAACAGTTCGGTGGCGTGCTTGCCGTTGTGGCCGCCGTCCCCCCACTCGTGGCGCACGTCGTAGCCGGCGAAGGCGAGCGACCGCTCGAGCGCCTGGTTGGCGATCCACCAGTCGCCGCCGTAGATGTTGAGATCGTCGGAGCCCCCCTGGAGGAACACACGGATCGGCTTCGGCTCCACCTTGCGCACGAGGGTGGAATAGCCATGCCCGCCGCGGAGGCCGACGTAGGTGCCGATGCCGCTGAACACCCGCGTGAAGGCGTCGGGGCGCTCCCAGGCGGCGGTGAACGCCGCGATCGCGCCGCTGCTGGTGCCGGCGATCGCCCGGTCGAGACCCCGCTTCGAGAGCACGATCGCCCGACCGTCGGAGGTTTTCTTCGTCTCCACGTCGGGCAGCAGTTCGTCGAGGAGGAAGCGGGCGTAGTCGGGGCCGAGGCCGTCGTACTCGTAGCTGCGGTTGAACCGGTCGAGCGCGTCGGGCCGTGCCGCTTTCACCCGGCCGTGCATCACGAACACCCCGATCGTGACCGGCATCTTCTTCTCGTGGATCAGCCGGTCGAAGACCTTGGGGGCGTCGAACTGGATGCCATCCTGGTTGACGTGGACACAGGCGGGCGTGGTGCCGTCGTACTGCCGCGGCACGTAGACCCAGTAGTCGCGGAACGTGCCGGGGAAGATCCGGCTGTTCTCGAAGCTGAACTGCAGCACCTCCCCGGCCGGCGGCGCATCGGCGGCCGGTGTCGCGGTGACGCCGGCCGCAACGACGAGGCAGACCACCACCGCGCTGGCCCGGAGCGGGACGAGGCGGCTCGGGAACGACGATCGGGGGGCTGGGGTGGATGGCGTGGCCATGGGGCCTCCTGGGGGGCGATCTCGTGCTTGCGCGCCGACGGGTGTCCGCCACGAGACGGGAGGCAGTATCATGCACGACACGGCTCGCGGACAGTCTCCGGGGGTCCGGGGCCGCGCGAGACGAGCCGACGCGGTGACGCGATGCGACGACTGGCAGAACGGAGTGGGTCAGCTGGCATGGCAACGCGAGTGACCGGCTGGACACCGCGTGGCTCGGTGAACGTGTCGGCCGGGGGCTCCACGACGCGGGTGACCGGCTGGACACCGCGTGGCTCGGTGAACGTGTCGGCCGGGGGCTCCACGACGCGGGTGACCGGCTGGACACCGCCTGGCTCGGTGAACGTGTCGGCCGGGGGCTCCACGACGCGGGTGACCGGCTGGACCCGGGGGCTGCTCGTCGGGCTCTTGCTGGCGTGCGGCGGGACCGCACCGGCCGCGCGCGCTGCCGAACCGATGCCGACCGTGGCGGCCCGTGCGGCGTATGCCTCGGCGGCGGCGCTGCAAAACCGCAGCGCGTGGGCGCTGGCCGCCCAGGAGTGGCAGGCGCTCATCGAGGCGCACCCGCGCGACGTCCTTGCGCCGAAGGCCCGCTACCAATTGGGCATCTGCCGCCTGAAGCTGGGCGACTGGCCGGCAGCGGCCGCGTCGTTCCGCGCGGTCGCCACGGCCGGCGGCGCGGATGCGGAGACGCTGGCGCTCGCGCGGTTCGAACTCGCCCGGGGCACGCTCGTGCAGGCGCAGGCGACCGGGCGCGCTGCCGACTACGGGGCTGCGGCCAGCCTGTTCCGCGACGTCATCACGGCCGGCCCGCCGCCTGGCATGGACGCCGATGCCACGTCCTATCTCGGCGAGGCCCAGTGGCAGGCGGGTGACCGCGATGCGGCGCTGGCGACCTGGCGCGCATTCGCTGCGGCCACTCCCGACGCACGGGCGGGCGACACGCCGCGCCTGGCCGACGTCCTCTACGCACAGGGCGTGGCCGAGGCGGAACTGGGGCGGAAGCCCGAGGCGACGGCGGCCCTCGGCCGCTTCGCCCGCCTCTTTCCCGATCACCGCCTCGCCCCCGACGTGACACTGTGGCGCGCCGATCTCCTCCTCGCCGATGACCCGGCCGCCGCCGAGCGGCTCGTCGCCCCCCTGGCGAAGGCCGGGCCGAAGGTCGATGCCGCGCTCGATCGCATCGGTGCGGCGCGGTGGAAGCGTGGTGACTGGAAGGGGGCGGCGGAGGCCTACGGGCGGCTCGCCGACGCCCACACCGACAGCCCGCTCGCTCCGCGCGCCGCGCTTTCGGCCGGGCTGGCGCTCGCGGAGGCGGGGGACCCTGCCGCGGCGCGACGGCGGCTGGCGCCGATCGTCGACGCACGTGAAGCGACGGCTGCACCGGCGGCGCGGCGGCTCGCGCGGCTCGACATCGAGTCGGGCGAGCCGGCCCGGGCCCTCACCGTGGCCGAGCGCGGTCTCGCCGTGGCGAAGGCGATCGGCGCCGATCCGGCGCTCGTGTCCCAACTCGAACTCGTCCGCGCCGACGCGCTGTGGGAGCTGCCCGACCGGCGTGAAGACGCCGTGGCTGCCTATGCCGCGCTCCTCCGCTCCCATCCCGATGACCCGGTCGCGGCGCCGTGTCAGGCGATGCTCGCCCTGGCGGCGCTCGAGGGAGGGCGTGCTGCGGAAGCCCGGGCCCTCGCCGAAGCGTTTCTCGCCCGCCAGCCGGCGGCCGGCGTTGAACCGGGGGGTGATTCCACCGGCCTGCGGGCCGACGTCGCCGCGATCCGCGCCGAGGCGCTGCTCGCCGGGGGCGACGCGGCGGCGGCAGCGGCCGCCTACGGCGAACTGATCGCGGCTTCGGATGCGGGCGGCCGCGTGCCGCGCTGGCTCGGTCGTCAGGCGGTGGCCCTGGCCGCCGCCGAGCAGTGGCAGGGGGCGCGCGAACTGATCGGGCGCGCGGTGCCCCTGCTGCGGAAGGATCCGGCCGACGCGGAGCCGCTCGGCGAGGCGCTGCTCATCGAGGCCACGGCGCTCGTCGAGTTGGGTCAACCGCGCGAGGCCCTTGCCGTTCTGGCGACGCTGGAGCGCACCCTGCCGCGCTGGTCGCGGTCGGCGGAGCGCGAGCTGCTCGCGATCCGGGCCCGGCAGGATGGCGGTGACCCGGCTGGTGCACTCGAAGCCGCGGAGCGGCTTGCGGCCGGGGATCTGCCGGAAGCGTTCCGCGAGTTGGCGTCGTTCCGTCTCGGCCAGGCGCGGCAGGCGGCGGGGCGCGACGAAGCGGCAGTTGCCGCCTACGGCGACTGCGTCCGCCGTGCGCCCGACGGCCCGCGGGCGGCGGCCAGCCTCGCTGCCACGGGCTGGTGCGAGGAACGGCGCGGCCGGCGGCCCGAGGCGATCGCCGCCTGGACGACCGTGATCGACCGCTTTCCCGAGACCCCGGCCTGCACGTCAGCGCTCCTCGGACGGGCCGATGCCCGCCAGCGCGCCGGTGATCCCGCCGGCGCGCTGGCCGATGCCGAGCTGATCCTCGCCCGCCATGACGCCGGCACGTCTCCCCTCCCCGCGCGCTCGCTCGCCGAGGCACGTCTGCTGACGGGCATCTGCCTCGCCGGTGTCGGGCGGCCGGCGGACGCGGTGAAGGCGTTCGACCGGATCCTCGCCGAGTCGTCCGACTATGCGGGTGCCGATCGCGTCTGCTGGGAACGCGGTCTGGCGGCGCTCGCCACCGGCGACCCTGCCGCCCGCGCCAGCGCCAGCGAGTCGTTCGAGCGCCTCATCGACCGCCACCCCCGCAGCCCCCGGGTGGCCGACGCGTGGCTCGAACTGGGCGAACTCGCCTTCGACGAAGAGCGCTACGACGACGCCACCGCCGCCTACGCGGCGGCGATCGGCGCGGCCGGGCCGGATGGTGGGGGCCTCGTCGAGCAGGCCCGGCACAAACTCGGCTGGGTCCACGCGATCCGGGGCGATCATCCGGCCGCTGTCGAGGCGTTCGCCGCGCAGGTGGCTGCGGCGCCCGCGGGGCCCTGGGCAGCCGATGGCCAGGCGCTCCTCGGTCAGGCCCTGTTCGCGACCGGGCGGATTGCGGAGGCGCGGCAGGCTCTCGACGCGGCCCTCGCCGATCCCACCAGACTCTCCAGCGACGGGCTGCGCGGTGCGGCGCTCCTGTGCGCCAGCGAGGTGGCTGCCCGGGAGGATCGGTGGGAGGAGAGCCTGGCCTGTGCCGAGCGCTGCGTGGCGCTCCTCCCCGGTGGTGCCGAGGCGGGCACCGGCACGGCGGCCCAGGCCCGCTACGCGGCCGCCTGGGCCCGGCAGAACCTCGGGCAACTCGACGCGGCGCTGGCCGGCTTCCGCGGGCTGGCCGACGCCACGACCACGCCGCTCGCGGCGCGGGCACGGCTCATGGAGGGAGAGGTGCTCTTCGAACAGGGGCGTCACGAGGATGCCATCCGGACGTTTTTCAAGGTGGCCTACGCCACCGGTGACGGGCCCGAGTACCGTCCGTGGCAGGCGCAGGCGATCTACGAGGCGGCGCGGTGCTTCGAGGTCCTGCGGCAGACGGACCAGGCCCGCGGCCTCTATGCTGAACTGGTGGCGAAGCATCCCGAGTCACCGCAGGTGGGCGCCGCCCGCAAGCGGTTGGCGGCACTGGGCGCCCCGCCGCGGTCGACACCCTCCACGGGTCCAGGGCCCTCGACAGGTGCAGGGCCCTCGACAGGCCCAGGGAATCGCAGCCGATGAACGACCTCAGCGACGTCAGCAACCTGTGGCAGATGTTCCTCGCCGGCGGGCCGCTGATGTGGCCGATCGCGGGACTGTCGGTGATCGTGATCGCCTTCGCCCTCGAACGCGCCTGGGCCTTGCGGCCCGGCAGGTTCGTGCCGCGCCGCTTCCGCGCCGAGATCGAGCGCCTCGCCGCGGAGCGCCCCTTCGACCCCGAGGCCGTGCTCGCGGAGTGCCGCCGCCGCCCCAGTGTGGCTGCCACGGTGGTGCGCGACGCGGTGGCGCGGACCGGCCGCCCGCTGGCGGAGGTGGAGCGCGCCGTCGAGGCCTCCAAGGAACGGGAGGCATCCGCGCTCTACGCCAACATCCGGCCGATTTCGTTGGCGGTGCAGGTGACCCCGCTGCTCGGCCTGTTGGGCACGGTGCAGGGGATGATCCTCGCCTTTTACACGACCGCGCAGCTCGAGGCGGGCGCCAACCGGGCGGCCGAGCTCGCTTCCGGAATCTACGTGGCGCTGATCACCACGTTCGCCGGTCTGTGCGTGGCGATCCCGGCGGCGGTCCTCGCCCATCTGCTCGAGGGGCGCATCATGGCGGGCTTCCGCCGTGTCGACGAGGTGGTCGCAGGGGTGCTGCCGGGAATCGAATCCACCGAGGCGCGGCCGCGTGCGGCGCTGGTCCGGGGAGAGCCAGCCGTGACCGGGAGTGGAGCCGGCGGGGGGCGGTCATGAGCGTGCGGATCGACAAGGGCAGGCTCGGGTCGGGGCTGGAGATGACGCCGCTCATCGACGTCGTCTTCCTGCTGATGATCTTCTTCCTCGTGGCGAGCCGTCTCGAGGAGGCCGATCGGGTGATCGACGTGGTGCTCCCCCAGGCGAGCGCCGCGAAACCGCTCACCAGCCGCGTGCAGGAGTTCGTCATCAACATCGACCGGACCGGCGCCTACCACGCCGGCGCGCGGCCGGTGGAACTCGCGGAATTGGAGCAGCTGCTGCGCCAGGCCACGGCCGACCAGCCGACCGGGCAGCGGGTGATCCTCCGGGCCGACGAGGACGTGCCGCACAAGTTCGTGGTCGGCGCGATGAACGCCTGCGTGCTGGCGGGGATCGACGACTACCATGTTCAGTCGGTCTCCCCTTCCGATGCACGCTCTCCGTCCGATGCAGGGCGGCCCTGAGGCGCGGGCCATGGCCATCCCCCAGACCGGCACCAGATCCGCCCGCGATGTCGCCTCCCGCGCCGGTGGCGCGGTGTGGCGGAATCGCTTCCGTTTGGCCGCGGCCCTTGCGGTGAGCCTCGCGGGGCATGCCTGGCTGGCCGGCGGCCTCGCCCGGATGCCGCTGCGCCTGGCAAACGACGAGCCGGCGCCCGCGGTTGAGGTACCGCGGATCCGGCCCGTGCCCCGCGATTTCGCTCTCTCGCCCCCCGAGATCGCCGACGCCCCCGCCGCGCACGAACGGCCACTCGATCGACCGCTCGATCCCCTGCTCTCCCCCGCCGCCTCGGTCGCCGCCGAGACCGCGGCCGTCGCCACGCTGCCTCCGCTGGCGGTCGTCGAGGAGGTGGTGCCGTTGGCGGCGGCCCCGGACCGGCCAACGCCGGTCGATGGGCTGCCGGCGCTCGCACCGCCGATCGCCCCGCAGCGCGCCGCGGCGGCCCCACCCGCAGAGCCCGCCACCGACACGCCGCTCGACCTGCCCGTGGCGGAATCCGCCGCCGAAACGGCCCCCGCCCTCCGGCCGATCCGCCGTCAGCCTTCCTCCGTGCCGACTGCCGCCGAGACGGCACTCGCCGCGCCGTTGCCCTTGGTGGTGCGCGAGGGGGCGCCGGGTGCCGCCGGCGTGCCGGCCGATCTGGCACCGCGCGTCTCGCGCCGCGGACCGACGGCGCTGCCCGAAGCGGTGGTCGGAGGCCCTCCGGGCCGGTCGGTCGCGAGCGTCACGGTGACGGAAGGAGTCGTTGCGGCACTGCCCCCGGCGGCAGGTCCACCGTCTGCGGCAGCCGACGATGCGGCACCCCCGGGGGGAACCCTCGCAGCGTTGGGAATGCGTCCTGCCATCCGTCCCGCGCGACCGTCGCGAGAGGCGACGGCGGGAACGGTGGTCAGCGCACCGCCGGGACTGACCGCCGGAGAGGAGCCCTTGTCGGTGGAGTCGACGGTCTCGATCTCCCGCCCAGGGGAAGGGGCCGGGGAGAAGATGGCGGTGGTCGCGCAGCCGATGGCGGCGCTGCAGCGCGGAGCCGCGGTCGTGCTTCCGCCGGAGGGGCGCGTGCGGTCGATCGCCCGCCCGTATGCCCCCCGGTCGCCGGAGCGGCGTGGGGAGGCGCCGATCGATCGGGTCGTCGAGCGGGGGCTCGCCTACCTGGCACGCAGCCAGCGTGCCGACGGGAGCTGGTCGCTGGCCGGTTCGGCCGGGGAGGCGGCCGATGGCGCACCGAAGCTCCGCAGCGACACCGCCGCCACCGGGCTGGCGCTCCTCAGCTTCCTCGGCGCGGGCTACGACCACTTCGACGGTCCGCACCACGAGAGCGTGCGCCGGGGGCTGGAATGGCTGATGCGCGTGCAGAAGCCCGACGGTGATCTCTACATCCCCTCCGATCCGCTCTCCGACAGCTGCGCGTGGCTCTACAGCCATGCGATCGCGACGATGGCCCTCTGCGAGGCGGTGGGGATGACGGGTGATCCGCTCATCAGACCGGCGGCGGTGAAGGCCTGCGGATTCATCGCCGCCAGCCAGCACCCCGAGCGCGGTGGCTGGCGCTACACGCCGCGGTCGGATGCCGACCTCTCGGTCAGCGGCTGGATGCTCGTCGCCCTGCGGTCGGGCCAGTTGGCCGGCATCGCCGTCGATCCGGCGGTGCTGGAGCGGGTGCGCACGCTGCTCGTGTCGTCCACCGTCGCGGTCGAGGCGACCGCGCCCGCCGACATCACCACCGGCCGCTACGTCTACAACATCCGCAATCCGCAGCAGCGGCCCGCGCAGCTCTCCACCGCCTGCATGACCGCCCTGGGCACGCTCATGCGGCTCCACACCGGGACCGCGGTGGACGATCCGGCGATCCGCGCGGCGGCGACGGCGCTGGCGTCATTCGAGCCGGCATACGGCACTCGTCAGGATCGACGGCGCGACGCCTATCTCTGGTACTACGCCTCGCAGGTGCTCGTGCACACCGGCGGCGAGCAGTGGGACCGCTGGTATGCCGCGCTGTGCCGCCTGCTCGACTCGCGGCAGGAACGCAACGGCCCGCTCGCGGGGAGTTGGGATCCGTTGGGCTCGGTGCCCGACCGCTGGGGTGGGTATGGCGGAAGGGTGTATGTGACCGCCCTTCACCTGCTGGCGCTCGAGGTGCCCTACCGGCATTTGCCCACGTACGACCTCGATCCCGCTGCCGGTGCCGTGCCGGGTGTCGAGTCACCGTCGGCCCGCTGAGTGACCGGCCCGCTGAGCGACCGGCCCGCTGAGCGACCGGCCAGTGCGGCGCCCGCCCTGTGCCCGCAGGCCCCGACCGCACACCCCCCGGGAAGGGATGGCCGGTCAGGGATTGGCGGTCGTCCGGGAGCGGAGGATCTCCAACTGGTCGGAGAGATCCTGCACCTGCTCGTGCAACTGCTCGATCTGCACCTGCATCTCGTCGATCAGCGAGGGCACCATCACGGGATCGTCCCACAGGTCCGCCCGGAGCCGGGTCACCTCAACGCGGAGCTCGAGGCGGGTCATGTCGATGTCGGTGACGGCATTGTCGGCGATACGCCGGGCAGCGCGTGCCGACTCGAGGGCGGCCTGCGCCCGTGCGGCTGCTGCACGCGACGACGCCCGCTGGATCGAGAGGCCGTTGCCGTGGGGGCGGTCGCGGGCGTCGCGGGCGAGGGTCTCGAGCAGTGCGATCCGGTCCTCGATCGCCTTCACCTCACCGGCGGGGACGGCATTGGGGTGCTTGCGGTTGAGATCGCGAGCTTTCTCGAGGTCGGCCTGCGCGAGGCGCACACGGGCCTCCGCGTAGCGCAAAGTCCATCCTTGGCCTTTGGCCACTCGAAAACCTGCGGTTTTCACGGGAGTTGCGCTCCCGGCACCTCATCCGTGAGGTGCAGCAGGCTGTTTGTCAACAGCCTGCTAACACCCCCCAACCGTGTGCACCACGGCACGACGCGGCGCTCAGAACGGGGTCGGGAGCAGCAGGGCGTGATGGTCGAGGAGCACCCGACGGCCATGGGCGCCGATCGCCGGCGTGAAGAACAGGAGGAACAGCCAAAGGGCCAGCGCGGCCGTGACGACGGCCGTACATGCCAGGCGGACGGCCAGCCATCGGCGCCGTGGGCGCCGGGCAGCGCGGGCGATCGCCCAGGCGAGCGCGAGCCGCGCCGGAAAGATCGTCACCACGAAGATCGGCGTGAGAAAGAGCACGGCGTCACGTGGGGCCGCCACGACCTTGAAGAGAAACAACGGCAACGACAGCCCGTAGAGCAGCACGAGTGCCCCGAGCAGCAGGATCGGGGCGCGGCGGTGCAGTTCGCGCACGGCCGCCACCTCGCGGAAGGCCGCCAGGCGCCCCTCGGCGGCGAACCGCGCCTGCATCAGGGGCACCCACTGGAGCACGACGAGCAACAGCAGCCCCCCGACGAGTGTCACGAGCACGGCGGCGGGATGCTGCGTGTCGCGGAGAGCAGAGAAGAGGAGCGTGGGAATCACGAGCCAGAGGAAGGCCCCGACAAAGCCCCCGAGACCGAGGCCGAAGAGACGCAGGGGGCGGAGCGCCGCGATCACGTCGGCGATCGCGTCGGCGGCGCCGCTCCACACTCTCCCTGCTCGCCACTCGGCGTGGAGATAGCGGAGGTTGCGGATCGGCCGGATGAAGGCCGGCAGACTTCCGCCGGCACGCCACGCAAGCAGGACGTGCAGCCCGACGAGCGCCGCCACCACGACCCGGGCGACTGCCCAGCGCCGTGCGGTCGCCCCGCCGGGATCGACGAGGGCGGCATCGGCGGCCATCCACGCGACCCAGCGCACGACCAGCAGCCAGGCCCAGGTGCCGGACACCACCGCGCCGAGGCGCGGGAGGCCGCCGAGCAGCGGCACGCCGTCGCCCAGCCTCCCCGAGCGCACCACCCTCCCCTCCCCTTCGAGCATGTAGCCGAGGGCGAGGACGTTGGCCAGCGGAATCGCGGCGAGGATCGAGAGCAGCAGCACGAGGCTCGCCAGTCCGACGACGAGCGACACCAGCCACGCCGCCGCCCGGAAGGGGTGGCGCAGCGGGTGCGGACAGGCCGGCAGGCTCCCGAACGGGGTGCCCCCGGCGGGTGGGCGCCGGCCGGCGCAGCCCGTCGCCGGGCTGTCGGCTGCCTCCACCGCGACATCCCCGACGATCGTGGCCATGGGGCGATGATACTGCCCCGACACCGGCATCGCCGCCCGGGCGGGCCGTGCGGTAGGATGGGGACTGGCTCCGGGGGATTTCGACCATGAAGCGTGGGCAGTCATTCTACCGGGCGTTGCTGCCGGGAGTCGCCCTGGCGGTGATGGGGGCCCTGCTCCTTGCCGCCGCCCGCGATCCCCGTTCACTCGCCGCACCTGCCGCGCCGGCCGCCGCGCGCACCCCGGCGCAGGAGTCAGCCCACGCGACCGTCGCCGGCGACGACAAGGCCGCGACCGTCGCCGCCCTCGACGCGCTCCTCGTGTCGCGCTGGGGGCAGGCGGGGATCGAGCCTGCCGCCCCGGCCGATGATCTGGACGTGCTCCGCCGTGCCTGGTTGGGACTGGCGGGCACGATTCCCTCGGTGGAGGAGATCCGCGGATTCGAGGCCGACCCCGGTGCCGAGCGACTCGACCGGTGGATGGCCATGCTCCTCGCCGACCGTCGTGCGGCAGACCACCTCGCCCGCCGCCTGGCGCGGCCGCTGGTGGGTGAGGACGGCGGCCAGTTCATCGTCTTCCGCCGCGACCGGTTCATCGATTGGCTCGCCGGACGCCTCGAGTCGAACGAACCGTTCGACCGTACGGTCACCGCGATGGTGGCCAACAGCGGTCTGTGGACCGACTCCCCGGAGGTGAACTTCATCACCCAGGCGATGGCCGACGGGGTGCTCGACGAGGATCGGCTCGCCGGCCGGGTCTCCCGCGCGCTCCTCGGCCAGCGGATCGACTGCGCGGAGTGCCATGACCATCCCTTCGCCCCTTACACCCGGGGGCAGTACGAGGGGCTGGCGGCCTGCTTCGGTCAGGTCCGCGTCACGGGATTGGGGGTCGAGGACGACCCGGCACGCGTTCTCTCCATCGACCTGCCCCCACCAGGGGGCGACGATGCGGGCGGAGCCATGCAGCCGCGCACGCGGAAGGTGCCCCCCCGGGTGCCGTTCGGAACGGAATGGTTGCCGACATCCGGCACGCACCGGCAAAACCTGGCTGCCTGGATCGTCGATCCGCGCAACCGCCGCTTCCATCGTGCCGTCGTCAACCGCTGCTGGGCGGTGGTGTTCGGGCGCGGTTGGCACGAGCCGGTTGATGATCTTCCCGATCCGCCCGAGGAGCCCGAGGGATTCGATCCGGGCGATCCGGTCGATCTGCTCGCGGCCGATTTCCGTGATCATGGCTGCGATCTGCGGCGCCTGTTTTCGATCCTCACCCGGTCGCGGCTGTTCCACCTCTCGAGCCGGCACCCCCTCCGCGACGACGCCGCCGGCAACAAGGCCCTCGATGCCGCCTGGGCCGCCTTCCCGATCACCCCGTGCGGTCCCGACGTGATGATCACGGCCCTGGTGCAGGCCACGAGCCTGCGGACGATCGATCGCGGATCGCACCTCGTCACGCGCACGATCCGCTTCTTCCGCGAGGTGGACTTCATCCGCGACTACGGGCCCACCGACGACGCCAACGGCCGCCGCGAGCCCGCCACGATCCCGCAGACGCTCGTGCGGATGAACGGGCGGCTGGCACGCGAGCTGGTGGAGGCCAACCCGTTCACGGCCGCCGGGCGGATCGCCCGGCTGGCGGGCGACGACGAGGCCCGGCTCGAACTCGCCTTCCTCGCCATGCTCACCCGCCGGCCGACGCCCGAGGAACGCTCCGCCCTGCGGAGCCTGCTCACCACCGCCCCGAGCCGGGCCGAAGGGATGCAGGATCTCTGCTGGGCGCTGATGAATTCGCTCGAGTTCGGCTGGAACCACTGATCAGGAAAAGCCACGATGCGCCACCTCACCATGCATCCCCGGAGAACATGGTGCCGCATCGCGCCGCTCGGCCTGTCGTTCGCGTTGCCCGCGCTCACTTCCCGTTCGGGCGGGCTCCGCGGCAGTGAGCGGCCGACGGCGCTGGTGGCGATCTGGTTGGCGGGCGGCCCGAGCCAACTGGAAACGTTCGACCCCCACCCGGGCACGTCGATCGGTGGCCCGACACAGGCGATCGACACGCGCCTGCCCGGTGCGCGGATCGCCGCCGACTACCCGCGGCTCGCCGAATGCCTCGACCGCTTCACGCTGGTGAGGTCGCTCGTCTCGCGCGAAGGGGATCACGAGCGCGGCGCGCACACGATCCGCACCGGCTACCGCCCCGACCCGCTCCTCCGCCATCCGGCCCTCGGGGCGGTCGTGGCCCACGAACTGCCGGCCGAGGGCCTCGAACTCCCGCGTTTCGTCTCCCTCGGCGACGACCCCTTCCCGTCGCGTGGCGGATACCTCGGGGCGACGCTCGATCCCTACCGGGTGACCGTGCCCGGCCTGGCGGGCCAGAACCTCGTGCCGCACGTCGGCGGCGACCGGCAGCTCCGTCGGCTCGAGGCGGTCGACCAGCTCTCCCGGTCGTTCGCCTTCGGGCGCGGGGCCGCGGTGCTCGGGACCCTCGATGACCACACCCGCCGCGCCGCCCTCACGCTGATGGAGTCGGATCAGCTCTCCGCCTTCGCCATCGCCGACGAGCCGGAGTCGGTCCGCACGGCCTACGGCGACACCCCCTTCGGCCGCGGGTGCCTCGTGGCCCGGCGCCTCGTGGAGACCGGGGTGCGGAGCGTGGAGGTGACCCTTCCGGGGTTCGACACGCACGCCGCCAACTTCAGCGGCCACACGTCCCAGGCCGCGCTCCTCGACCCGGCACTGGCGGCGCTGGTGCACGACCTCGAGACTCGCGACCTGCTCGACTCCACGGCGGTGATCGTCGTCGGGGAGTTCGGCCGGACGCCGTCGATCAATCCGCTCGACGGCCGCGACCATTGGCCGCACGGGTTTTCCTGCCTGCTGACCGGGGCGGGATTGGCGAGGGGAAGGCTCGTGGGGGCCACCGATCCGCGCGGGGAGGCGCGGCAGCCGAGCGATCCGATCGACGTCGCCGATCTCGCCGCGACGGTGCTCGCGGCCGTCGGCGTCGAGTGGGCGCGCGAGGTGGCCACGCCGATCGGCCGCCCGATGAAGCTCGCCCCCGGTCGGCCCGTGCCGCGCCTGTTGGCTGATCGGGGCTGACGCCACCGCGCCGCGGCGGCGCCGCCGCGCCATCCCCGACTCGCTGGGATGGCGCCCGCGGCGTAGACTGCCGCCGACTTCGTCATCCCGATTCCCGTGGTGGCCCCATGCCGACCAGTCCGCCCGACCGCGATCCCCGCCGGCTGCGCTCCTGGCGCTGGTTCGGCCCCGATGACCTGCGGAGCTTCGGTCACCGCAGCCGCCTCCGGCAGATGGGCCTTGCCGCCGACGATGCCGAAGGCAAACCGGTGATCGCGGTCCTCAATACCTGGAGCGACCTCGCCCAGTGCCACACCCACTTCCGGGACCGGGCCGCCGACGTGAAACGGGGCGTCTGGCAGGCGGGGGGCTTCCCGGTCGAGATCCCGGTGCTCTCGCTGTCGGAGATGTTCGTCAAGCCGACGGCGATGTATCACCGTAATCTCCTCGCCATGGAGGTGGAGGAGGTGCTGCGCAGCCAGCCGATCGACGGCTGCGTGCTCATGGGGGGCTGCGACAAGACCGTGCCGGGGCTGCTCCTCGGGGCGATCTCGGCGGGGCTGCCGGCGATCTTCCTCCCGGCCGGTCCGATGCTCGCCGGCCGCTACCGTGACCAGCGGCTCGGCAGCGGCACCGACGTATGGAAGTTCTGGGCGGAGCGGCAGGCGGGCTGCCTTGCGGAATGCGCCTGGCGGCAGCTCGAGGAGGGGATCGCGCGTTCCCCCGGCACGTGCATGACGATGGGCACCGCGTCGACGATGGCGGCCGTCGCCGAGACGCTCGGCATGACGCTCCCCGGTGCGGCGACGATCCCCGCGGTCCACTCCGCCCATGCCCGCCTCGCCGCGGCCTGCGGCCGCCGGATCGTGGAGATGGTGTGGGAAAACGTCACGCCGGCGTCGATCCTCGGCCCCGCTGCCTTTCGCAACGCGATCGTCGCCGACATGGCCCTCTGCGGGTCGACCAACGCGATCGTGCATCTTGTCGCGCTGGCCCGGCGGGCCGGGGTGGCGCTCGCCCTCGACGACTTCGACCGGATCTCGCGCGTGGTGCCGGTGATCGCCAATCTGCGGCCCGCGGGCGCCTACCTGATGGAGGATTTCCACGATGCCGGCGGTGTGCCCGCGCTGCTGTCGCGGCTCCACGACCACCTCGCGCTCGATTGCCCCACGGTCAACGGGCGCTCGTTGGGGGAGAACATCGCCGGCGCGGAGGTGCTCGACGCCGACGTCATCCGCCCGCTCGACCGACCGCTCGATGCAGCCGGCGGCACCTGCGTGCTCCGCGGCAGCCTCGCCCCCGACGGGTGCGTGATCAAGCCGACGGCGGCTGATCCGCGGCTGCTCGTGCACACCGGCCGGGCGATCGTCTTCCGCGACTACGCCGATCTCAAGGCGCGGATCGACGATCCCGCCCTCCCCGTCACCCCCGACAGCGTGCTCGTGCTCCAGTCGGCCGGTCCGGTGGGTGCCCCGGGGATGCCCGAGTGGGGGATGCTGCCGATTCCGCAGCGCCTCCTCGCCGCGGGGGTCCGCGACATGGTGCGGATCTCCGACGCGCGGATGTCGGGCACGAGCTACGGCACCTGCGTGCTCCATGTCGCCCCCGAGTCGGCCATCGGCGGCCCGCTGGCGCTGGTGCGCGATGGCGACCTGATCGGCCTCGACGTGCCCGGCCGCCGTCTCGACCTGCTGGTGGAGGATGCGGAAGTAACGCGCCGCCGGGCCGAGTGGCGAGCCCCGCCGCGGCGCGTGCACCGTGGCTACGGGAGCTTGTATCTCGACGAGGTGACCCAGGCTCCCGACGGCTGCGACTTCCGCTTCCTCGAAGCGGGCCCCGACACACCCGAGCCCGACATTTTCTGATCGGCGCACGGGGAGGGCATGGCCGAAAAAGGGGCCGTTGCCCACTGTGCCGCGGCCGGGGCGAGTGTACGCTGTCGGTCCATCCAGAGGAGTTGCCATGATCACCGCCCCGCTCAGCCGCGACCACCTCGCCCGCTCCGTGATGGCCGTGCCGCCACTGGCCCGTGCGGCCGACGGCACGATCAGCGAGACGGAAAACGGCCGGATCATCCGTCATCTGGAGGCGGGGGGGGTGGAGCTGCTGCTCTACGGCGGCAACGCCAATCTCTATCACTTGCCCCTCGGGGAATACGACGACCTCCTCGCGCTGCTCACCCGCCTCGCCGGGCCGCGCACCCTCGTGGTGCCCTCCGCGGGGCCGACATACGGACTGCTCCTCGAGCACGCGCGGATCGTGCGGCGGCACTCCTTTCCCACCGTGATGGTGCTGCCGCAGCAGGGGATCACGACGAGCCGCGGCGTGGCGGAGGGGGTGCGGCGCTTTGTCGATGCGGCGGGCGTGCCCGCCCTGCTCTACGTGAAGCACGACGGCTTCATCGAGCCCGAGGATGTCGCCGCGCTCGATCGCGAGGGGCTGATCTCGGCGATCAAGTATGCCACCGTGCGCAGCGACCCGGCCGCCGATCCCTCCCTGCGCCGCCTCGTGGGGGTCGTCGATCCGGGGAAGATCATCAGCGGCATCGGCGAGCAGCCGGCAATCATCCATCTCCGCGACTTCGGCCTCGGCGGCTTCACCAGCGGCTGCGTGTGCGTGGCGCCGCGGCTCTCGCAGGCGCTGCTCGCCGCGGTGCGGCGCGGTGACTTCCCGGCGGCCGAGCGGATCCGGGATGTTTTCTCCCCGCTCGAGGACCTGCGCAACGCGATCAATCCGATCCGCGTGCTCCATCAGGCCGTGGCGAGCGCCGGCATCGCCGCCACCGGGCCACTCCTCCCGCTGCTCTCCACCGTCGAGGCGGCCGACGTGCCGCCGATCGCCGCAGCGGCGACGGCACTCTTGGCTGCCGACAAGCTTTCAGGGTGAGCGGGCGTTGCGGTTCTCTGCCCGGCGGGCGTTGCGGTTCGATGATCGGCGGGCGTTGCGGTTCTCTGATCGGCGGGCGTTGCGGTTGGCACTCTCGGGGCCGGATCGACTCCCCGGCCGCGTTCGTTCAGCCTGCCGGCGGTGCGCTCGCCGGAGGATCGACGCCGTCGTCGATCCGCGCGAGGGCCGCGCGGATCATCCGCAGCACCTTGCTCCGAGCCCGGTAGGCGGTGTTGATCTCGATCCCCAGTCGGTCGGCGACCGCGCGGCCGGAGAGGTGCTCGAGGGCGAGGAGGCGGAATGCCTCCCAGGTGTGGGGTTGGACACGCCCCTCCACCTCCGCCATCACGATCCGCAGCCGCTCGCCGTCGTACGCCTGCTCGATCCGGGCGATCAGCTCCTCCCTGGCAGGAACCGACGACACGACGGCGGCCACCGCCTCGGAGTCGGACTGGAGGGCGGTGTCAGGGGCGTCGGCATGCCAGTCGGCGAGGGCGGTGGTGACGATGCGCTTGAGATAGTGGCGAAACCGCCGTGCCGGATCGTAGTCAAACCTCGCTGACTGGCGCCAGAACCGTACCAGGACCGTCTGGGCGACGTCTTCGGCATCGGCGGCCTGCAGACCACGGGCCCGGCACCACCCCAGGATGGCAGACGAGTAGATGCGAACGAACTCATCCCAGGCATGATCGTCGCCCGGATGGTTGGTCAGCACATGGAGCAACGAAGCCCGCGTCGTGCACGGATCGTCCATCATCTGCCTCGCGTGACGCGCCGACCAGCCGCTCCGCCAAAGAGCGGATGGAAATCACCTCACGACCATGGAAAACCCATGGGGAGAAGATACCGGCACGCGAACAGCGAGCAACAGCGGTGCAGAATCTGGCTGAACCGATTGTCCCACGCCAGCCAGATGCAGTTGGTTCCCGACGTTGCCTGGCTCGGGCAAGACGTTGCCTGGCTCGGGCAATCAGCGAAACGTCCCGGCCCGGAGGTGCCTTTGAGCGACAAAACGCGGTTGCAGACTCATGGTGAGCAGCCCAAAGGCACCTCCGGAGGACCGCCGGAGCAGTCCCCACCCATCTATACTACCGTTCGACGGAAAACCTGACAGCGCGACGCCGGTTTTTTTCCGGGGAACGGCCCACGCACCGGGCGGGGGTGCCTGGGTGGTGGGCCAATCGGGCTGGATTCCCGGACAGGCTTCGAGCCCACGGAAGACGTGCCATGGCTGAGGCATCGACCGATCCATCCAGCGTGGCAGCCACCTGCCCCGACACCGACACCCTCCGGGCGTTCGTCGACGAGCGCCTCGACGAGGCCAGTGCCACCCGCGTGATCCACCACCTCTCCGGCTGCGGCCGCTGTGATGACGCTGTTGCCGAGCTCGGCGCGGCGGGTGTGGTCGCCGGTCTCGAGCGATTCGCGCCGGAGACAACCGAAATCAGTTTTGCCGACCGGCTTCGCGCCCAGCGGCCACAGCGGCGGCCGCTCCCCAAGGTCGCTCCCGTGATCCCCGGCCTGCGCGACCTGGATCCGGTCGGTCGTGGCGGCATGGGGGTCGTGTACCGCGGCACCGACACCGCCACTGGAGAGACGGTCGCTGTCAAGGTGCTGTGGTCGGTCGGCGGCCTGACCGACTCGGCCCACGCAAGGGCCCGGCGCGAGGTGGAGGCGCTGGGGCGCATCGACGATCCGGGTATCGTCCGCATCCTGCGCGCCGGGGTCTGTGATGGGGGAGCCCTCGAACCCGACGGTGTGCCCTTCATCGTCATGGAATGGGTCGATGGGGAGACCCTCCAGCGGCGGACGGGGCCCCGGGCCCTGGTCGCAGACGACGCGGCGCGCGTGGTCCGCGACCTGGCCCGAGTCCTTGCCCGAGTGCATGGCCTGGGTATCGTCCACCGCGACATCAAACCCGCCAACGTGTTTTTGATCCGCGCGGCGCTGACCAGCCTACCGTTGAGTCCGAAACTGGTCGATTTCGGCCTCGCACGCCACGACGACGGCCCGGGGTGGGACATGCTCTGCGACGTCGGGGGAACGCCCGGCTACATGGCTCCGGAGCAGTGGCACCGCGACGAGACGCTCGGGGTGATCGGGCCAGCCACCGACATCTATGGGCTCGGAGCGACGCTCTATTTCCTTCTCGTGGGCCGTCCCCCGACCGACGGCCGATCACCGTTCGGCGGCACCGCGGCGTTGGCGGTGTGGCCTCCCGAATGGCATGCGGCCGATCGACCGCCGATCGCGGTCGATCTCCGCACGATCGTCGAGAAATGCCTGCGGCCGGTGCCCCTCGATCGCTACGCCTCCGCGGGGGAACTGGCGGACGATCTCGGGCGGTTTCTCGGAGGGCTTCCCATCAGGGCCCGCAGGGCGGCCGTCTCCGAGCGGATCGCCACCTGGGTGGGCCACAATCAAGTCAAGGCAGTGACGGCGCTCCTCACGACGCTGCTCGTCGTGGCGACCACGACGGGGGCATGGCTGCACACGGTCCGGCTCGCGATGGCCAATCGAACCGCAACCCAGGCACGGGTCAGTGCCGAGGATTCCCTCCGCCGTCTGACCGGCACTTGGGTGGAGACGAAGCTCAGCCGCAGCTCAACCCTCGACCATGAGGATCGGTTATTCCTCGACGAGGTCCGTGATCTGTACCGTTCGTGGCCTTTTGAGCCCGACGCAACGGCAGCCCTGCGATTCCGGGCCGAGGGGCTGGGGAAAATCGCGCGGATCCTCAGCCGGGTCGCCAGTCCCGGCGAGGCCAGCGCCGTCTATGACGAGGCGATCACCACACTCGATGCCTTCGAGCAGCTCGTCGGCGACCGATCCGCGTTTGTCGGATTGCGCCTGTCACTCCTGCAGTCCGATTACCTCCTCTACTACTATTTCGACGGGTCGCCATCGAGCCGTCAGCTCCCGCGGCGAATCAGGAGGCTCCTCGATGATCCCGCCGCCCGGGACGCACGCTCCCCCGCCGACAGGAGCCGCGTGGTGCTTGCGGAGATCGATCTGGCGCTCGCCGAAGCCGCGTCGGAGTCCGCGACGGAGTCGACGGCCACTGGATCGGATCAGCAGCCGACGGCGGTGGTCGACCCGGAGGCATTGCTCCGCGAGATGGCGGTCCTCGAGGGTCGGGCACCCGATGACCCTGTCGTGGCGGAAAACCGCATCAAGGGACTGATGGCGGCGAGCTTCCTCGGTACCTCGGGAAGCGGCGCGGGTTCAACGCGCGGCCGGCTCCGCTTGGCTGCGGAGCTGGCGACACGGTGCCTGGATCGCTTTCACCCCCTCGAGGACCAAACGCGATTCCTCCGGCAGCAGGTCCTGGCCATGGCGAGGTTGTGCGATGTGGAACACGGCCAGGGTGACCACGCGGCGAGTGTCGCGACGGCCTGCCGGTTGCTCGAGATCACCCGTGAGCAGTCCGACTACGACACGACACTGGACCTGTTCTTCCGTGGCGAGCGCATCGAGGCGCAGATTCGCAGGGCCAAGGCATTGATTGCATTGGGCCGACCGGAGGCTTGCGACGCGGATCTCGTCGAGGCGATCGCCAGCGCGAGTCGTTCGGTGGCGGAACAGCCCGCGGTCTTCACCCATGCCGCCCGGCTCCTCAAGGTGCTCGGTGCCCGGGCGACGTCACTGATCGCGTTGGGACGGAAAGCAGAGGCCGCAGAACATGTTGAGCGGATCGGCGACGTGCTCCGCCCATGGCTCTCGTCCCCGGATCGAGGCGCGTGGGCACGCGAGACCATCAATCGCGTTCACACTGACGCCGGGCGCTTGCTGCTCGACGACGGAAAACCCGCCGAAGCGATCGCCCACTTCCGCAAGCTCCTCACGCTCGTGCGCCCCGACCGGCGGCGCGAGGCTGCCGACCTCCTCATGGCCGCCGCTGCCGCCGCCGGTCGCCACGACGTCGCCCGTGAGGCATTCCTCGAGATGATGAAAGACGAGCAGGTGCGGCGGGCGGTGTGGGAGCGCCTCGGGATCGACGGCGCGACATCGCCGGCGACGGCGGCCGTCACGGCTGACTCTGCCACGGCGGCAGCGGCCGGCACGGCCCCTCCGGCACCCTGACGGCCGCTCACCCCGCGCCCGGCTGCACCGTTTCGAGCGCTTCCCAACGGGCGTAGGCGGTCTGCAGCCGCTCCTCGAGCTCGCGGAGGCGGGCCTGCTCCGCGGCGATCATGTCGCGCGGCTGCCGGTAGTGCTCCGGGGCGGCCACGGCGGCATGGAGAGCCGCGACGTCGGCCTCGAGGCGTTCGATCAGCCCGGGGAGCGCGGCCAGTTCCTGCTGCTCCTTGAAAGTTAGCCGTCGCTTCCGCGTGGCTGTGGCCTGGGGTGCGGAAGGAGACGGCGCCGGCCGAGCGTCGCCTGCCGGTGCCCCCTCCGGCACGGTGGGCCGCTGCCGCAGCCAGTCGGTGTAACCGCCGGCATACTCCTTGACGGTGTGCGATCCAGCGACCGCCCCCCGGCCCGCCACCGGCTCGAACACGAGCGTGCTGGTGACGACATGATCGAGGAAGTCGCGATCGTGGCTCACGACCAGCACCGTGCCGGAGAACTCCACGAGCCGTTCCTCGAGCAGCTCCATCGTCTCCTGATCGAGGTCGTTGGTCGGTTCGTCGAGCACGATGAGGTTGGCCGGCTTGGCGAACAGCCGGGCGATGAGCACCCGGTTGCGTTCGCCCCCCGAGAGGAAGCGCACCAAGCCGCGGGCGCGCTCGGGGGTGAAGAGGAAATCGCGGAGGTAGCCGACGACATGCCGCGGCTGGCCGGCGATCCGCACCGTCTCCGACCCGTCGGCGACGTTGTCGGCCACCGAGCGGTCGGGATCGAGTTGTTCCTGGAGTTGGTCGAACCAGGCCACCTGGAGGTTCGTGCCGAGGCGCACTCTCCCGGCGGCCGGCTCCAATCTCCCGAGCAGGAGCGCGAGGAGCGTCGACTTGCCGACACCGTTGCGGCCGATGATCCCGATCCGGTCGCCACGCATCACGGTGGTGGTGACGTCGGCCAGCACGCGCCGTCCGCCGCGGTCGGCAGCCACCCCCTCGAGCGCCGCGACCAGGGCCCCGCTGCGCTCCGCCTCCTGGATGCGGAGGTTCACCGTGCCCACCGCCTTCCGCCGGGCCGCGTGGTCGCGCCGCATCGCCTCGAGGGCGCGCACACGCCCTTCGTTGCGCGTCCGCCGGGCCTTGATACCGGTGCGGATCCAGGCCTCCTCCTCGGCGAGCCGCTTGTCGAACAGTGCGGCCTGCTTCTCCTCGGCGAGCAGCGCGTCCTCCCGCCGGGCGAGGAAGGTGTCGTAGTCGCACGACCAGTCGAAGAGCCGGCCCCGGTCGATCTCGAGGATCCGCGTGGCGAGGCGGCGGAGGAAGGCCCGGTCGTGGGTGACGAAGACGAGCGTGCCGGTCCAGCGGCCGAGGAAGCGCTCGAGCCACTCGATCGCCTCGATGTCGAGGTGGTTGGTGGGCTCGTCGAGGAGGAGGAGATCGGGCTCGGCGACGAGCGCCCGCGCCAGGAGCACGCGTCGTTTCATGCCGGCGGAGAGGGTGGCGACGTCGGACGTGCCGTCGAGATCCATCCGTGCGAGGATCCGCGTCACCGCGCCGTCGCGTCGCCAGGCGGCGTCGTCGGCCGTCGCCGGGAGCCCCGACTCGACGACCGCGGCCACGCTGCCGGCCAGGTCGGCCGGCACGTCCTGCGGGAGGAGGGCGATCACCGTGCCGGGCGGCCGGGCAACCTCGCCGTCGTCGGCGGTCACCTGACCGGCGAGCAGCCGCATGAACGTGGGCTTGCCGGCGCCGTTGCGGCCGAGGAGACCGATCCTCTGCCCCGGTTCGATCACGCAATCGATCGCGTCGAGCAGCGGTGGACCACCGACGGAGAGCGACACCCCGCGGAGCGTGACGAGCGGCATGGGATTCCCGGGGTGGCCCGGCGGGGGCTGGGTTGTTGGACGGGGGCTGGGTTGTTGGGCGGGGGCGGTCGGTTGGACGGGGGCGGTCGGTTCAGACGAACGGATCACGTTGCGGCCGGCCGCGCAGGCCGTCGGCTTCGTGATCGGGCTGGCCCGTGGGAGTGAGGAATCGTTCCGCGGCGGGATCGAAGCGGAGCGGACGGCCGAGCATCCAGGCGATCGCCGCGGCATGGCAGGCGACGTGACTCTTCCGCATCACGGCGGCGTTGCAGGCGGCCGGCTGCCGCGACTTCACGCAGTCGAAGAAGTTGCGCGCGTGGAGGGCGGCGTCGGTGCCGGCAACCTTCCGCGTCGCCTCGCCGATCGCCGGTCGCAGCCCCTCGTCGGAGAGATCGGTGCCGCCGGCGTCGCCGGTCTCCACCCAGCCGGCGTCGCCGACGAACTTCACCGGGCAGGTGCCGAGCTTGGTGTTCCAGTTGGGCCCCCGGTCGCCGAATGGATCGGGGAGGAAGTCGATCACCAGCTTCACGCCGTTTTCGTAGCGGCAGTGGAGCGCTGTCGGCCGTGGATCGAACTCCACCGGTGTGGTGCCGTCGAAGCCACCGGCCCACTGGCACAGATCGACGGTGTGCGCGCCCCAGTCGAGGAGCTTGGCACCGGAATCGAAGTCGTGGTAGCCGCGCCACTTGCCGTCGACGTACTGCTGATTGAACGGGCGCCACGGTGCCGGGCCGAGCCACATGTTCCAGTCGCAGGTCTCGGGATCGGGGGTGGGTTGGGCGGGGAGCCAGTCGTTGGCGAGGACCGGCTTGTAGGCCGAGGCATGGAGCGTGTGGAGCTTGCCCAACCGCCCACTGGTCGCGAGCCGCACCGCGTCGATGAAGTTGGGCACGCTGCGGCGCTGCGTGCCCGCCTGGAAGATCCGGCCCGTGCGCTGGAAGGTGTCGGCGAGCTGTTGGCAGATATCGATCGAGATGCCGCAGGGCTTCTCGCTGTAGACGTCCTTCCCCGCCTCGGCGGCGAGGATCGACGCCGGCCCGTGCCAGCGGTCGCCCGTGGCCACGAGGACGGCGTCGATGTCGGGGCGCGCCAGCAATTCACGGAAGTCGCGGTGCAGCCGGCAGTCGGCGGTGCCGTAGTGGGTGTCGACCAGCGCCTTCCCGGCCTCGCGCCGGGAGCGTTGGACGTCGGCGATCGCCAGGCACTGCACGTCGGGGAGCGGCAACATCGCCCCGAGGACGTAGCGGCAGCGGGGACCGATCCCGATCACACCGAGCGTGATCCGCGCGCTCGCCGCCGGCGTGCCCGGCTCGAGCCCGAGGGCCCGCCCCGGAACGATCGTCGGCATGCCGAAGGCCAGGGCGCCCGCGGCTCCGGCCAGCAGGTCGCGGCGGGTGGGCCCGCGCTGGCCCCGGGAGCGGCGCGCGGAGGGGGCGTTGGCAGGCGCGGGGTGGGGGATCGCAGCATCAGGGTGGGCGGTCATCGGCGAATCCCAAAAGGCCCAAAAGGGAGGTTTCGTCCGGCGGGCGATCGCCACCGGGGACGGTGCGGGGCCTGGCCGCGCCGCCGGTACGGTATCCTGCCGGGTGAACCGCGGGCAACCGACCGCAGCCGGCAGCGTTGCGGCAGGCAGCCCAGTGGAGTGGCCATCAGCCACGCGGAGGAGCAGCGGATGGCAGGCGCGCATGGATACGGATGTCGTGCGGCGGTGGTGATCGCCGCGCTGGTCGTCGTTCTCCCCGCGATCGGTGCTCGACCCGGCACGGGCGGCGAGTCGGGCACGGGCGTCGAGTCGGGCACGGGCGTCGAGTCGGGCACGGGCGGCGCGGCCAACACCCGGCTCGTGCTCCGCACGCAACGGCCCGGTGCCGACGACGGTTCCTGGTGGCGTGCGGTCGACGCGCCGGCGGAGTGGCAGACGGCGGCGACGGCGGTGATCGTCTGCGACGTCTGGGACCAGCACCATTGCCGGCGGGCCGTCGAGCGGCTCGAGGAATTCGCGCCGCGGATCGCGCGGGTCTGCGACCGGATCCGTGCCGGCGGCGGGACCGTGATCCACGCCCCGAGCGACTGCATGCCCGCCTACGCCGACCACCCGGCGCGGCAGCGGGTCCGCGATCTGGTCGAGCGGCAGGAGCCGACGGGATTCGTGGCGCCACCCGCCGGCCGGTCGGCATGGTGCTCGGGGATGGCGGCCGAGGCCGGCGCGGAATACCCGCTCGACCAGTCGCTCGGTGGCGAGGACGACGATCCGGCGGAGCATGCCGCCTGGGCAGCCGAATTGGAACGGCTCGGTCGCAATCCGCGCATGCCCTGGAAAGCCCAGTCGCCGCTCGTGCCGATCGATGCGGCCGCTGATTATCTGACCGACGACGGTGCGGAAACGGCGCGCGTGCTCGCCGCACGCGGGATCCGCCAGGTGATCCTCGTCGGGGTCCACCTCAACATGTGTGTCCTCGGCCGCCCGTTCGGCCTGCGGCGCATGGCCGAGGCCGGCTGCCAGGTGGTGCTCCTCCGCGACCTCACCGACACGATGTACGACCCCGCCCAGTGGCCATGGGTCAACCACTTCACCGGCACCGAGCGGATGATCGACCATGTCGAACGGCACGTCTGCCCGACGATCACCAGCGACCAGATCCTCGGTGACGGCCCCCCCTTCCGTTCGCCGCGCGACTGCCGGCCGACCGTGGCGCTGGTGATCGCCGAGGAGGAGTACGGCAGCCACCGCACGCTCCCCGCTTTCGCGCGGCGGCGCCTCGGCGGCGTGTTTCGCGTCGTGGAGCACCACGTCGCCGCCGACGATCCGCACTCGATCCCCGGTCTGGAGCAGCTCGCCGGCGCCGACCTGCTCCTGCTCTCCGTGCGGCGGCGCGGATTGCCGCCCGGGCAGATGGCGGCCTTGAAGGTGTTCATCGCGTCGGGAAAGCCGGTGATCGGGATCCGCACGGCGAGCCATCCCTTCGAGCCGAAGCCGCCGGTGGCCGACCGCGAGACGTGGCCGGAGTTCGACCGCGACGTGTTCGGCATCGAATACACGGGCCACTTCGGCAAGGATGTCGCCTCGACGGTGCAGGCGGAGGCGGCCGGGCACCCGCTGCTCACCGGACTGCCAACGCAGGGTGCCCTGCCCCAGGTCGGTTCGCTGTACCGCATCGCCCCGGCCACGGCGGCGACGCTCGTGCTCGCCACGGGTCGGATCCCCGACGCACCCCCGCAGCCGGTGCTCACCGAGTTCCGTCGTCCGGATGGCGGCCTGTCGATCTACACCTCGGTCGGGCATCCCGACGACCTCGTCCGCCCGGAGGTGGAGAGGGTGCTCGTGAACGCGGTCCATGTCGCCCTCGGGCTCGCGCCGCCGCGCGACATCGACGATCGTGATCCCCATGATCCCTGGCTGCGCTGGGTGAGCGTCCGCCGCGACGGCGGGCCGTTTCCCCGTGCGGCTGACATCGCCGCACGGTTTCCGCTCCAGGGACGGCCCCTTTGGCTGCGGACCGTGATCGTGCCCGACGAGGATGCCGCGCGACGCGGGCTGACGCTCGAACTCACGCCGGGAGCCGGGGCGCGCCTTTCGCCGGCTGCGATCCAGGCGTGGTACGACGGGAGGCCGCTGGAATACCGACCTGCCGCCGGGGATGGCGCGCTATCGCTCGCCATCCCCGGCACGATCCTCACCCCCCACCGCCCCGGCGTGCTGGCGCTGGAATGCACCGGGCAGTCGGCCGCTGGCATCCTCTTCGGGGGCACGGCGCTGGTGCGCGGCGAAACGGGGCCGAGGCTTCCGCTCGACCGCTGGCAGATCCGCGTCGGCGATGAGGCCGGTCCGGGGTTCCGCGACATGCCCCTGCCGGCCCAGTTCGGCGGACCCGCCGACAGCGTCGTGCCGCTGGCCGACGCGCTCCCCGATGTGACAGGTGACGGGGTTCCGCCCCCCGCCGGGGCCGGCGGAGGCGGGCCGTGACCATCCCGGTGGACCGCGCCGATGTGATCGTGATCGGCGGCGGCGGGATGGGCAGCACCGCGGCCGCGGAGATCGCCCGGCGCGGCGCGCGGGTGATCGTTCTCGATCGATTTCCGCCGCCGCACGACCGCGGCAGTTCCCATGGGCAGTCGCGGCTCATCCGCCTCGCCTATTTCGAGCATCCCGACTATGTGCCGCTGCTCCGTGCCGCCTACCGCCGGTGGCGCGATCTGGAGGTGGCTGCAGGCCGCGCGCTGCTCACCGAGTCGGGGCTGCTCCTGGCCGGCCCGTCCGACGGCGAGGCGGTGCGTGGCACCCTCCATGCCGCGGCGGTCCATGGGCTGCCGGTCGAATGCCTCACGGCCGATGCGGGCAGGGTCTGGTATCCGCAGATCCTCCTGCCGCCCGACTGGCTGCTGCTCCACGAGCGCTGTGGGGGGTGGCTCCGGGTCGAGGACTGCGTTCGCGCCGCCCTCGATCTCGCTGTCGGCCATGGGGCACGGCTGGAAACCGGCGTCACGGTCGTCGATTGGCGGGCCGACGGCGACGGGGTGGTCGTCGAGACCGATCGCGGGCGGTATGCCGCCGCCCGGCTGGTGATCGCGGCTGGCCCGTGGGCGGGCGGACTGCTCCGTCTGCCGTCGATTCCACTGGTGGTGCTCCGCAAGGGGCTGTTCTGGTTCGCACCCCGTGCCGAGCATCGCGCCGGGCTTGTTGCCGGCGCGTTCCCCTGCTTCGCCTTCGACACCGCCGCGGGGTTCTTCTACGGATTCCCCGCGATGGACGGGGGGGGAGTGAAGGTGGCGGAGCACAGCGGTGGCGCCGTGGTCGAAGATCCGCTGACCGTCGAGCGGGGAGTCGATCCGGAGGAGCGGGCACGCGTCGAGGAGGTGCTCGCCGCCCGTCTGCCGGCGGCTCTCGGCCCGCTCGTCGCCTCCGCCACCTGCCTCTACACGATGTCGCCCGATGGCCACTTCATCCTCGGGCTCCATCCCGGGAATCCACGGGTGGCGGTCGCCGCCGGATTCTCCGGCCACGGCTTCAAGTTCGCCAGCGTCGTCGGCGACATCCTCGCCGATCTCGCTCTCGATGGCAGGACCGACCTCCCGATCGGCTTCCTCGCGCCGACGCGGTTCGCCGGCTGACCGGCACCGGCAGCCCCCCACTCCGCGGGAAAAATGGTCACCCGGACCGGCGGCACCCGAAAAAACTGCCCTCGGGTGATCGGCCCCGGGGAAGGTACCATCCTCCGCCCAGATCCCCCCGGGAGCGAAGCCGATGCAACGGGTGCCACTGTTGGTTGTCGCCGTCGCCGCGGCCGTCTGCAGCCCGGGCTGCCGCGGAACGCAGTTCGCGCGGATCGTCCAGCCGGGCGATCGGCTGATGATGGGCAGCCACCAGGCCGGTCAGGAGACGTTCCGTCCCCTGGTCAACGAGGCCGTGGCGAAACTCCTCGCCCGGCACTGCGAGGATCCTGTCCGCCAGGTGTCGTTCGACGGGGTCGAGGCGGTGCCGCCGCCCCGGAAGCGGATCTGCTTCGTCGGGGTGGAGAACACCAGCGCCGAGGAGATCGGTGATTTCAAGGAACAGGTCTACGAGATCATCGACCAGCGGATCCTGGAGAGCCAGCTCTTCGAATCGCTCAACCGCCGGGCCGTCGACGCCGGGCTGCGCGACAGCCGTCTCCGCCCCGACGAGCTCCTCGTGCCGGAGCGGATGCGCACCTTCGCCGCCACGATGGAGAGCCAAGGGCAGCCGATCGACTACCTGCTCTATGCCAAGCTCACGAGCGGCACCACGCAGTCGAACCGCGACTATCAGCGCGACTACCTCCTCACCCTCGAGCTGATCGACGTCCGCGACGGCGGCTACGACAAGCAGTCGGCGGAGATCTCCAAGGGATACCACCACAGCCGGTTGTCACGCTGGCGGGCGACCACCCCCCTCCAACGCGACTGACGGGAGCCGCGGCGATGGTGTGCCCGTCTGCCACGTGCGTCGTGATCCTCGCCGCGCTGCTGCCCTTGGCCACCGGCTGCGTCTCGCACGTCGCCCGGCTGGAGCCGGTGCGCGCCGCCTTCCACCGCGGCGACCTCGCCGAAGCCGAGCGGCTCCTCGCCCGGGATGCCGGGCAGCATCCCGAGGATGCGAGTGTGATCGCCCTCGACCGCGCCACGGTGGCGCTGGCGGAGGGGCGCCCGGCCGACGCCGAGCGGCTGCTGCGCGGCGTGCGCGACGAGTTCGACCTCCTCGAGACCGCCGATCCCGCCGCGGGGGTGATGATGCTCGCCCGCGACGACGTCGCGGCCGAGTACGCGGGGGAGGACCACGAGAAGGTGCTGATCCGGGCGCTGCTGGCCGTCGCCAATCTGCTCCAGGATGGCGACGATGCCGAGGCCTATGCCCTCCAGGTGGCGGCCAAGCAGCGTGCGATCGTGCTTGCGGCCGCCGGTGAGGATGGCACCAATCCCAAGGCCTCGTATCCCCAGGTCGCGTTCGGGTCCTGGCTCCGGGGCACGATCCGCGAGGCCACCCACCGCGACTACGACGATGCCGCCCGGTCGTATGCCGAGTTGGTGTCGTGGCAACCCGACTATCCGCGCGGTGGCGAACTGCTGGAGCGGGCCCGCGGTGGCCATCACTCCGCCCGTGGCCATGGCGTGGTGCAGCTCATCGCCCTGGTGGGACACGGCCCGTTCAAGGCCGATGCGGTGGAGGTGCCGTCGACGGTGTCGCTGGCGATCGCCGGTGATCTGCTCGCCGGCCCGTTCGCCGGCACGCTGCCGGCGGTGGTGGCACCGGTGCGGATCCCCCGGCTGCTGGCGGCGACGGGCATCGCCGCGGCGGTGGACGTGGCGGTGGACGGGCAGCCCAGAGGGCGGAGCGAGACCGTCACGAGCGTCTCGCGGCTGGCGCTGGCCCAGCACGAGGCCGTCCTGCCCACGATCGTGGCCCGGGCGATCGCGCGGCGGGCGGTGAAGTCGGGCGCCGTCTTCGGGGTGAAGCAGGGGTTGGGGCTCGACGGCACGCTGCCCGGCGTGGCCGTCGATCTGGCCGGGGTCGCCTGGCAGGCGAGCGAGAAGCCCGACACCCGCTGCTGGGGGCTGTTGCCCGACTCGATCCAGGTGCTCCGAGTGGAATTGCTTCAGGGGGACCACCGGATCGCGGTTTCCGCCATCGATGTCGGGGGCCGGCGCTTCGGGCCGATCGCCGACGTGCCGGTCACCGTGGCCGACGGGCGCACCACCTACGTGCTCGTGCAGGCGACCGATGCCGGCATCATCGGCCAGCCCGTGGCCGGCGGCCGTGGGCCGGGGGTCAACTGACGCGGGATGCCTCCAGAAACGCCTCCCACTCCCCCCGGGTCGGGAGCGATGGCTGCGCCCCTTCCCTGGTGGCGGCGAGTGCACCGGCGGCGGCGGCCCGGCGCACCGCCTCCCGGGGGGGGAGCCCCTCGGCGAGGCCGACGGCCAGCGCACCGGTGAAGGCGTCACCGGCCGCGGTGGAATCGATGGCCGTCACGGGGAACGGCGGCACGAACACCTCCCCATCCGCGTCGGCGACGACGGCCCCGCGGCTGCCCAGCGTCACGACCACCAGCCGCGGGCCCCGCGCGCGGAGCACCCGTGCCGCAGCGATGCCGCCGGCGACACCGTCCACGGCCCGGCCGCTGAGCCGGGCCGCCTCCGATTCGTGGGGCTTGAGGATCGTGACCAATTCGAGGAGCCCGGTGGGCAGGCCGTCCTCCGGCACCGGAGCCGGATCGAGCAGCACCGGCACCCCCGCGGCGTCAGCGATGCGCGCGGCGTGGAGGATCGTGTCTCCCGGCACCTCGAGTTGGAGCACGAGGAGCCGCGCGCCGCGGATCGCCTCCGCGGCGCGGTCGACATCGGCGGGCGAGAGCCGCGCGTTGGCGCCGGGGGCGACGGCGATCGCGTTCTCCCCCTGGCCATCGACGAGGATCAACGCCACCCCGGAGGCGGCGGCGGAGTCCTCGCGGCAGTGGTCGGTCGCGATTCCCTCCGCCGCATACGCCGCCAGCGCCGCCGCCCCGAACGGGTCGCGGCCGACGCGCGCCACGAACCGGACGTGGGCCCCGAGCCGCGCCGCCGCCACCGCCTGATTGGCTCCCTTGCCACCGGACGCCTGGAAGAAGCTCCCGCCGAGCACCGTCTCGCCGGGCTGCGGGATCCGCGGGCAGCGGACGACGAGGTCGGTATTGGCACTCCCGACGACGACGAGCGCCGCACCGGCAGGCCTCCGGCCGGTGGTCATCCGCGGCACCCGAGGTCGGCCATGATCCGCGCGGTGCCGTCGTGGGCCTCGGCCACCCATTCGACGATCCGTGCCGGGTCGGGGGCGAACTCGAGCTCCACGCTCACCGTGCCGTCGTAGCCGGTGTCACGGATCGCCGCGAGGTAGTCGGCGATCGGGGTCACCCCCCGGCCCGGCGGCAGGTCGCCGTGCACCTTGCCGTCGCAGTCGGAGAGGTGCACGTGCTCGATCCGGCCGGCGAGGCGGGCGATCTCCGCCGGCGGTGTGCGCACGATGTGGAGGTGGGAGATGTCGCAATTGGCGCGGACGGTATCGGGCAACCCCACCTCGTCGAGGAGCCGGAGCATGCTGTCGATCGAATTGACCAGCGACATGTGGAACGGCTCGAGTTCGATCGCGATCCTCACGCCGCACTCCGCGGCGTAGCCGCCGAGATGCCGGCAGGCGTCGACGGCGAGATCCCACTGCTCCTGCGGCGGCACGCACTCCTTCTGCCAGACGTATTCGCCGAGGACGAGCAGGAGGTTGCTGCAGCCGTACTCGGCGCAGAGATCGAGATGGGCCCGCGTGCGGTGGAGGTGGCAGTCGCGGATCGGCGGGTTCCAGTCGATGAGCCCGAGCGACACGCAACACAGGCTCACGATCGGCAGGTCGAGGTCGCGGCACACGGCGGGGATCAGCCGCCGCTCCTCGGCCGGCATCACCAGCGGATCGGCGAGCAGGTCGACCGAATCGAACCCCAGCTGCTTCGTCTGCTCGAGCCCGAAACGGGTGCCCTTCCCCGCCTGGGCGAACGCCGAGTTGATCAATCCCAGTCGCATCGTGAATCCTCCCCGGGTGGCTCAGGCCGTTCGTCAGCCGGGCCGATCGGCATCTTCGCCGATGATCTCCCGTGGGTCCACCGCGCGGTGTTCGCGGGCCGAGCGGTAGGCCGCATCGACGAGGGCCATCGTGAAGAGATTGTCGGCCCCGGTGCAGACGGCAGGCTCCGTCCCCTCGAGGTCGCGGAGCAACTCCGCCATCGGCCCGACGAAGGCGTCGGGGAACCAGGCCTCGGGCCAGCGCGGCCGCCGCCAGCCGCCATCCGTCGTCGTCCAGTCGAGTGTCGATGGCGTGTGGACCGGCCAGGCGGGCCAACCGATCGTGCCGAGAGCCATCCCGCGCGTGCCTTCGACGCGGAACCGCACGAACGAGTCCCCCTCCCCCCCCTCGCGTGCCGGCCCCGCCCAGACGTCCTCCAGGCTGGTGCAGACGAGCCCCGAGTCGTATTCGACGACGGAGGTGCAGATGCCGTCGGTGTGGGCGAACCGGGCCGCCGTGCGCGGATCGGTGCGCGTGGCGGTGAAGATCCGCCGGGGGTCGCCGAACCAGCCGCGCAGGCAGTCGAGATGGTGGATCGACATGATCCGCAGCGTCACCCACCCCTGGCGCTCCTGCCAGGGCATCCAATGGGGAATCGCGCGCATCTCGATCGTGGCGAGCACCGGCGCACCGAGCGTGCCTTCGCGGAGCAGCGTGCGGCAGGCCGCCACGGCATGGTCATGGCGCATGTTCTGGTTGACGACGAGCGTCGTGCCCGCGGCGGCGCAGGCGCGCACCACGGCCGCCGCTTCGGCATGGCTGCCGGCGAGCGGCTTCTGCGCGAGGATGCCCCGCACGTGCGGCCGCGTCGCGGCGGCGCGGATGATCCCCGGCTGCACGTCCGGCGGCACCGCCACGTCGATGACGGCGATCCGCGGATCGTCGAGCAGCGCCTCGACGGTGGCATGGACGCGCGGGATGCCGTGGCGGGTGGCCACCGCCTCGGCTGCCTCCCGCCGGCGGGAGGCGATCGCGGCGACAGTGAATCCCGCCTGGCGGTAGGCCGGCAGATGGCAGTCGGCCATGATGAAGCCGGCGCCGATGCAGCCGATCGGCGGGCTGCGGTCGCGGGGGAGCGGCGGCAGGTGATCGGGAACGGAGGAGTCGGTCATCGCGGTGGCTCCCGTTCACCGGCCGTCGGCCGACGGCGCCCGCGTCGAGTGGTCACGGTTCGCCTCCAGCCAGGCGACGTCGGCGGTGGAGTCGGCGAAGCGGCGGATCCCGACGGCGCGGATCCGTGCGTCGGGGACGACGTCGAGCGGCGTGTAGCGCGGGTGGTGCGATTCCTTGTAGGGGTCGTTGCGCGCCGCGTTGTAGCAGCAGATCATCGACCAGCGCGGCTCGTCGGAGCGGTTCATGTCGGAACGATGGAGCAGATTGGCGTGGAAGAAGATCGTGTCGCCCGGCTCCATCTCGCAGTGGACCAGCGGCAGGCGCTCGAGCGCCGCCTGCACCCGCTCCATGTCGGCACCGGCCTGATCCCCCGACTGGAGATGGTCGATCCGGCCCAGCTCGTGCGACCGGGGGATCACCTGCAGGCATCCGTTGGCACGCGTGGCGCCATCGACGGCGATCGAGGCGCTGGTGAGCAGCGGCCAGAGCACGCCGTTGCGGTACCAGTAGCCGTAGTCCTGGTGCCAGGCCCACGCTCCGCCCACCTTCGGATCCTTCATGATCATCTTCGAGTGGTAGTGGTAGACCTCGCCGCCGAGGAGCGCCTCGGCCGAGCGCACGATCCGTTCGCAGCGGGCGAACATCCCGTAGATGCCGTCGCCGGGATGGTTCCAGAGGGAGAGCCGCACGGTGCCCCCCTCGCCGTCGGCACGGCCGAACGCGTGCCGGTCGAGCTCGCGGTCCTCCTTGGCGGCGCGCCGCAGGAGGTCGATCTCGTCGGGGGCGAAGAACCCGCGGGCGATGCAGTAGCCCTCGCGGTGGTATTCGGCGATCTGGTCGGGCGTGAGCATGGCGGTGGATTCCCCGGGGATTCAGCGGCTCGGGCGGAGGTGTCGGTCGAACCAGCGGCCGAAGTGGACGAGATCGAAGAGCATCGTCGGCCAGCCATGGCCGCCACCGCGGTGGACCACGAGCTCGACGACGGCGCCGACCTCACCGGCGCGGGCCCCGAAGCGCTGCGACTGATCGAGCGGCACGAGGGTGTCGGCGTCGCCATGGTAGATGAGTATCGGCGGGAGGGCGGGAGAGACGAAGAACAACGGCGACAGCTCCCGCCCCGTGACCCGCCAGCGCTCGAGATCGACCGGCTCCTGCTCGAGGGCCGCACGGAAGCTCTTCGGCGGGCCGCCGTCGCCGGGATTCTCGGTCGAGTCGCCGAGGTCGAGAAAGTCGGTGACCGGGTAGAAGATCGCCACCGCCTGCACGGCGCTCGACTGGCGATCGACTGGGTCGTCCGCCGCCGGGTCGCCGGGGGCTCCCTGGGTGGCGATCATCAGGGCGAGGTGGCCGCCAGCCGAGCCACCGGTGACACCGATCCGCTGCGGATCGATGCCGTATTCGCCGGCATGGGCGCGGATGAAGCGCACGGCGCGGTGGGAGTCGGCGACGATCTCCCGGATCGTGGCGCGCGGCTGCGACACGTGATACACCGGGAAGACGGTGTATCCGCGCCGCAGCAGCGGGGCGAGGACGATCGGGTTGGAATCCCCGGGGCCGCCCGACCGCCAGCCGCCGCTGGTGAAGTAGACGATGCCCAGGCCATTGGGCGACGAGGGGCGGACGACGTCGAAGTGGAGCGGCGCGCCATGCCGGGTGCCGTAGACCACTCCCCGCTCGACGGTCGAGGCGGGATGGTAGTAGGCCCACGCGGCGGCCACGACCAGGCCTGCCAGAGCCGCCAGGCCGAGGAGCCCGAGGAGGAGCCAGGTCAGCACGCGCAGCACCGGCCGGCCTTGACGGCGGCGTGGCGGCGCCGGCGTCGGGCCGTCACCGACCGGGGCGTGGCCGCTGGAAAACGGGCTCACGGCCGGCGGATCAGGGTCGCCGTCGGTCGGGTGGTCGTTCGTCACGGCTGGCCTGTATCGATGAGGGGATTCCCGGCGCCGTCCCCGGGTGGGGAGTCAGTGGAACGTCGAGGGGCAGACGAGGTCGGCGCGGGAGATCGCCGTGATCGGCTTGCCGTCGGCCCCCGTCTCGTGGCTCGAATACCAGATTACCGTGCGGCGGCAGGTCCCCCTGGCCGCCGCGCCGTCCGGGCGTGAACCGCGGAACGGATCCCGGAGGACCACGCCGACATCCTGGTCCGCGGGCCCCGTTCCAGCCGTTCCTCGAACCGGTCCTCGTTGGCCAGCTCCACGGTGGCCCGCTCCGGGTGATGGTATCGTGCCGGTGTCGCACAGCCGCCGGGAGGATGCCATGCAGGTTGAACGGGTGAAATACGTGATCTGGGCCGCCGATTTCGACCGGGCGGTGCGTTTCTGGGCCGAGACGTTCGCCGGGCAGGTCCTGAAGCGGAATCCGGTGATCGCCGAAGTCGAGATCGCCGGGGCGGTGATCGGCATCCATTCCGGCGGCGAGGGCAAGCGCACCTGGACCGGGATCAGCCTCCAGGTCGCCGACGTGATCGCCGCGGCGCACGAGGTGGTCGCGGCCGGCGGCACACTGGTGCGCGAGCCGGAGCCGGAGAACGGCGAGCCCCCGCACCTCGCGATGTGCACCGACCCCGACGGCAACGACTTCATGCTCACGCGGCGCCGCGCGGCAGCTCCGGCCCCCGGGGCCACCTGAACCCACCATGCCCAACAGCCTGTGGCCAAAGTCCATCCCTGGCCTTTGGCCACCCGAAACGCTGCGCTTTTCAGGGGCGCTGCGCTCCCGGCACCGGATCCCTGCGGTGCAGCAGGCTGTTTATCCGCAGCCTGCCAATTATCCGCAGCCTGCCAAGACCGGTGGCGGCCGGCGGGGAACCGCCGCGCGGCGGGGGTCAGTCCTCCGGTTTTTCCCCCTCCGGGGCCATCTTCACCAACCGCGGATCGAACCTGGCCACCGTCTCGACGAGGTCGGCCTGGGCGGCCATCACCGCGTGGATGTCTTTGTAGGCGTGCGGCACCTCGTCGATGCCGGCGCTGATCAGCCGCACCCCGCGCTCCTCGAGGAGCGGCTTGACCTCCTTCCAGCGGTAGGTCTCCCGGGCCTTGGTGCGGCTCATCCGGCGGCCGGCGCCGTGGCTGGCGGAGTCGAGCGACGCCGCCAGCCCACGGCCGCGCACGAGGAAGCCGGGGGCGGCCATCGATCCGGGGATGATGCCGAGGACCCCGGCGCCGGCTGGCGTCGCCCCCTTGCGGTGGACGATCACCCGGCGGCGCACGCCGTCGATCACGTGCTCCTCCTCCCAGGCGAAATTGTGGTGGTTCTCGACGTCGAGGATCACCCGGGCCCCGAGATTGGCGACGACGTGGCGGTGGATGCAGGCGTGGTTGGCGGCGGCGTAGCGCCCCATCAGGTTCATCGCCGCCCAATACTCCTGCCCCGGGGCGCTGTCGAGCGGCAGCCAGCCGAGATGCCGCATCGCACCGGGCAGGTCGCGGCAGCGGTCCAGCGCCAGGCGTGAATAGTGGTTGCAGACGGCGGCTCCGGTGCCCCGCGACCCGGAGTGCGAGAGGAGCGCGAGATAGGTGCCGCCGGTGGCGAGGCCGAGTGCGGCTGCCTCGGTGGCATCGACCGTGAACGTCCCGAACTCGACGAAATGGTTGCCGCTGCCGCTGGTGCCCAGCTGCAGCCGGGCCTTGTCGCGGTGTTTGAGCGTGACCGGCGAGACGCTCCAGTCGTCGTCGAGGACCGGATGCTCGCGTGGCCGTGTGCGCCCCGGATCGCCACGCTTGCCGAACTCGGCGCCGACACCGAACCGGGTTTCCGCCTCGAGCGCCGCCGTGAGGCGCTCGGGCTTCGTGTCGAGCCACTCGGGTGGCAGATCGATGACGGAGAGCTTCATCCGGCAGGCGATGTCGACGCCGACCGCATAGGGGATCACCGCCTGCTCGGTCGCGAGCACGCCGCCGATCGGCAGGCCGTAGCCGACGTGGGCGTCGGCCATGAGCGCCCCGGCGGCGGCCACCGGGAGCCGCATCGCCGCCTCCATCTGGGCGACCGCGTCGGGTTCGAGGCCGGTGCCCCATTGCCGCCACGGCAACGCCACGTCGCGTGGGCGCGTCGCGGTGGCGCCGGCAGCCTCGGTGGCACGGAGGTCGCACAGTGCCAGCGCCAGCGGGCCGAAGCAGGGGTCGTCGCGGAACGACTCGGGGGTGGCGACGATCCCGGCGAGGACCCGCCGCACCTCCTCGGTGGGCCGGCCCTGCCGCCGCGCTTCGCCGACGAGCCAGCCGGCCCGGGCGACGAGCGGGGCGGGGAAACCCATCCGGGCGAGTGACTTGGCGTTCATTTCCGCAGCTTACCGCGCCCGGCTCCGGCACCGTTGCCGGCGGCGTTGCCGGCGGCGGGGCGACGCGCCACACTGGGCGTTGTGCAGGTGGTTCCCCATTCCCTTCGCTGGAGGCTCTGGTCATGCGATCACGGACACGGCCCGGAGAGCGATCGACCGGTGGTGGCGGGCTTGGTGTGAGCCGCCGCGGGCTCCTCGGCGGCGGCGTGGCTGTCGGGCTGTCGGCGCTGGGTTGGTCGCGGGCCCTGGGGGCCAACGAGCGCGTGCGGATCGCCTCGATCGGCTGCGGCGGCAAGGGATTCTCCGATCTGCTCGACACGGCCAAGAGCCCGCACGCCGAGGTCGTCGCGCTGTGCAACATCGACGAATCGAAGGCCCACCTCGGTGCCGCCGCCGAGAAGTTCCCGATGGCGAAGACGTTCACCGACTGGCGGCGGCTGCTCGACGACGCCGGCACGCTCGACGCGGTGATCGTCTCCACGCCAGACCACATGCACGCCGCGCCGTCGTTGGCGGCGATGCACCTCGGCAAGCACGTGCAGTGCCAGAAGCCGCTCACGCACACCCTGTTCGAGGCCCGGCAGCTGCGGCAGGCGGCCGAGCGTTTCAAGCTGGTCACCCAGATGGGCAACCAGATCCAGTCGCATCCCGCCTACCGCACGGCCGTGAAGCTGGTCCACGACGGGAAGATCGGCGCGGTGAAGGCCGTGCACTCCTGGCAGGCGGGGGGCATGCCCTGGCGGAAGCTCGACGACCGCCCCGCGGGCGCGGCCGACGTGCCCGCCGGCGTCCATTGGGACGAGTGGCTCGGCGTGGCCGACACGCGGCCGTTTCAGCCGGAGATCTACCACCCGTTCAATTGGCGCGCGTGGCAGGAGTTCGCCAACGGGCAACTCGGCGACTTCGGCTGCCACATCCTCGACCCGGTGTTCATGGCCCTCGGCCTCACGGCGCCGCTGTCGGTCCGCGCCGAGGCGACACCGATGAACCGCGAGGTGTGGTACACGAAGTCCACCGTCCGCTGGCTCTTCCCCGGCACGCCGCGGACCGCCGGCCCGACGATCGAGGTCACCTGGTACGACGGCCAGGGCCACAAGCCGGCGCTCGACGTCCTCGGCCTCACGGCCGCCGACCTGCCCGCCGGCAAAGACGGCGCCGAGGGCACGCTGCCCAACTCGGGATCGGTGCTCATCGGCACCACCGCGAGCCTCGTCGTGCCCCACGTCGGGATGCCGTATTACGTGCCGGCACAGCGTTTCGCCGACGTGACGATCGAGCCGGAACCGGCCCGCGACCACTACACGAGTTGGATCGACGCGATCCGTGGCACCGAGCGGACGACGAGCCACTTCGGCTATGCCGGGCCCCTCACCGAGACGGTCCTGCTGGGCACGATCGCCATCCGTCATCCCGGCGCGCTGTTGGGCTGGGATGCCGACGCGATGGCGCTCACCGGCGCTGCCGGGGCCAGCGGCCTGCTCACGAAGGGCTACCGCGGCGGATGGCAGCCGGCATGGGTGTGAGGCGGGCACCGCCGGGTCGACGGCGGGCCGCCGCGGCTTTACGCCCGCTCCGGCCCGTCCTATCCTGCCGTGAGGGGGCTCCGATGGCCGTCATCGGGGACGCCGATCGCGTCGTGGCTCGAGCAGAGTTGTCATGGCACGCACGGGTCGATTCGCGCTCGCCCTTCCCATCGTGACGGCCCTGCTTGCCGGGTGCGGCCGTTCCCCTCCGCGGGGCGCCGGCACGCCGGCGGGTGGCACGGCACCGCCGGCGACTACCGCGGCGGCGCCGGCGGCCCCGGTCGCCGCTGCGGCCCCCAGCTGGTTCACCGACATGTCGGCTCAGGCGGGGGTCGCGTTCACCCACCACTCGGGTGATTCTTCCGAGAAGCCATTCCCCTCCGCCAACGGCAGCGGGCTGGCCGCGTTCGATTACGACCTCGACCGGCTGCCCGATCTGCTGCTGGCGACCGGCAATCCATTTCCCGTCGTTCCGGCCACCGCTCCCCATGCCAACCGCTGCTACCACAATCAGGGCGGCTGGCGCTTCGTCGAGGTCACCGACCGCACCGGCCTCGGCCACCGCGGCTACAGCCATGGGGTGACTGTCGGTGATTACGACGCCGACGGCTTTCCCGACGTGTTCATCACCTGCTTCGGCCCCGACGTCCTCTACCGCAATCTCGGGGACGGCACGTTCGCACAGGTTGTCGCCGGCGTGGAGGGGGACCGCTGGAGCTCGAGCGCCGCGTTCTTCGATGCCGATGCCGACGGCCTCCTCGATCTCTATGTCTGCACCTACGGACGGTGGTCGCCGGAGCACAACCCGTACTGCGGTGACCGGCAGCGCGGGGTGCGCGTGTTCTGCAGCCCGCTCACGGTGGAGGGGGAAGCTGACGCCCTGTTGGTGAACGCCGGTGACGGGGCGTTCCGCGATGCCACCGCTGCCGCCGGGCTCACCGGTCCACCGGGCCGTGGGCTCGGGGTGGTGGCGGCCCGGCTCGACGACGACGACACGGTCGATCTCTACGTCGCCAATGATCTCAATCCCAACCACCTGCTCCTCGGCGGCGGTGACGGGCGGTTCCGCGATGCGAGCGACCTCTCCGGCACCGCCTACGACGGCCTCGGGCGCGTGAAGTCGAGCATGGGGGTGGACGCGGCCGACACCACCGGTTCCGGCCGCTTCGACCTGGCGGTCACCGACTTCGAGCAGGAATACAATCTCCTGTTCAGCAACTCCGGCGGCGGGGTGTTCAGCGACTCGAGCGAGCGCAGCGGCTTCGGCCCGCCGAGCCTCCCGCTGGTGAGCTGGGGCGTGCAGTTCGCCGACCTTGACCTCGATGGCCTGGAGGACGTGGTGATCACCAGCGGGCACGTGGGAGACGAGCGGCAGAAAGCGGCTGGCACGTCGGCCCTCCGGCAACCGGGGCTGGTGCTCCACAACCGGGGAGGCCGATTCGTGGCCGTGCCCGACGGCATCGCGGGGAGCTACTTCCAGGCGCGCCATCAGGGCCGGGGGCTCGTCGCCGCCGATCTCGACGGCGACGGCGATGCCGATCTTGCCTTCAACCATCGCGACGAACCGGCGGCCCTTCTTCGCAACGACGCGGGCGTCGGGAGCGCCGCCGGGCAGACTGCCGGAACGCCGCTGCTCGTGCGGCTGGTCGGCACGCGCAGCAACCGCGATTGCGTCGGGGCGATCGCCCGGGTCGCCGGGACGGGCCCGCGGCAGACGCGCCAGGTGAAGGGGGGCGGTGGCTACCAGTCGGCCCGTGACCCGCGGATCGTCTTCGCGGTGCCGTCGGCGGCGACCTCGGTGGACGTCGAGATCGAGTGGCCGCGCGGTGGCCGCTCCGCCGCTGAAGGCCTGGTCGGTGGAAGTGAGTATGTCGTCATCGAGCCGGCGACGGACGGCGCGGCGGCGACGATCATCGACGTGGGGAGGCTGCGATGATCGACCATGGCGGAGCGCGGCGGTCGTGGTGCCGTCCGCAGGGGGAGCCGCGGGGTGCCGTGCGCGCACACGCCGCCTTCGTCGTCGTGCTCATGGTCGTGGTCGGAGGGGCCGGGGGATGCAGCCGGCCGGCCCCCGTGCCGGCTGGCAACGCGCCACCCCCTCCCGCGAACGCCGCCGCCGGATCGGCGCGCGGCGGCGGGCAGGAGAGCGGTTCGCGGGCAGCGCGGGGCGGGGATCCCCAGATCCCGGCCGCCGGGAGAGGACCCCGTGCCCCCGGCAGTCAGCTCGGAGGGGTCGTGCCGGTGTTCAACGACGTCGCATCCGCGTCGGGGATCGACTTCACGTACGACCGCGACGTCGTGCCCGGGCGTTGGCTGGTCGTCGAGGTGATGGGGGGCGGATGCGCGTGGATCGACTACGACCGGGACGGCTGGCTCGACCTGTTTCTCACCAACGGCGGGCGGATCGAATACGACCGCGGGCCGGCGCGCGACGCACCCGACCATCTCTATCGGAGCAACGGTCGATCCGCGGACGGGCGGGTGACCTTCACCGACGCCACGCTGCCTGCGGCGGTCGGTGATCCGGGGTACGGTCAGGGGGTCGCGGTCGGCGACTACGACGCCGACGGATTCCCCGATCTCTACCTCGCCAATTACGGCCCGAACGCGCTGCTGCGGAACATGGGCGACGGGACCTTCGTCGACGTCACCGGCCCGACCCGGGTGGGGGACGACAAGTGGGGCACCGGCGCCGTCTTCACCGATCTCGACTTCGACGGGATCCTCGACATCTACTGCACGAATTTCCTCGACAACATTCCCGCCAACGCGCGGCCGTGCTTCGTCGGCGCCCAGGTCGTGGGGGCGACGGAGTACACCGAGATGGAGGGCTACTGCGGTCCCGGCAACTACA
>SXWA01000092.1 GCA_005791575.1 Planctomycetaceae bacterium
GGATGAGGTGCCGGGAGCGCAGCTCCCGTGAAAAGCGCAGCGTTTCGGGTGGCCAAAGGCCATGGATGGTCTTTGGCCACGGGCTGCCAGCAGGCTGTGGCCACACAGCCTGCTGCACCTCACGGATGAGGTGCCGGGAGCGCAGCTCCCGTGAAAAGCGCAGCTTTTCGAGTGGCCAAAGGCCATGGATGGACTTTGGCCACGGGCTGATAGGCCGCCGCCCCGCCGTCAGACGGCCGACTTCTCCACCGGCACGAGGAGGACACTCGCCGGTGACGACGAGAGCACCGCCTCGGAGGTGCTTCCGAGGAGCCAGCGCGAGAGGGTGTCGGCGGGGGTCCTCCCCACGACGACGAGATCGATGCCGTCGGCCTTGGCGCGGGCATTGATCCGATCACCGGGGTTGCCCTCGACGACGATCGGCTCCCCTCCCTGGAGCGCCGCCGGCAACGTGGCGACGAACTCCCGGGCCTTCGTCGTGATCCCGGCGACCTCCGACTCGTGCTCCGTCTCCCAGGCGCGGGCGATCGCGGCGGTCTGCGGATCGCGGACGCGCTGCTCCAGCCAGGGGGGGAGCGGCGCTGCGAGGAGCGATTCCGCGACAGCGAGCGTCTGGCCGGTCGTTCCCGTCGGCCAGTGGAGCCGGCCGAGGGTGCCGGCCAGCGTCGGGCCACTGGCGGGATGATGGCAGACGAGCACCTTCAATCCGGCCGCCGGCGCCGACCGCGCCACGAGCACCGGGAGGTGGGAGCCATGGACCACCGCCCGCGACACGCTGCCCAGCAGCAGGCGCTCCAACGACCCCGTGCCCCGGGCGCCGACCACGATCAGGTCGGCTTTCCACCCGCTGGCCGATTCGAGGATCCCGACCGCGGCCGGCTTGATACTGACGATCGCCTCCGGCTCCCGCCTCAGACCCGCCGGCAACCGGCTGCACGCCTCGGCGAACAGGGCCGCCGTCGCCCCTTCGACGAGCTGCGGTCCCCAGGGCATGCGGCGGGAGAGTTCCGCCGGCGAGAAGTAGATCGCCACGTCGTCGACCGCAGGGTTGATCAGTTTTCCGGCCAGTGCGGCGGCATCGAGCGATGCCGGGGAGCCGTCCACCGCGATCAACATCTTCATGGTCCACCTCGTGCTCGTTCAGGGGCATGCCCGGGCATGCACGGTTCTACCCGCTGGTGAGCGGCGAACCAGGGGCGCCGACAGTCGGGGCCGGCGCGGGATGGATCCACAGCTTGCTGCGCTCGCCCGGCACCTCCCGCACCAGCCGGGGAACGGCATAGCCCGAGAGCGACTCCTGCAATCCACGGAGCAGGTCCCGGGCCCGCGCCTCACCGACCTCGAAATGGGCCGCCCCGCGCACCCGGTCGAGGAGATGGAGATAGTACGGGAGCACGCCGATCGCCAGGAGCCGTTCCGAGAGCGCGGCCAGGGTGGCGACACGGTCGTTCACCCCCGCCAGGAGCACCGCCTGATTGAGGAGCAGGGTCCCGGTCGCCGCGAGCCGACGGGCGGCCGTGGCGACGGAGTCGTCGAGTTCGGCCGCATGGTTGGCGTGGAGCACGAGCACGCCGGTCAGCCGTGTCGCGCCGAGCACGGCGAGCAACCCGTCGGTCACGCGCTCGGGGAGGACGACCGGCAGCCGGGTGTGGATCCGCAGGCGCCGCAGATGGGGGATGGCATCGAGCGCCTCGACCACCGTGGCGAGGCGCTGGTCGTCCACGAGCAGCGGATCACCTCCGGAGAGGATCACCTCCTGGAGCGTGGGATCGGCGGCGATCACCTCCAGCGCGGCGCCGGGGAAGCCGGCGGCTCCATGGTCGGCATAGGGGAACTCGCGGCGGAAGCAGTAGCGGCAGTTGACGGCACAGCCACCGGTGAGGAGCAGGAGCGCACGCCCCTGATACTTCCGCACCAACCCCGGCGCGGCGACGGCCTGCCCCTCGCCGAGCGGGTCGGCGGTGAACCCCGGCACCGGCTGCCCTTCCGCCACTGCCGGCAGCACCTGGCGCAGCAGCGGGTCCTGCGGATCGCCATGGCGCATCCGGGCGACGAAGCCGCGGGGGACGAGCAGCGGGAATCCGCCCGTGGGCCCGGCGGCGGCGGGGTCGATTCCGACCAGCCGGCAGAGTTCGATCGGGTCACGGACCGCGTCGGCAAGTAACCGCTGCCAGTGCGCGCGCGGCGCGGGCACGGCCGTGTGCCGGACAGGTGGGTCGACGACGGTCAGGTCCATGCGAGACGGTCCATGGAGACCACGGCTCGGGCGGGAGGGGCCGGCGACAGGGGCATGCGGCCGCAGGCCGTGGCATGGCCGACGTTGACAGCGGCCGGAAACGGGGCCACTCTTGTCGGTTTCCACCGCCGACCGCAGCCGCGGGGCAGTGGCATCGTCCGCCGCCCCGGCAAGCATACGCCACCGGCGCGGGGGAAGGAACCGCAGAGGAGACGAGTGCCGCCGTGCCAGCCTACAACACCAGCGAATTCAAGAAGGGTCTCAAGGTCCAGATCGACGGCGACCCGTACATCATGATCGAGTGCAACTTCGTCAAGCCCGGGAAGGGGCAGGCACTCTACAAGTGCAAGCTGCGGAACCTGCTCCGCAACACCGTCCTCGACCGGACCTACAAGAGCGGCGACTCCCTCGACGCTGCCGACATCACCACGATCGACGCTCAGTACCTCTACAAGCAGGGGGAGGCGTTCGTGTTCATGGACAACGCGAACTACGAGCAGTACGAGCTCTCCAAGGAGCAGGTGGACGATTCCTGGAAGTGGATCAAGGAGGGCACCGTCTGCTCGATGCTGCTCTACAACGGCAATCCGATCTCGATGGAGCCGCCGAACCACATGGTGCTCAAGGTCGAGTACGCCGAGCCCGCCATCCGGGGCAACACGGCGACCAACCTCACCAAGCCGGTGAAGCTCGAGACCGGGGCCGAGGTGGTCGTGCCCGCGTTCATCGAACAGGGCGACATGATCAAGATCGACACCCGCACCGGCGACTATCTCGAGCGGGTCAAGGCGTGAGGGTGTCGGGCGGGGAGCGGAGCGGCGCGACCGGCGGTCGTTACCCGATAGCCCCCGGTCAGCGCGCCCCCGGTCAGCGTGCTCCCGGGCATCCCGGCCCCGTTCAGCACGGCCAGACTCTTCCGCGCCGCCACGAGCGCCGCCACGATCGAAAGCATGACCACCAGCGGCGGCCCGGGGGTGAGCGGGGCACGCCCGTCGGTGATCAGTCCCACCACCACCGGCCGGCCGGCAGGGTGGTGGCGGCCGCATGGGCCCGCCCGACCGTGCCCTCGTCGTCCATGATCAGGTTCGGCGGATCGAGGGCCCGCCTCGGCTCGAGTGTCACGCCACCACCGATCGGAGTCAGCAGTCGGCTTCCCTTCCAGACCGCGTGGACCGCCGGCTCGACCTGGCTCGGGGGCACGAGTTGCTCCACCGGGCAGACCGACTCGTCGAGCAATCCGGTCGCCGACCAGCCGGTGCGGCCGTAGGCATCGTGCTGCTGGAGATAGGCGGCAGCCACGGCCAGATCGATCAGCGTGCGGAGCTGGGAGTAGACCGGGGTGCGGGCGGCGATCTCCGCGTATTTCTTCGTGAAGGTGTCGGTGAACGTCTTGCTCGCCCGGTCGGCACGGTCGGCCGACATCCGCCGTCCGTCGGGGAGCACCACCTCGTCGGCACCCACCAGCTTCACGCCACGACCGACGAGCTCGATCGCCATGTCATCCTCGCTCACCCGCACGCACTGATAGTCGGGGACGAAGTACCAGCGCTGGAGGGCGTTGGCCGCCACGCTCGACGAGCTGGCCAGTTCGATCCAGGTGTTCATCTTCACCGGGGCCCGCTCCATCCCGATGCCGATCAGCTTCATCCGGTAGTCGGCCTCGACCATCACCTGGGCGAAGTGCGAGGCGGGGCTGACACCGTCGATGCGGATCATCTGCGGCCCGAGCGCCTGCCGCATCCCGGTCACGATCTGGTCGACACTCGCCTGGGGATTGATGCGCCCGAGTTTCCGCAGGTGGGTCTGGAGGGCGGCCAGTCCCTCCTGGGTCGGATCGATGGAGCAGCCGAGTGCCCGGTCGGACGGCTGGCCCGGGGGAAACGCCCGCACGGCCACCGCAAGATCCTCGAGGAGCAGCGTCGGGCTGCCGGTCTCGACGCCGACCACGCGGCCTGTTCCGTCGGCGATCCACGCCTCGGCCGGGCCGGCGATCACCACCTCGCCCGGTCCGCTGCCGTCGCCCGGATAGACAAACACGTACTGCAGGCGCGTCAGGCCGGCGAGCTTCGCCAGGTCGTCGGGAATGCTGCCACCGGCGGCCGCCACCCGTGCCACCTCGGCTTCGAGCCGCGACAGGGCCACCTTGCGAAGCGGCGAGCGGGTCCGCAGGTCGGCAGGCAGACTGGCCGCCGCTGCCCGGCGCCGCGCGAGCGACAGTCCGGCATCGGCCACACGCTGGGTGCGGAGCACACCGCTGGCATCGATGACCACGCCGGCGGCTCCGGCAGCGCTCCCGAGGCCACCGCCACCACCCATGCCACCCCTCCCACCGCCGCCCATCCCCCCGCCCCCCCGGGCGCCGCCGCCCCTCCCGCCGCCACCCCTGCCGCCGCCGCCCATCCCGCCGCCGCCCCTGCCGCCACCGCCGATCCCCGCCTGGGCAAGGGCGACCGCCGCCGGCGCCACTGCCACTGCCGCCGCGATGGCCATCATCCCGACACGGGTGACCAACGCTGACCACCGGCCCTGTTCGACGCGACGCATGGACTCACCCGGAAACGAGGAGATCGGAACAAGGGACCCTGCCGAAGCCTACGCCCGCTTCGGGGGGCCGGGCAACGCGGCGGACCGCGGGCCGGACCAACTCTCGTCTGCTCTTCGGCGGCCGGACCGGGGTCAATTGACCCGCGTCTTCCCCGACTCCCCGACCGCGACGACCGCGCCAGCTTTCCAGACTGCCGTACCGGCGGCACGCTCCTGGGGCGGCACGGTCATGGGGCGATCACCTCAGGCACTCCGGGCCGGTGCCCGCCCGGCCCCGGATCGCCGCCCGCCGTCGCCGTCGCCGCGCCGTGGGATAACCATCGCGGCGCGGATCGCCCCCGGCCCGAGAAGGTCGAGGAGCTCGCCGTGGAGCGACTCAGACCAGGCGACCGCGTGCCGGTCGGCCTCCATCAGTACCCGGCGGCCGTCAGCCAGTTCGATCACCAACCGCATCGGCACCGTCCCGGGATGGCGCCGGACGATCGCCGCCAACTGGTCGAGTGTGCCCGGCCCATGCCCCGGTTCGGTGACCTTGATCGTCACCCCCTTCACCGGCCGGTTCCACACCGCGGCCACCGGCACGATGTCGTTGACGATCAGGTTGGTCTCGTCGCTGCCGGCGCGGCGATCGATCGCCCCGCTGACGACGACGACGGCGTCGGTCTGGATCAGCTCCCCGAGACGGGCGTAGTCCTCGGGCCAGCAGATCGTCCGCACGAGACCCTCCATGTCCTCCAGGTCGAACATGCAGTAGCGCGTGTGGGTCGATCCGGGCCGCGGCTGCTTCACGCTCGAGAGCTTGAGCGCCGCCACCAAGCCTCCGATCACCACCTCGCCACGGGCCGGAACCCCCGCGAGCCCCGTCGTGCCGTGCGTCGCCACCGCCTCGAGCACGCCGGCGTGCTCCGCCAGCGGATGGCTGTGGACGTAGTAGCCCAGCACCTCCTTCTCACCGATGCGCATCTGGGCGTCGGTGAGTGGCGGCACATCCGGCCCGGCTCCGCGGACCACGGCCGGGGTGGCGGCGGCCGGCGTTTCGAGCGACTCGAAGAGACTCTTCTGGCCGCTCCGCCGATCGGCGAGCCGGGCGGCACCGGCCGCCATCGCCCGTTCGATCCCCGCCAGCAACCCCCCGCGGTGCGCCCCGAGCCGATCGAGCGCCCCGGCCTTCACCAGGCTCTCGATCGCCGTGCGATTGACCACCGCCGGATCGAGACGCCCGCAGAAATCGTCGAGGTCGTGGTACACACCGTTCCGCTCCCGCTCCATTCGAATCGCCTCGGCAGCCTGTAGTCCGCACCCCTTGATCGCCGCCAGCCCGAAGAGGATCCGGTCCCCGGCGACGGTGAAGTCAGGCCCCGAGGCATTCACGTCCGGCGGCGCGACATCGATCCCCATCCGCCGGCAGTCCTCGACATGCTCGACGAGCGCGTCCTTCTTCTTGAAGTTGCGGCCGGTGATGTCGCCGGAGAGCAGGGCCGCCATGAACTCCACGGGCCAGTGCGTCTTCAGGTAGGCCGTCTGCCAAGCGAGCAGCGCGTAGGCCGTGGAGTGGCTCTTGTTGAA
>SXWA01000093.1 GCA_005791575.1 Planctomycetaceae bacterium
CCCGGCAGCCGCGGCCGCCGCGCGCCGCGGGCCTGACAGCGGAGCGGTCGCTTCGTCGCCGCGGCAAGAGGCGCCCGTCACTTGCCGATGCAGTGCCTGGAGAAGATCCGGTCGAGCAATTCGGCGGGGGCATCGATGCCGGTCACCTCGCCGAGGGCGGCCACCGCCCGCGCCACCGCACTGGCGGCGACGACCTCGTCGGCACCGCCATGGGCGGCCCCGAGCGCGGCGATTTCCCGGGCTTCGGCGATCGCCCTACGGGCCGCCGCGATCCCCGCGGCGAGCCGGACCGTGCCCGGCGCGGCCGACGGCGGTAGTCGGGCCACCGCATCATGGATCGCCGCCAGCAGTTCACCGATCCCGACGCCAGCGACGGTGCTTGTCTGCAACGCGGCCGACGGCACCGCCCCGGGCCGGTCGCAGCGTGTGGCGACGACGATCCGGGGAGCCGTTCCGGGTGCGGCGGGGCCCGGCGCGCGCTCCGCGGCGTCGTGACACGCGACGACCACGTCGGCGGCGGCGACCTGGGCCGCAGCCGCCATCTCCGCGGCCGCCGCGACGGATGACGGGGCCAACGGCGTCGTCCCGTGACCGGCCACGTCCACCAGCATGCACGACGGCTGGCCGGCGACGACGAGCGGGGCATCGATCCAGTCGCGTGTGGTGCCCGGTTCGTCGGCGACGAGCGCGGCACCACGGCCGAGCAGCGCGTTGAAGAGGCTGCTCTTGCCGATGTTGGGGGGACCGGCGATCACTACCCGTGGCAAGCGTTGCCCTCCGGCCACCTCCCGTTGCCGCAGCCGATCCTCCCCCGCCTCGAGCGCCGCCGCGGCCGCTGTCAGACGTCGCTCGATCGATGCCCACACCTCCGCCGCGGCGGCGGGGAGCGCAGCGGGGGACCGTTCGTCGCCGAAATCGATCACCGCCTCGAGATCGGCGGCGAGGTCGAGCAGGTCGTCGCGCACGGCCCGCACCTGCCGCCCACTCCCACCCGCAAGCCGATCGAGCGCCACAGCCAGCTGATCGGCGGACCGCGCGTCGACCACGGCGAGGACCGCCTCGGCCGCCGCCAGGTCAAGCCGCCCGGCGAGCCATCCACGGAGGCTGAACTCCCCTCCCCGCGCCGGGCGCGCCCCTGCCTGACAGGCCGCGGTGGCCACCAGATCGACAAGGTGAGGTGCGGCAGGAAGCTGCAGTTCGGCGAGGGGGCCGCCGGTCGGCCCACCGGGACCGGGCCACCACAGCAGCGCGACCGGAAGGCCGCCCCACGCCGGACCGACCGCGCTGGCGTTGAGGCAGGCCTCGAGCCGCTCCGGGCCGGCACCGGGACCGTCAGACCGACTGGGGCCCGGACCGGAAAACGCGAGCAGGCAGCCCAGCAGCCGATCCACACCGGCGCCCGACAGCCTGACCACCGCGCGGGCGCCCGGACCGTTCACCGTGGCGGCGGCGACGATCAGTTCATCGGGATCGTGCATGCCCGCCGCTCAGCGTTTCTTCCGCGTCTGCCGCCGCCGCCGGTGGGCATCGGCCGACTCCGGGCCGGGGGGTTCTGGCGGCCTGACCGACTGGGCCGGTCGGCCCGTGCCCTTGGGGTCGGCGGCGGCCACCGCCGAATCGAAGGCACGGCGGATGGAGTCGAACAGGCCCGGCCGCTCCGCGGCCGTGTCGGCTCCGCGCCCGGCGGTCGGCAGCGGCGCCCGTGCCGGGGCGGCAGCAGTGGCCGGCAACGTGGTCGGGAGGAGGAGCCGCTCGCCGATTCCCCACAGGGTCGACGCGATGAAGTAGAGGCACAGACCGCACGGCACCTTGAAGAACATCAACGCCATGAACAACGTCATGTACTTCATCACCTGCTGCTGCATCTCCGACTGCTCGTCGACCGCCGGCGGCATGAAGAGCTGCTGCTGCCAGAGAAACAGGCCGATGGTCACCAGCGGGAAAAGATTGAGGAACGGACCAAGCCATCCCTCCGGCGCCACGAGAAACGGAGGCAGGACGCGCGACCAATCCCAGAACATGTCGGGGGCGGCGAGGTTGGAGCACCAGCGGATCGCGTCGGTGAACAACGGCGCCTGCCGCAACTCCACGTCGGTGGCGAGCGAGCGATAGAGCCCCATCAGCACCGGGATCTGGATGAACACCGGCAGGCAGCCGCTGGCGGGGTTGTAGCCGTGGGCTTTCCACAGCTCCTGGGTGGCCCGGGTGCGCTTCTCCGGGTCTTCCTTGTACTTCTCGGCGATCGCCTTCATTTCGGGCTGGAGCGCCTGCATCTTCTGCGCGGAGAGGGCCTGGCGCCGGCTCACCGGCAGCATCCCGCCACGGACCAGCACGGTGAGGAGGAGGATCGCGATCCCGTAGTTGCCCACGACCGCATAGATCGCATGGAGGATGGCGATCATCGGCCGCGCCACCCAGCCGAACCAGCCATAGTAGACGAGGTCGTCCATCCGGCCGTCCGGCGGACCGAACTGGGCGAGCAGATCGGGCTTCTTCGGTCCGGCGAAGATCCGGTAGCGGTGCGCCAGCCTGCCGTGGGGTTCGAGTTCAGCCCGGCGCGACACCAGCCGCGGCGTGACGTTGACGAGCTTTTTGCGCGCGGCGGCCAGCATGCCCCCCACGGCCAGCGGCCGGACCTCCGCCAGTGACGGTGCTTCCGGACCGTCGGGCTGCGGCAACACCGCGGCGGCGAAATACAGCGCATCGACCCCGGCGTAGGCCAGCGGCTTGCCATCTGGCACCCCGGAGGCGGGATGATCGAGGGAATTGTCGACGATCTTCAGACCACTGACCAAGGTGGTCGGTTCACCGCTGAAGCGCAGGGCGACGTCGCGGACCGCCAGCGCCCCCCAGTCGCGGGCGATCCGCGAGGCATACCACCAGCCCTCGGTCGGCAGCCCGGTGGGACCGTCGAGGGCGTAGGCGATGCGCGCGGGTTGATCGCCCGCCACGATCTCGACCCGGAGCTGCAGCGTGTATCCGCGAGGCTCCTCGGCCACGAGCGCGTATTCCTTGGCGATCGTGGTCCCGTCGGGCAGCGTGGTCGCGAAGCGCACGGTGTCGGGGCTGGCCACAGGCTCGACCCGCCATTCGCGGGCGGCAATCTCCAATCCGGGCAGTTCGTCCCCCTGCCCCGGCCGCGACCGGCCCGCGAACGACTCGAGGGACAGTCGGAACGACAACGGATCGCAGGCTGCGACGTCGAGGGCCGGCGCGGCGTCGCGCTCGGGGCGCACCACCTCGAGGGGGCGCCGGTCGAGCGTGACCCCGCCCTCCTGATCGGCGCCGTCGCGTCGCCACGAGAGCCGCACGGTCCGGCCGGGTGCGCTGGCGGCGAGCACCCTGGCGAGTGCGGCCGGATCGGCGATCGCCGTGCCGTCGATCGTGGTGATCAGGTCGCCGGCGACCAGTCCGGCCGCCGCGGCGGGTGTGCCTGGCCCGACGACGCCCACGAGGCAGCCCCCGTCGGCAGCGCTCGTGGCGAGGTGCCCGAGATAGCCCCCCCGGTCATCCTGATCGTGGTACCCGCTCCCCGAGAGTTCGATCCGCTCGACGGTGCCACCCAGGCTGTTGAGCGTGACCAGCATCCGCGCCGGATGTGCGGGGTCGAGCGAGCCGAGCGTCGACATCGTCCGCGGAGCGGCCGCGGAATCCGCGACGCCGGCCGCAGCCGCCGCGGCACCCGACTCGACCCGCGACTCGGCGCCTGGTTCCGGGGCAGGCGCCTGTCCGGCGGCGCCACCGGCCGTGGCCGCGGCGTTACCGGCCGGGGTCCCTACGGCAGCGGCCCCGGCCGCGCCGTCAGCCTGGTCAGCAGCCGGCGCCACGGCGGGCGGCTGGGCCGGTTTCGGAAAAAGCCGGGCCTGGATCACCTGGCTCGCGAGGAGAATGGCGAGCGAGATGAACAGAAATTGGGTGAGACGGCGTTCCACGGTCGAGTGACCCGACATTCCCGGATGCGTGTCCGTCGGGACGACCGCGGCGGGGCCGTCCGCGCGGGCCGGAGCGGACACCGGGGACTCGCCGCACCGGTTCCGAGTATACAGCCCCCCCTGCGTTTCGCAGGACAGGGGGAGCATTCCACAGCCGCGGGACGGCAATTCCGTCGCCCACCCCACGCCGGGAGCCACACCCATCGCCGGTCACTTGCCCAGCAGCAGCCGGTCGCCGAGGTAGTTGTCGAGGTCGGTGATCGCGTGGATCTTGCGGCAGGTGACCTCGACGGGATACTTCACCCGGCGGAAGCGGAGGGTGGAGTCGTTCTCGTGGATCACGTAGCACGCCCGCGGATCGTGGTCCCGCGGCTGGCCGACCGACCCCACGTTCACCATCGCCTTGGAGGCCGACGGCAATTCGACCTGCCACTCGTCCTGATCGGCCGCCAGATTGTCCTTCACGTAGCGGAAATCGGGGTCGGCGGTGAAGACACCGCCGATGTGCGTGTGGCCCTGGAAGCAGTACCGCGGCACCAGCTCGAAGATGTGCTCCATCTTCAGCGGGTTGTAGATGTCCTCCGGGAAGACGTACTCGTCGATCGGTCGGCGCGCCGACCCATGGACATAGAGGAGGTCACCGTCACCGTGACTGCGCCGGAGTTCGCCGAGGAAGTCGGCGAGTTGATCGGCGGCGTTGCGCGGGAGCCGGTCGTGGTGCTCCAGTTGGGCCCTGGTCCACTTGATGGCGCGCTCGGCACCGACGTTGAAACCGTCGGGGTCGAACAACGCTCCCTGGTCATGGTTGCCGAGGAGCACCATCCGGCAATGGTCACGCACCAGCTTGACGCATTCGCACGGATTGGGGCCGTACCCCACCACGTCGCCCAGGCAGAAGACCTCGTCAACCCGCTGCCGCTCGATGTCCCTGAGCACTTCCTGGAGGGCCTCCAGGTTGCCGTGGATGTCACTGATGACGGCCCGTTTCACGCGGTTCGCTTTCGTTGGACCGGAGCCCCCGACCACCTCTTTGGGTGAGACTACGGATGCCAGAAACCACGGTCAAGCGACTGCACCACCGGGTCTTGGCGATCGAAACCGGTTCGCCGCGCGGTTCGGTCGCCGCCGCCCATGCCGGACGCGAGGTCCACCGCCCCCTCGGAGACGACGGTCAGCACGGACGGCTCGTGACGGCGGCCCTCGACGAGGTGGCTGCCGCCGCCGGATTCAGGGCCGACACCGCCGATCTCGTGGTGGTGGTGCGCGGGCCCGGATCGTTCACCGGATTGCGGGTCGGAGTGGCGCTCGGCAAGACGTTGGCCTGGGCGACCGGTGCCACCCTGGTGGGCGTGTCGGGCTTCGATCTCATCGCCCGCCGGGTGCAAGCCGCCCCCAGCGGAGCTGCGTGGCCCGGCTCCAGCGGAGCAATATGGCCCGGCTCCAGCGGAGCAATATGGCCCGGCTCCAGCGGAGCAATATGGATCGCATTCGACGCCGGCCGGGGGGAACTCGCGGTCTGCCGCATCCACCAGGGCCCGTCGGGCAGGCTGGCCGCAGTCGCGGCTACGCTGTGGGAGCCCGCTGCCCTGCTGTCGGCGATTCCCGGCGGCGATCAGCTGGCAGGGCCGGGCGTCGCGCGGATCGCCGGCCTCCTCGCCGCGCGGCCCGACATCCACGTGCACCCCGATCCCACCTGGCCGACCGCGGCGGAGGGATTGCGACTCGGCGTGGAGCGGGCGACAGCCGGTCACGCAGACGACGCAGCGGGCCTGCTGCCCGAGTACCTCCGACCGTCGTACGTGGACGAGCCCCGGCGGCAGTGAGGGACCACCGGGCCCGTCGTCCACGGTGCGGCGGCCGCCGGGTACCATGGCGGCCGCCGACCGAGTCTTCGGACCATGCGAGGAAGCCCCGTATGCCACGCCCGATCAAAAAACTGCTGGTCGCCAACCGCAGTGAGATCGCCATCCGTGTGTTCCGTTCCGCCCATGAACTGGGGATCCGGACGGTCGCCATCTACGCCCACGAAGACCGCTTCGCGCTCCACCGCTTCAAGGCGGACGAGGCCTACCCGGTGGGACGGCAGGGAGAGCCGATCCGCTCCTATCTCGACGTCGCCTCGATCGTCGCCGTGGCCAAGGAACACGGCATCGATGCGATCCATCCCGGCTACGGCGTCCTCTCGGAGAATCCCGAGTTCGCCGCCGCCTGCCGTGATGCGGGGATCACGGTCGGCGGCCCGCGGGGCGACCTCCTCGAGACACTCGGCGACAAGACCGCCGCGCGGGAACTGGCCCGGCGCGCCGGCGTGCCGATCCTCGCCGGCTCGTCGCGACCGGTGACGAGCCTCGCCGATGCCCGCTCCATCGCCAGCGAGCTGGGCTGGCCGGTGATCCTCAAGGCGGCCCATGGCGGCGGTGGCCGCGGCATGCGCGTCGTGCGCGGCGACGACGAATTGGCGGTCGCCCTCGAGAGCGCCCAGCGGGAGAGCAAGACGGCCTTCGGGTCGGCGAGCGTGTTCGTGGAGAAGTTCATC
>SXWA01000094.1 GCA_005791575.1 Planctomycetaceae bacterium
GAACCGGTCGTCCGGTCAGGCGAACCGGTCGTCCGGTCAGGCGAACCGGTCGTCCGGTCAGGCGAACCGGTCGTCCGGTCAGGCGAACCGGTCGTCCGGTCAGGCGAACCGGTCGTCCGGTCAGGCGAACCGGTCGTCCGGTCAGGTGAACCGGTCGTCCGGTCAGGCGAACCGGTCGTCCGGTCAGGTGAACCGGTCGTCCGGTCAGAGGCTCGGCAGCCGGACCGCTGCGGCGGATCGGAGTTCCTTGGGGAGCGGGAAATAGACCTGCTCCTCGCGGATGGAGCGTTCCTCCACCGTCGCCCCGAACCGGTTCCGCAGCCAGGCGACGCATTCCTGGACGACATCCTCCGGGGCGCTCGCGCCGGCGGTGATGAGGACCGTATCGTCGCCGCGGAACCAGCCCGGGTCGATCTCCGCCGGCCCGTCGATGAGCCTCGCCAGGCGCCCCCCCTCCGCCGCCAACTCTGCGAGCCGCTGGCTGTTCGAACTGTTGCGGCTGCCGATCACCAGCACGACGTCGGCTCCTTCCGCGAGGAGGCGGACAGCCTCCTGTCGATTCTGGGTGGCGTAGCAGATGTCGTCTTTCGGCGGCCCGACGATGTCCGGGAAACGCTCCTTCAGCCGGGCGATGATCCGGGATGCGTCATCCACCGAGAGGGTCGTCTGGGTGAGGTAGGCGAGCCGTTCGCCGGAGGCCAACGGCAGCCTGTCGACATCGGCCTCCGTCTCGACGAGTGTGAAGGCGGTAGGCGCCTGTCCCATGGTGCCGATCACCTCGTCGTGCCCCTCGTGACCGATGAGGATGATGCGGAATCCAGCCGACGCGTAGCGAATCGCCTCGAGGTGCCCCTTGGTGACCAACGGGCACGTGGCATCGATCGCCGTCAGCCGCCGCTCGGCAGCGACCCGACGCACCTCGGGGGCGACACCGTGGGCGGAGAAGAGGAGCACCCCCCCCTCGGGCACGTCTTCGACGCGGTCGACGAACACCGCCCCCTCGCGCGTGAACCTTTCGACGACGTGCTTGTTGTGGACGATCTCGTGAAACACGTGAACCGGCCTCCCGTAGAGACGGAGGGCAGTCTCCAGCGTTTCGATCGCCATGTTCACGCCGGCGCAGAAGCCACGGGGGCCGGCGAGGAGGATGGTGAGCATGCGGGGCACCCTGGAAAACGACGTCGTCCACGAGCCACCGCTGGCACGAGCCAGCGGCGGTGCGATTCTGCCGGAGGCCATCCATCCGGGAGGCCGGCCAGTGAGAGGCCAGCCATCCAGAGCGGGTTCCGGTGGCGATCATCCTGCGGGTGCACATGGTCACCCGGCACCACCGTCGAGGGTGGCCGCGGGTCGATCGCCCAACCGCTGCTATCCTAGCAGTCGTTGGAGAAGTGCCTCCAGGGACTTTTCCACCCTCCGCGGTGGACCGGCAGCCAGGCTCCTCGAACGCGAGGCCGCTGGCTGCGAGTGAAGCCGGTGGGTGCAGACCAGATTCCGCGCCGGCCCGAGTTCCGTGAACCCCGCAGTATCGTCATCCGCCGCCCGGCCCCTGCCTTCGTCCCACGGGCGCGCTCCAGCCGCGTGGGATCTCGCCCCGCTGCCGCCGTCGCTCGATCGCGGGGCTGCCGAGGCGTTCTGCCGGCTCGTCGCCGAGCGCCACTACGAGAACTTCAGCGTCGTGACCCGGCTGGTGCCGGCACGCCTCCGTCAGGACTTCGCGAACGTCTACGCCTTCTGCCGCTGGAGCGACGATCTGGCTGACGAGTCGGACGATCCGGCCGCGGGGCTGGCCGCCCTCGAGGCATGGCGGCGTGGACTCCACGACTGCCTCGGCGGCCGACCGGGGCACCCGTTGTACGTCGCTCTGGACGCCACCATCCGCCGACACCACCTCGACGGCGGGCCGTTCCTCGATCTTCTCGATGCCTTCACCGAGGATCTCACCTTCGACCGCGAACGGGTGGTCGTCCGCTACCCGGACCGCGAGTCGCTGTTGGCCTACTGCCGTCGCTCGGCCGACCCAGTGGGGCGGATCGTACTCGGGCTGGAGGGGTGCACTGATCCGGCGGCCCTCCGTCAGTCCGACGCGATCTGCAGCGGTCTGCAGTTGGTCAACTTCTGGCAGGATCTCCGCCGCGATCGACTCGCCGGACGGGTCTATGTGCCGCAGTCCGATCTGCGCCGCCACGGGGTGTCAGCCGACGACCTCGCAGCCGACCGCGCCTCCCCCGGCGTGCGCTCCCTCGTGGCGGCGGGTGTCGAGTGGGTCGGTGAGTGTTTCGCCGCCGGGGCCGCGCTCGAGCGGACGGGACCTCCATCCCTCCGCCCGGCGATCGCGCTGTTCCGGTCGGGTGGCCTGGCGATCGCCGCAGCGATCGAGCGGTCGGGCTGCGATACACTCGCTTCCCGACCGACCGTCTCGTCGATCACCAAGGCCTGGCTCGTGGCGCGGGCGGTCATCGCCATGGCGCTGGGCCGGCGCTCCGCGGCCGCCCCCGGGCGGGCCATGCCCGTGGGGGTCCGATGACGTCCGACCCCTTGGCCGCAGACCATTGCCATTGTGCGGACCTGCTTGGCCGTTCCGGCTCCAGTTTCGCATTGCCGATCCGTCTCCTGCCGGTGGCCAAGCGGCGGGGCACCACCGCGCTGTATGCCTTCTGCCGGCGGGCCGACGACATCGTCGACGAGTGCAGCGACGTGCAGACCGCTTCCCGCGCCCTCGACGCCTTCGCATGCGATCTCGACGGGGCCCTCGCGGGCCGGCCGACGGCCGATCCGATCCTCCGCGCGCTCGCTGACACCGTCCGTCGCTTCGCCGTGCCCGCGGTGCACCTGCGCGAGATCGTCGCCGGGGTGCGGATGGATCTGGGGCAAGCCTCCTTCGGGACGTTTGCCGAGGTGGAAGAGTACTGCCGTCGGGTGGCAACTGCCGTCGGGCTGGCCGCCGTGCACATCTGGGGCTACCGTTCCCCCCGGGCGCTCGAAGTGGCGCACGAGTGCGGCATGGCCTTCCAGTTGACCAACATCCTCCGCGACATTTCCGAGGATCGCCAACGCGGTCGCCTCTATCTGCCGGCCGACAGTCTCGCTGCGGCAGGCTGCCGGATGGAGGATCTCGACGCGGCAGGGACCCGTCCGGGACGTGGCCGCTTGGCCCGGATGGAGTGTGCACGGGCCCGCGGCTACTTCCACCGGGCCGCCGAACTCGATCGCTTGTTGTCGACGGACGGACGGATCGTCTTCCGGGCGATGTTCGGAGTCTATGAGTCACTGCTCCGGGCCGTGGAGCGGGCCGGCGAGGGTGTTTTCGTGCGCCGTGTGCGGCCGGCGAAGCCGATGCTCGTCGCGGCTTCGTTCCTGGCGCTCGGAGCCGGGCCGGAGGCCGTCCTGGCACTGTCGCGTCTTCGTTCACGGCGGTGGCACGATGGGTGAAGCGCGTCGGGTGATCGTCGTGGGGGGCGGGCTGGCCGGCCTGGCGGCAGCCGATGCATTGGCCGGGGCCGGTCTGGACGTCACCCTGCTCGAATCGCGGCGGAGCCTCGGGGGGCGGGCTGCATCCTTCGAGGATCCACGGGGTGGCGGTCTCGTCGATGCATGCCAGCACGTGGCGATGGGATGCTGCACGACGTTCCGCGACCTCTGTCGCCGTGCCGGCCTCGCGGATGCCCTGCGCACCGACCGCACCCTGTGGTTCATCGGCCCGGACGGTCGCCGCTCCGCGTGCACCCCCGTGCGCTGGCTGCCCGCACCGCTGCACCTGGCACCGCTGCTGGTGGGCATGCGGCACTTCAGCCTCGGCGAACGAGGGGCATTGGCCGTCGGGATGCTGCGTCTGGCGCGGCTGCGCACCATCGACCCCACGCTCACCGCCGCCGCTTGGTTGCTGGCGATCGGGCAGCCCGAACGTGTCATCCGCCTCTTCTGGCAACCGGTGTTGGAGAGCGCGCTGGGGGAATCGCTCGATCTGGTCGGTCTCGGGGCGGCCCGCAAGGTGATCGTGGACGGCTTTCTGGCCCATCCCCAGGCCGCCGACCTGCTCGTGCCCGTGGTTCCTCTCGGGGAGTTGCTCGGAGTGCGACTTGCGGGCTGGTTGGCGCGCCGTGGCGTGACGATCAGGACCGGGTGCACGGTCGACGCCGTGCGGATCGGCTCCGACGGGGTGGCCTGCGGGACCGTGTCGTCGGGCGCGGAATCCCCGGCCGCCGCGGTGGTCGTCGCCGTCCCCTGGCGGGCCGCCGCGCGGCTCCTCCCGGGGATCGCCCCTGCCGCCGACGAGCAACTCTCGGGATCCCCGATCACCGCGATCCACCTCTGGTTCGACCGCGACATCATCGACCTGCCGCACGCGGTGCTCGTGGGACGCACGAGCCAATGGGTGTTCCGCCCCGACGCGCGCGGCCAGTCGGGGGCCACCGGCTATTGTCAGGTGGTGATCAGTGCCTCACGCGGCCTGCGCGGTGGGGACCGTCAGCAACTCGTGGATACGGTGGTGGCGGAACTGCGCGAGGTCTTTCCTGCCGCCCGTGACGCGACACTCCGCGAGTCCCGGGTGATCACCGACCCGACGGCAGTGCTGTCGGTGCGACCCGGGGTCGATGCCGTCCGGCCGCTGGCGGCAACGCAGGTGCCGGGATTGTTTCTGGCGGGGGATTGGACTGCCACCGGCTGGCCATCGACGATGGAGGGAGCGGTGCGCAGTGGCCGCGCCGCAGCGACCGCGGCATGCCGACACCTCGGGGTGCCCACGCCGGAGACGGTCCCCGATCTTCCGCGCAGTTGGATGACACGGCTGTTGGCAGGACGTGCCGACTGACCTCGGGCGCGAGGGTGGTGGATCAGACGGGCGGTATCGTGCGCGCGAGGGATGCGAGACCATCCGCCAGCCGGCGGCCATCGACCACGGCCCGTTCCCAGAGCCGCCACAGGTCGATCGCGGCACCGGGCCGCCTCCCCACCGCTCCCATGGCCGCGCCGAGCCGCCGCCAACCCGACTGGGGTCGGCTGAGCCTCATGACCTCCGGGGGCAGCCGATCATCGACCGCGTCGGAAACGACTCGGAGGCCGACGCATGGCAGCCCCATCGATCGGGCCACGCCGGCCACGGCATGGGTCTCCATGTCGACGAGTTCGGCAGCCGTCGACTCAGCGAGGGCCCGCTTGTCCGTCGGGGTCGATACCGGATCATCGACCGTGACGATCGTGGCCCGCGGAGCCGCGGACAGCGCAGGGTCGGCAAGCTCGAGCGTTGCCGCACCCCTGCGCAGCGCCCGGGTGACGACCACGAGTGCGCCCCGTGGATAGCCCGGCTGCAACCCGCCGGCGAAGCCGGCACTGGCCAGCAGCCGTGGTCGATGACCTTCGATCAGCAAGGCCGCGGCCCGCGCGGCCTGCTCCGCACCGACTCCACCGACCACCCAGCCCACGCTACGACCGCCGATCAGTCCCGTGTGGATCGCCAGTCCCCCTGCCGTCCGCAGCGACACGCTCCGGGTGACGAGGCGGGAGAAGGCGTCGGCCTCGATCTCCAAGGCGAAGACGATCCCGAGGGTGAGCGGTGCCGGATGTCCGGCCGCTCGCGCAGGATCGCACCCGTTGCCGTCGTCACTCACCAGGCCCTCCCGCCGCCCCGCGGCCCACAAGCCCACTGCCGCGGGCCCACTCACGCGATCGCCGCCGGTGACGGCGGTGATGCGAATGGGGACGCCCCTGAGAGGGGCGCGCACGAATCGCTCATGATCGGGAAACAGACCTTCACGCTGGTTCCCACGCCATGGCTGCTTGACACGTCGATCGACCCTCCGTGGCGCTCGACGATCGAGCGGCAGATCGACAGCCCGAGCCCTCCGCCACGACCTGCATCGCTCCGGTCCCGGGATGGATCGACTTGGTAGAAGCGGTCGAAGATGTAGGGCAGGTGAACTTCGGCGATCCCGATGCCGGTGTCGGTGACCGACAGCCGGCACAGGCGCACGGCGGAGTCGATTGCGAGATCGATCGTCACCGTCCCACCATGCGCGGTGAAGCGGATGGCGTTGTCGAGGAGGTTGGCGACCGTCTGGCGCAGATGCCGTTGTTCGCCGCGGATCAGGCAAGCCGTCGGCAGCTTGACGCGCAATTCGATTCCCCGATCCTCGGCGACCGCCGCGAACATGGCGACCGTGTCACCGATGATCGCGGCGAAGTCAAAGGAATCGTGGCTGAGGGAATCGTCACGCGTTCCGACCTCCGTGAGCAGCAACAGGTCGTTGGCGAGTTTTGCCAAGTGCCGTGATGCCTCGAGGACGTCGTCGATCGTGTTCCGGTAGTTGCCCTCGGTACGGCCCCTGACGGTCGCGACCTCGAGGGTGCTCTGCATGGCGGTGAGGGGGCCCCTGATCTCGTGGGCCGCGTCGGCGACGAATTGCTGCTGCCGGTCCACATGCCCGGCGACGTCGTCGAGGAGCATGTTGATCTTCCCCGACAGTCGGTCGAGTTCGTCGCCGGTGCCGCGCACCTTGAGCCGGTCACCCATCCTCGTCGGCGACAGCGAGTCGGCGACGGCGAGGATTTCGGCGATCGGCCGCGTGGCCCGCAGGGCGAGCCAGTGTCCGGCCAACGGCGTGAACACCGACACGATCAGGCCGATCGGCAGAAGAAATACGGTCACGGCGTTCACGCGGTCTTCGATGATGTGCCGCTGGAGGCCGATCCGCACGTAGAAGGGGGCCGCGGAGGGGTCGGTGATTCGCCGGCGTGCCCACATGTAGTCGCCGAGCGAGATCATCGCTTCGGAGCGTGTCTCGTCGACGGGCTTCTCGGCGACAATTTCGGGACACGTCGGGCTGCGCCACACGGTCTCGCGATCTCCGCTGACGAGATGGACGAACCACCCCCGGTCGACGTGGCTGACACTCTTGCGGCGGAGCTCAGCGACGACGGCGTCGATGTCGGGATAGAGCTCGTTGAGCGCGAGAGCGGTCGCGCGGACTTCGCCGAGGAGCACATCGCCGGCCTCGTTGAAAAGCGCGGCACGCACCGCCACGCGGGCCGAAGCGAACACGATGGCGAGGGTGACGAACACCGCCGCCGTGTTCAGCAGTGTCAACTGGACGCGAAGCGGGAGGGCCCTCAGTCGTTCAATCAGAGGCCAACGCATAGCCGCGGCCCCTGATGGTGCGCACGAGCGATTCGGCGCGGCCCCGGTCGATCTTGCCGCGCAGACGGTTGATATGGACCTCGATCACGTTGGTCGGGCCGTCCCAATCGAAGCCCCAGACGTGCTCGCAGAGCATCTTCCGCGTGACCACCTGCCCCTGATACCGCATCAGCAGTTCCAGCATGCTGAACTCGGTGGGGGTGAGATCGACCGATCGATCGTCCACCGAAACCCGCTTGTTGGCGAGGCTGAGGTGCAACGGCCCCACACTCAACTCCATGGCGGGGCGATGGCTCGCCCGGCGGTGAACCGCCTCCACCCGTGCCATGAGTTCGTCCATCGAGCCCGGCTTGACGAGGTAGTCGTCGGCGCCTGCCTCGAACGCTTCGAGTTTGTTGGGCACGGTGCCCAGGGCGGTGAGCACGATCACCGGTGTGCGGACCCCCTCACGCCGCGCTTCGCGCAGGATCTCGATGCCTGGCCGCTTCGGCAGCATGAGGTCGAGCACCACCACGTCGCTGCCGAGGATCGCTGCGTTCTCGGACGCCCGTTGACCGTCCTCGAAACAGGAGCACTGATGACCCGCTTCCTCCGCCGCCGTGCGGATGGCACGGGCGACGATGACATCATCCTCGATGATCGCGATTTGCATGCTCCGTTCCCTCTGCTGTCGGCGGCCGTCGGATCGGCTATCGGGTACGGGATGTGGCGTCGGGTGAGCGGGCTGAACGGGCAGCCCGAAACTCACTCCCATTCTATCGTCGCGGGCGGTTTGCTCGAAATGTCGTACACGACACGATTCACCCCGCGCACCTCGTTGATCACCCGGGTGGAGATCCGTCCCAGCACCTCGTAGGGCAGATGGCTCCAATCGGCGGTCATGAAGTCCTCGGTCTCGACCGCCCGGACAGCGAGCACGTCGTCGTACGTGCGTGCATCACCCATCACGCCGACACTTTGGACGGGCAGAAGCACGGCGAACGCCTGCCCCACCCGGCGGGTGAGCCCGGCCCGGTCGAGTTCCTCGAGTACGATCGCGTCGGCGGCCCGCAGGGTCCGGAGCCGCTCGCGGGTCACCGCGCCGATGCAGCGGACTGCGAGGCCGGGTCCCGGAAAGGGATGCCGCCAGACGATCCGCTCCGGAAGACCCAATTCGAGCCCGAGCCTGCGGACCTCGTCCTTGAACAGGTCGCGGAGCGGTTCGACGAGTTCGAACCGCAGGTCGGCGGGCAGGCCGCCGACGTTGTGGTGCAGCTTGATCGTGGCCGCGGGTCCGTCGGTAGTGGCACCGCTTTCGATGACGTCGGGATAGAGGGTGCCCTGGGCGAGGAAACGGGCGCCGTCGATCCGCGCCGCCTCGGTGTTGAAGCACTCGATGAATGCACGGCCGATCCGCCGGCGCTTCTCCTGCGGATCGGTGACCCCCTCGAGCGTCGCGAGGAAGATGTCCTCCGCCTGCACCACGTGGAGGTCCGTGCGGAAGTGGGTGGTGAATTCCTCGATGACCGCGGCCGCTTCGTTGGCGCGCAGCAGGCCGTTGTCGACGAGGATGCACGACAATTGTCCGCCGATCGCCCGGGAGAGCAGCGCGGCGACGACGGCCGAATCGACACCGCCCGAAAGACCGCAGATCACCCGCTCCGTGCCGATCCGTTCCCGTAGCGCCGTGATCGTCTCGGTGGCGATGTCGCCGAGACGCCAGTGGCCGCCGCAGCCACAGATCGTTCGGACGAACGTCCGGAGGAGTTTTCCGCCGGCGGGTGTGTGCGTGACCTCCGGGTGAAACTGCAGGCCGTAGACGGGGAGCCTGGCATGGCGGACCGCCGCCAGACCGCAGGTGGGGGTGCGTGCCAGAGGCACGAAATCGGCCGACACGGTGTCGACCTGATCGCCATGGCTCATCCAGACTTCCGTTTCCGCGGGGAAGCCCGTCAGCAGCGGATCATCGCGGAGGACCGTGCATGCGGTTCGGCCGTATTCCCGGGCCGCGGCCCGGCCGACCCGGCCGCCGAGGCTCGCGCAGGCCAATTGCATTCCATAGCAGATGCCGAGGACCGGAATCCCCAGCCGGAACAGTTCCGGGTCGCACTGTGGGGCGCCGGTCTCGTAGACACTCGCCGGACCGCCGGAAAGGATGATCCCCCGCGGAGCGAGTTCGCGGATGCGTGCGGCGGAGATGTCGTGGCGGACGATCTCGCAATACACCTCGTGCTCCCGCACCCGGCGGGCGATCAACTGGGCGTACTGCGAGCCGAAGTCGAGGACCAGCACGCGCTCGGCACGGGCCGCGGCCGATCCGGTGGGGGCCGGTGGAGGAGCATGGGAGGTCATGGGTGGCCACGTGGACGGCGCGGGAAAAACACCACAGTGTATCCGACCACGGCGCGGGTGTTCCACGCGGTTTTCCCGCGCCGCCGCTGACGACTCCCACCTCCCGCCAGCGGGAAGGCAGGCCCGGGTTGGCGCGCCGGGTATACGGGTATAGTGGTTCTTGTTCGTGCCCGGATCCGCACCCGCGGGAGCCGTGATGCTCATTCTCCTCACCAACGACGACGGCATTTTCGCTCCGGGGCTGGCGGCCCTTGAACGGGTCCTCCCCCGGCTCGGCGAGGTGCGGGTCGCCGCTCCATCGACCGAGCAGAGCGGTGTCGGACACGCGATCACGTTCCTCACGCCGCTCACGGCGAAGGAAGTTTTCGACGGGCCACGCAGCCGCGGTTGGGCGGTCGATGGCAGCCCGGCCGATGCCGTGAAACTCGGGATCGGGCAGTTCCTGCCGCGTCGGCCCGATCTCGTGGTCAGTGGCATCAACGGCGGCCTCAATGCCGGCATCAATGTCCTCTACTCGGGGACCGTGGCAGCGGCCGTCGAGGGGGCGTTCTTCGGGATCACGAGTGTCGCCGTGTCGCTCGAGTTCGACGAGCATGCCGATTTCGACCGGGCAGCCGAGATCGCGGTCGAGGTGATCGAGCAACTCCTGCGACGACGCCCCGTTGCGGGCAGCCTTTTCAATCTCAATATTCCGACCCGGGCCCTCGCCGGAAGCCCGGAGTTGCGTGTCGTGCCGATGAGCACGGTCCGGTACGGGGAGGCATTCGAGCGCCGGGTCGATCCCCGCGGGCGGCCCTATTTCTGGGCCACCAACGACCCGCCTCCGCCCCCCTCCCCCGAGGAGTCGGATGTCACCTCGCTGGCAGCCGGTAGGGTGACGCTGACACCACTCGACTACGACCTCACCCATCGGGCCTCGATCGCCGCGCTGGCGGCCGGCGGGTGGTCGATCGCACCTCCCGGGAGCGGTCGCCGCTCCGGTGACTGAAGGTGAGGGTGGCGGGCGCCGGCTTGGCCCGTGGCCACGGGCGGTCAGTTCTTTGACGGCCCCTTGGCGTCGCGGCCGTGGGGGCGGCCCCGCCTACCGGTCCCCGTCCCTTCCCATCTGCTGTCGCCTTCTCCGCTGTCGTCTTTCCGTCCGCGTTCGGTTGCCCGGGGGCTGGCGCACACGCCTTGGCAGGCTGTGGACCAACAGCCTACGGCACCTCACGGATGAGGTGCCGGGAGCGCAGCTCCCGGAAAAAGCGCAGCTTTTCAGGTGACCAAAGGCCAAGGATGGACTTTGGTCACGGGCTGTTGGGAACAGTGGATCCCGATCCCCCTGCCCCTCCGGAGGGCTTTTCGGGCCCGGTCTTCCCGTCGGCATTCTTCCCGGGGGGATTTTTCGCGGCGCCCGGTTTCTCCCCATCATCCTTGCGATCGTCGCCCGGTGGCTCGCCGCTCCGGGGGGACTCTTTGTCGCCGACGGGCCGTGGGCGGCTTCCACCAGCGCCGGGGCCGGCGGCCGCGGGCCGCGCCGGCGCCGCCTTGCCAGCTCCCGCTTTTTCCGCCGCAGCCTTTTCGCCAGTGCCCTTTTCGCCAGTCGCTTTGCCGGGTGTCGCCTTTTCCGTCATGACACGATCGACCGCGCCGGATTCGAACATGCGGTCGAGCGCCTGGGGCGCAGGGATTTTCCCTGGCGTCCTCCGCGACGACAGGTTCTTGGCGAGAAGCACGCCCGCGATCAGCACCCCGGCGAGGACGAGAAGCCAGAAGACGACCGGTAGCCCAGCCACCGTTCTCTCCGTCCACGGGACGGCGGGACGCGGCGGTCCAGCCTCGCGGTTGGGGGCCGACTTGCTCCCGCTCGACTTGCTCCCGCTCGACGAGGTGCCACTGGTCGGCGAACCACTGCGGCCCGCCTTCGCGCTGGCGGGCGCGGCCCCTCCCTTCCGCGAGGAGCCGACGTCGATCTGGGGGAGCCCACTCGACTCGACTCCTCCGGTTGGCGGCGGGGCGAGCGACAACCCGGAGAGGAGAATCTGCGAACCGTCGGCCCCGCGGGCGGCGATCGAGTCGTCCACGCCGGCGACCGTGGCGGTGGGCTGCACGGTGTCGCGCCCACCAGGACGCACGGCGCTGCCCGAGTCGCCATCCCGTTCGTCGGGACGCGATCCGCTGTCGCCGCCGGGCCGCGGACCGGGGAGCGGCGCCGCGCGGCGTGCGACGGCATCGGCAGACCGCCTCGGGGCGGGCCGTCGCTGAGGCTCGTAGCGGCCGCGGCCGCGGGTGGTGGCTCCTCCGGCGAGCCAATTCGCGAGCGCGTCCGCGACCTCCTGGGCGGTCTGTTGCCGTGCCTCAGGATGCTTCTCCATCATGCGGAAATAGAGTTCCGCGATCGCGGTCGGGACGTCGGGCCGTTTCTCGAGCAGGTTGGGCGCCGGCTGGTTCATGTGGGCGCGGATCCGTTCGGCCAGCGTGCCGGACGCGAACGGCGCCTTCCCCACGAGGAGGTAGTAGAGCGTGCAGCCGAGGGCATAAATGTCGCTGCGTCGATCGGCGAGATGGCTGTCGCGGGCCTGTTCCGGCGCGAGGTAATCGGCGGTGCCGAGCACCTTCTCGTCGTGTTCGCGCGTCAGCGACGACCGGTCGTCGTCGTGGGCCAGTGCCAGACCGAGATCGAGGACCTTCACCGTGCCGCGCTTGTCGAGGATGAGATTGGCCGGCTTGATGTCACGGTGGATCAGCCCCTCCTCGTGGGCGTAGTGGAGGCCGAGTGCCGTCTGCCGGATCAGTTCCGCGGTTTCACGGACCTCGAGGGGGCCATCCCGCTTGACCTTGGCATAGAGATCGATCCCCTCGATGTACTCCATCACGATGAAGTGGATCGACCCGTAGGTGTCGAGATCGAAGGCCCGGCAGATGTTGGGGTGGTTGAGGCGCGCCGAGGCCTGGGCCTCGCGTTCGAAGCGGGCCAGGTACGAGCTCTGGTCGACGCGCTTCACGGGCAGCACCTTGATCGCCACCTTGTGGTGGAGCGTGGAGTGCTCCGCGAGGTACACGCTGCTCATTCCGCCGGTGCCCAACAAGCGGAGCAGTTTGTACTTCCCGAGGATGAAGCCCTTGTGCCGACCCTTGCGGAGCTGGTCGATCTGCCAGGGGGTGACGAGGCCCCCCTCGACGAGCGCCGCCACGAGGGCGTCGGGCACCTGCCCCGCCGAACCGAGCCACGGCTCGAGAAAACGATCGAGACGCTCCGCCTCAACCAGACCGCTGGCGCGGAGCAGTCGGAGGAACTCGTCGATCGTCTGCGGCGGCTCGGCCATCGGGGATCCCGGAGCCACGGGCGACCCCGTCACCGGCGGGGAGCGGCCGGTGGCCCGCGTCGTGGACTCGGTGGTATGGTGCGCGGGAAAACCATGGACATTGTGCTGTATTCGCGTCGCGGCTGCCACCTCTGCCAACGGGCGTCGGACTGGTTGGAGGCGTGCGGAGCCGTGGTGACCACGATCGACATCGATTCCGATCCCGCGCTCGCCAGGGAATATGGCGTGCGGGTACCCGTGGTGCTGCACCGGGGAAGGGTCGTGGCCGAGGGGGGGTTCGACTTTCCCGACCTCTCCCGGGGACTTGTCGCCGCGCGGGAAGCGGATGCGGCAGGCCCCTGAATCCGTCGCCGCCATCTCCGGTTTCGTCACACCGTCCGGGCTGGGCCCGCGGGGCGACCGCTCACAGGCCCAGCGGGATCCCCCGGCGCATGAGCGCGTCGGCGAGACCGACCGCCGATTCGAAGACCTCCGCGTCCCAGCCGGCGGCCCGGGCGGCCGTGACATGGGCGGGGATGTCGTCGGTGAAGAAGATCGAATCCGGGGGGACCCCCGCCCGCACCGCAGCGGTGGCATAGATGCCGGGATGCGGTTTCACCCCACCCACCTCGTGGCTCAGCACCAGGCACTCGAAAGGCCCCGGCAGGAGGGCGTAGCGGCAGCCGAGCAGATGCTGCCAGTGGGGACCGCAGGTGTTGGAGAGGATGCCGATCCGGCACCGGGCCCGTTCCAGCCCGGCGATCACCGGGAGCATCGCCGCGTTGAGGGCAAACATGTCGCTCGCCGCCGTGGCGAGGAGGGCGGCGTCGGGGCGGGTGCCGGTGCGGCGGCAGAACTCGGCATGGTACCCCGACCAGTCGATCACGCCGCTTTCCAGCCGCGTCTGCAGATCGTCGGCGACTGCCGCCTCGACCGCCGCCAGACTCGTTCCGGCGACCGCGGCCATCTGCCGGTGGGCCAGGTCGCGATCGAACGTCACGATGACGTTGCCGAGGTCGAGGAACACGAAACTCGGACGGCGGAGCGTGGGCGGCATGGCTGCTCTGAAGGGGTGACGGTGCTTTCCTGCCGGTCGCCGAGAGACTATTCTGCCGCCGCTGCCGGTGGATAGCCCGAACCGGCTGCATGCCGACTGCACCGGTGGCCGACCACCGGGCAAAAAAAGGCAATCAACGGGCCGACGGGCGGCCGGCCGCACGGTGTCGTATCGTCGTCGTGTGTGTTACCACCGGCTGCCGGCCGCCGGTTGCCCCTTCCCCGGCCGCTGGAGCCACCGAGATGACCCCTCTCAACGCCTACAGTTCGCGCATCACCCAGCCCCGTTCCCAGGGGGCTTCGCAGGCGATGCTGCTGGGGACGGGCCTGCAGCCGGCCGATCTCGACAAAGCCCAGATCGGTATCGCGAGCATGTGGTACGAGGGCAACACCTGCAACATGCACCTCGACCGGCTCGCGGCCCGGGTCCGCGAAGGGGTGATGGCGGCCGGCATGGTGGGGATGCGGTTCAACACCATCGGCGTCAGCGACGGCATTTCGATGGGCACCGAGGGCATGAGCTATTCGCTCCCCTCGCGCGACATCATCGCCGACTCGATCGAGACGGTGATGCACGCCCAGTGGTACGACGGCCTGGTGGCGATTCCCGGCTGCGACAAGAACATGCCCGGCTGCCTCATCGCCATGGGCCGGCTCAACCGCCCGGCGCTGATGGTCTACGGAGGCACGATCCGCGCCGGTCACCTCGCCGACGGCACTCCCCTCGACATCGTCTCCGCCTTCCAGTGCTACGGGGAGTACGTCGCCGGGCGGATCGACGATTCACGGCGCGGCGACATCGTCCGGCATGCCTGCCCCGGGGCGGGCGCCTGCGGTGGCATGTCCACCGCCAACACGATGGCCACCGCGATCGAGGCGCTCGGCATGGCGCTGCCCGACAGCGCGTCGATCCCGGCGGAGGATCCCGCCAAGCATGCCGAGTGCCTCCGCGCGGGGGCGGCGGTTCGCCTCCTCCTCGAGCGCGACATCAAGCCGCGCGACATCATGACGCGGCGTGCCTTCGAGAACGCGATGGTCGTCACGATGGTGCTCGGCGGCTCGACCAACGCCGTGCTCCATCTGATCGCGATGGCGCGCAGCGTGGGGGTCGACCTCGGACCGTCCGATTTCCAGGCGGTCGCCCGCCGGGTTCCCTACCTGGCCGACCTCAAGCCGAGTGGCCGGTTCGTGCAGGAGGACCTCCATGCCGTCGGGGGAACCAGCGGTTGCATGAAGTATCTCCTCGAGAAGGGCCTGCTCGACGGCGACTGCCTCACCGTCACCGGTCGGACCCTCGGCGAGAATCTGGCCGGAAGTCCCGGCCTCGCGCCCGGGCAGAAGATCGTGAGGCCGGTCGAGGATCCGATCAAAGCCACGGGCCACATCGCCATCCTCCACGGCAATCTCGCTCCCGGCAGTGCGGTGGCGAAGATCACCGGCAAGGAGGGGGCGCGGTTCCGGGGGCCGGCCCGGGTGTTCGACCGGGAGGAAGCGATGCTGGCGGCCCTTGAGCAGGGTGGCATCCACCGTGGTGATGTCGTCGTGATCCGCTACGAAGGTCCCAAGGGAGGGCCGGGCATGCCGGAGATGCTCACCCCGACGTCGGCCCTGGTCGGTGCCGGGCTGGGGGCCGACGTGGCGCTGATCACCGATGGCCGGTTCTCCGGCGGCTCGCATGGCTTCATCGTCGGCCATGTCGTGCCGGAGGCCCAGGAAGGGGGCCCCATCGCCCTGCTTTGTGACGGCGACATGGTGGTCATCGATGCCGAACGGGCGACGCTCGATGCCGAAGTGGACGAGGCCGAGTTCGCCCGCCGCCAGCGGGAGTGGCACCAGCCGCCGCCGACCGCCACCACCGGCATCCTCGGCAAGTATGTCCGCTGCGTGGCACCGGCTTCGGCCGGATGTGTCACCGACGGCGTCTGAGCCCCGGTGGATCGGCCCCGCAGTCCGTTCACCGTGGCACCGGCAAAGTCTCGATCGGAACTGTGTTTGCCTTTGGTCTCGTGCCGGGTCTCACCCGTTCACCGTGGCACCGGCAAAGTCTCGATCGGAACTGGGGGCCCCGGAGCGATCGTGGCGCCGGGGGGGAGTTGCTCGGCGGTGATCGGCGCGCCGAAGACGGGGCCCGGCGCAGGGGGCGGCAGTGGGGCTGCCGGCTGCACCGGGCCGGGCAGTGGACCGGGGCCGAGCGTGATCGGCTGGCCGATCAACGCGGCCGCAGCAGCGACCGGAGGCAGCCCGAGGCGGGAAGTGACCTTGGCGATGATCCGCTGCTCCAGCAGCGGGTCGCGGCCCAGGGGGATCCAGCCGATGTTGGCGGTGGGATTCGCCACCGGCCGTGGCTGGTCGCCGACCTGCTGCCCGAGGGTGGGAAGCGGGGTGCCGTAGCGGTAGAGGGATGAGTCGTTGCGGAAACTCGCCCCTCCTGCCGTGGCCCGCATCGGCCGGGGCAGGTTTTCGAGTTCCTTCAGCACCACCACCTCCAAGCGCCAACCCGCCGGGTCGGGGATCATCCGCACCGCCGCGGAGCGGCGGATTGATTGGAGGGTGCTTTCGAGCCGTTCACGGAATCCGACCGAGTCGCCCCGCCACGGCTCGAGAAGCGTCGCGCCCGTCTGCGGATAGGTGTCGATCCGACCCTCCGCCGGGATTCCATCCGCGAACACCACGCGCTGTTCGGCCTGGATCTTGAAGTAGTCGTCGACCACGTCCACCAGATTCCCCCACACCTGCTCGGCATCGAGCGGCGGGATCACGGCGGTGTTGCGCGGCCCCGGCGGTGGGCCGGGAAGCGGCGGTGGGCCGAGGGTGGCGGGCCCTGCCGGGCCGATGACGGTGCCCGCGGGGAGCGGTGCACGGGGGTCGAAGGAAACACCCGGAGCGGGAAGGGCTTCCTGGGCCGGCGTCGGCCGGCCGGCCGACGCCAGGAGCAGCAGGACCGCGATCGAGGCCACCCGTCGCATACGCCGTTTCCACCGGATCCGGTCCGTGCCGGGACCGGGGGCGGGATGGTCGTCAAACCGCCGCGCTGACTCAAGGCCAGTTCGGCGGTCTGGGGGCCCTCATTCCGCCGCCAGACGGTTCGCCAATTCCTCGAAACGGCGGGCAAGGCGGGTGTGGGAGGCGTGGACGTGCTCGGCCTGGAACAGGAACCGGATCGACTGGTCGGCCGGCACCCCGCGGGCGCGCAGGATCCGCTCGAACGGGGCCGTCTCCGGGGCGTAGACGACGAGCAGCTTGTGGGCGTCGAACTGCACCTCGAGAGGCAGTTGGGGGTGCATGACCGCGATCCCGGTGCAGCCGTCGTCGAGAAGCACGTCGTCGAAATCCCAGAGCACGCTCTCGAGCACCGTGCGCTCGATGCCGTGGCGCACGAGATCGACATGGTCCCCGCGCGGCCGGTCGTGCGCCGTCTCGAGGATCACGTCGCAGACGTCGCCGATGGGCTGAAGAAGGTCGAGGAACGTGTCGAACAGGTTCTCGCTGGTGACCGCCGCCACGAGCGCCGGCAGGCGGTTAGCCTGGGAATCGACGAACGAGTCGTGGCGGTAGCCCGCCCTGGGCACCACCTCGAGTGGCCAACCGGGACGGATCGCCTCGGTGAGCGTGAATCGCCCATAGCGGCGGCGGGCGAGATGAGCCTCGAGGGCGGCGGGTTCGCTGGCCATCCGGTCGTCGCCGGTCGGGGAAAACTGGGCGGAGAACGGCATTCGCAGGGTCGCTCGGGAGGGGCATCGCCAGGGGGCATGCGGCGGCATCCCGACGCATCCGAGTAACCCTAGGACATGGATCATGGCCGTGCGGGACGGAATCCCGGCGGCCGCACGGCGGCTCGTTGCCCCCTCCGGGGGCGCTGCCCCATAATCCGCCGTTTTCCCGCCGGGAGGTCACCGTCGTCATGGAAGGCAAAATCGTCGCCACCGGGATCACCTTCGACGACGTGCTTCTCGTCCCCCGGCATTCGGAGGTCGTGCCCGCCGAGGTCGACGTCTCCACGCTCCTCACGCGGGGGATCCGCCTGACGATCCCGATCGTCAGCTCGCCGATGGACACCGTCACCGAGAGCGAGATGGCCATCGCCCTCGCCCAGGAGGGCGGCCTGGGGGTGATTCACAAGAACCTCTCGGTCGAGCGCCAGTCCGAGGAGGTGGACAAGGTCAAGCGGAGTGCCAACGGCATCATCGTCGACCCGGTCACCCTCCCCCCCGAAGCCACGGTGGAGAAGGCCCGGGAGGTGATGGATCAGTACAACATCTCCGGCGTGCCGATCACGGTGGCGGGCCGGAAGCTCGCCGGCATCATCACCCGTCGCGACCTGCGGTTCCTCGACCGTGGCGAAACCCCGATCGCCGACATCATGACCCGCAGCGGTCTGGTCACCGCCACCGGCGCGGTGTCGTTGGACGAGGCCGAGAAGATCCTGATGGCCAACAAGGTCGAGAAGCTCCTCCTCGTCGATGCGGAGGGGCTGCTCACCGGCCTGATCACGATCAAGGACATCGACATGATGAAGCGGTTCCCCAACGCCTGCAAAGACCGCCAGGGACGGCTGCGGGTGGGGGCCGCGGTCGGGGTCTTCGACTACGAACGGGCGGAGAGCCTGATCGCCAAGGGGGTCGACGTGCTCATCGTCGACAGCGCCCATGGCCACTCGTCGAACGTCATCGAGACAGTCCGGGCAATCAAGCAACGCTGGGCGATCGAGGTGGTTGCCGGAAACGTGGCAACCCGGGAGGGATGCCGCGACCTGATCCGTGCCGGCGCGGATGGTGTCAAAGTCGGGATCGGTCCCGGGTCGATCTGTACCACGCGGATCATCTCCGGTGTCGGTGTCCCCCAGATCACGGCGGTCTGGGAGGCCGCGCAGGAGGGGGCCGCCGCCGGGGTCCCGGTGATCGCCGACGGAGGCATCCGCTACTCGGGAGACATCACCAAGGCGATCGCGGCCGGTGCCCACAGCTGCATGATCGGTGGGCTGCTGGCCGGTGTCGCGGAGAGTCCGGGACAGACCGTCCTCTACCAGGGACGGACGTTCAAGGCCTACCGCGGCATGGGATCGCTCGGGGCGATGGTCCAGGGCTCGAGTGAGCGGTACCGTCAGCGGGCCACGGGCCGCGGTCGCGACAAATTGGTGCCGGAAGGAGTCGAGGGACGCGTGCCCTTCAAGGGGCCGCTGAGCGTGTTCGTCTACCAGCTCGTGGGTGGCCTGCGGGCCGGCATGGGCTACTGCGGCACACGCTCGATCGACGAGCTCCGGCGGGATGGGCGCTTCATCCAGGTCTCCTCGGCCGCCGTCCGCGAAAGCCATCCCCATGACATCGTCATCACGCAGGAAGCACCGAACTATTCGGTCGAGCACAAGCAGGGGGATTGAGCCACTGCGGCATCTCGCCGCGCCTCCCCGGTATGCCATTGGCCGCCTCTGGCTCGTGGGGTGCATCGTGGGACTGGGGCTGTCGGGGGGGGCGCCGGCCTTGCGGGCCGCGACGTTCGAGACGGCCGATTCCGCGGCGGCGATCAGCCTGGTCGACGACATCACCACGCCCCGCTCCGGCGGCTCGTCACGCGCCGACACGGTTCCTCGGGACGGCAAAGGCACCGCCGATCGGGTCGGTGCCGACGCCAGGCGCCGGGAGGCGAAGAGCCCATGCGCGGAAGCCGATGCCGCCTGCCGGCAGGCGCTGCAAGTGCTCCGCGAAGATGGGCTGGCCTCGATCGACCTCGACATCCGGGTGCGGGGGCGGGCCGGCAACGACTATCCGTGCGAGTGCCGCCTGGAGGGGGAGACATTCCAGCCACGGCGTTTCGCCTCCACCACCATGACCTGGAAGGCCACGGGTGTGTGCCACAAGCCGCTCTACTTCGAGGATTGGAACATGGAGCGCTACGGCCACGGGTACGGCTGCCTGGCCGACCCGTTCGTCTCGGCGGCCCACTTCTTCGTGACGCTGCCGGTCCTGCCCTACAAGGCGGGGGTGGAACTGCCGTGGGAGTGCATCTATCCGCTGGGCTACTATCGCCCGGGGAGCTGCGCACCGTGGACCTGTCCGGCCGTGCCGATCAGCCCGCGCGGGTTTGCCGTCGAGGCGGCGACGATCACCGGGCTCGTGTTCCTGCTTCCCTGATCGCGCCGTCCGCTTTCCGGTTCCGCAAGGACGTGCTGATGCCGGCCGGTGGGCCGGCCGCATCAGCCCGGTTTGCGGACACTGGCGATGTAGGCGTAGCGACGGGCGACCGACTCGAAGGTCACCTCGGCCCGGCCGCTCGCCCCGAGCGCCTCGAGCGCCTGGTGCACCTCGGGGCGGTAGTGCACGTGGAACCGCGCCAGCCAGCGCTTCAATCCGGCCGCGAACAGCGGAGGGAGATCACCCTGGTCCCAGAAATCGACGATCAGCATGCGGCCACCGGGCCGCAGGGCGGCGAGGGCCGCCTCGATGGCCCCCGGCCAGGTCGGTACCATCGAGAGACAGTAGGAGAAATAGACCGTGTCGAAGGGCTCGTCGCGACCGAACGTCCGCTGCGGGTCGAGTTCCTCGGCGAGTCCCTGCCGGAGCGTGATCCCGCGCCCTGGCCCCCGGGCCACCCCGGAACGGGCGATGCTCGCGGCGGCGGTGTCGAGCATCTCCTGGGAGGCATCGAGCCCATAGAGCCGCCCAGGTTCCGGCCGCCGTGCCAGGCGGATGAGGTTGCGGGCCGTGCCGCAGCCCACCTCCAGAGTGGCGGTGTCGCGGCCCGTGGGCACCTGGGCGAGCATCCTGTCGCGTCCGAGCAGATAGTAGCGCCGGGTGAAGTCGTAGATGTGCCGCGTGATGCGATACATCCGGTCCATCGCCGCGGCCTGGTCGTTCGCTGCGGGCTCGGCTGCGGCGCCCTCTCCGGTCGCGGCCGACTTCGTCATGGAGTTCCCGCGTCTCCGGGCACCCTCTCGTAGAGGTGGAACATGCCGTAGATGGCCGAGCGATCGGCCCGATGCAGTTCCCGCGACTGCTCCGGACGGTAGCGAAACCGGGCGGCCACCTCCGGCGACAGGGCGCTCTCCACCGGAGAGAGTTCCCCGGCCGTGCGGAAGATGACCCTCGTGTCGGGTGCACCGACCCGGGCGATCTCGCCCCACAGCTCATCGATCACCGGAGGCGGCATCCAGTCCTGGCTGTCGAGCAGGATGAATCCGTTGAGGCTGCCGGGGGCAGCGGCCCCCAGGTAGTCGGTCAGGGAAGCGACGTGGGTCTCGACCCGATCAACCATCTCGCGGAGGGTCTGGTAGTTCTCCTCCTTGAGGTAGTCGGGAATGGCCTTGCGCTGCTCGTGGTCGTACCGTCGCCCGAACGCCTGCCAGGCGAAGTAGTTGTCTTCCAACGGGAATCCGCAGGCGAGGCGACGGACCCGTTCGTGGTAGGTGTCGAACAGCTTCGCACCGTCGTTGCCGCTCTCGCGCAGCATCGCCTCGTGCTGGCTCGGGGGGATGCCGAGGCTGTAGACGGCAACCGGTTGCCTGCCCAGCCAGCGGATCAGCTTGTTCCGGAACAGCGGATCGAAGACCTCGTCGAAGATCCGTTCCTGATCGGCCCGGCTCCGCGCCGTGAGCAGCCGAGATGGATCCCGGCGGATCGTCCGGGCGATGCCGTGCACCACGCGGAAGAACTGGCCGAGCTTCGCCTGGTTGTAGAGGCCGCGCTGGAAGTACCCGATCCGCTTCGGCCCGATCGTCCGCCCTGGCCAATCACTCGTCTCCCAGAACGAGCGGGTGAGCGGGTCGAGGTGATCCCGGAGGTAGCGGTGATAATTGGCGACGTTGTCGCGGTGCTGGCCGTGGCCGAAGAAGTTGTAGAACGCCTCGTAGTCCGGCAGGTGCCGCAGGGCAGCCAGTTTCAGCCGCAGGAGCGACATGTGGTTGGCGTTGAGATCGACGGCGACGATCTTGGCGGGCCGGTGGACCAGATAGTTGAGGACGTTGCAGCCGCCGCTCGAGATCGTCAGCAGACGCGAATGGGGCCCGAGCCCGAGCGCCTCGGCATCGACCCGTGGATCCTCCCAGATCTGGTTGTAGACGAACCCACGGAACCACAGCGTGAACATCCGCTCCAGCATGCCGCGCTTGCTGGCGAGGCGATGGTGGTGGACCGCCTTGCGGAGGCGGGCCTTGTTGCCCGGCAGTGTGGACGGGGTGTGCGTGGAGGTGGAAGCCATGGAAGGCCCTGTCCCCGGGTGTGGATCGGTACTGCAGACCACGGCAGGCGTGGCCATGTGCCCAACGGACAGTTTAGCCGGCCGCGGCAAAAGTCCCCCCCCGTCGGTTTTTTCCCCGGGCAAAACCATCGCGTCGTCGGCGGCCAGAGGGCCAGCCCGGCTTTGGGACCGGGCCACCCGGTCCTGGATCGACCGCGTCCACCGGTTGTCAGCGCGCGGGCACGGCCGGCACCACGGGCGGCGGGGCGGCCTGGTCGATGGTGTTGGTGAGTTCGCGACTGGCGGCAGTCAGTTCCTGTCCGAGGGCGACGATCGTCTCCTCGGCCTCGGTCAACTCCCGGCCGGCGGCTGCGGTGCGGCCGGAAAACGCGTCTGCCACCCGCTGTGCGGCCTCGACGTCGGCTTTCCACTCCGTCTGATCGGCCTCGAGATCGGCGAGTTCCCGGCGGCGGAGTTCGAGTTCGTTCGCGGCGTTGGTACGTGCCTGCCCCAACTGCTCGGTCATCGAACGGATCGATGCGATGTCGTCGCGGAGGATCTGACGGATCACCACCATCCCACGAGCCGACACCGGCAGCTGGGCCCCGGCGGCATCGAAGGTGCCGGCACCCCGCAGCGCCGTGTAGCCGTCGGCGAGCGGCCGCCGGTAGATGACCTGCCCCATGGTGGCCACCCCCTGGGCGACGAGGCTGCGGGCGGTCTCCAGATCGAACTCGGCGCTGGCCCCGACGGGGAACTCGAGTGGAGTGCCCTGCGGGCGTGGAAAGGTGTGGCTCTGCGTGAACGTGACCGTCGCCCAGTAGAGCCCCGGCGGAATCACCCAGGCCGACGTGAAGTCCGCTCCGCTGTCGCGCAGGGCCGCGAGCTGGTCGGCGGGAAATGCGGGGATCGTCTCCCCTTTGCGAAACTGTGACGACGTGCCGTCGGGCCAGGTGTATTGGTGGTCGGCCTTGAGCGTGACCTTCGCCCAGCGCACCCCCCGCGGCGGCTCGGGCGATTGGTGCGGATCGGCAACGGCGACAGACGGCTCGGCGACTTCCGGCGCGGGAACGGCGCCGGCCTCTCCGGCCTCTCCGCCGGCAGCGACAGGTGTGTCGGCGCCATCCGCCGGCGGCGGCGTGCCATCCCCTGCCCCGGGCGTGGCTCCCGGTTCGCCGTCCCCGGTCCCGGACGAACCGGCACCGAGGGGCCGGTCATGGAGCCTCACCTGCTCGAGCCGTTCCTCGAGATGCTTGAGCATCGCCTCGGGGTCGATGCGCCGCTGACCGGGCATCACACCGGTGCCCGGATCGGTTGGAGCCGCTCCGGCACCTTCGCCACCCCCATCCGCTCCGGCGGGCATGAGCGTGCGCGAGAAGGCGAGCCCCCGATCGACCGGGAGCGTCTCGTAGACATCCACCGCGTCGCGCGGTTCTGCCCAAAGCTTCGCGTCGGCGGCGTCCGGAGCGGAGAGCGGCGAGATCGAGAGCAGGTTCCGATCCACGGCATCGACCCGAAACGCCCCCAGGTAACGGCCCCCCTCCTCCACCGGCCGGCGGTCGAAGAGGTAGAGTTCGGCCCCCGGATTGAGCGTGGTGCTCTCCAGTCCCTCGATCGACAGGCTGGCCGGCTGCCCCTGTGCCGGCGGCGTGAACGCGGCGTTGTCCCAGTGCCGACCGCGCCAGGTGTTGATCCGCTCCCTCACCCGCTGCCAGCGGGCGCGCTCCTGGCCGAGCGCGGCGAGTGATTTTTGCGAGGAGTCGGGGCGCAGGGTCGCCCCGCCTGACGCCACCAGCGCGTCGCGCTCGCGGGCGATGTTGGTTTCATAGGTCTTGATGATTCCCCGCCAGGACCGCTCGCGCTGGCCGAGCATGGCGATGAGGAAAAACGCCCCCAGCGCCGACAAGAGCACGAGCCATCCGGCGGCCACGGTGCCCCAGTTCCAGCCTTTGTGACCGATCCCCAGGGCGATGGCACCCAGCAGGAAAACCACACCGACGATGGCCAGCAGGATCAGCGTCATGCGTCACCCTGGGTGGAGACGGGAATCTGGGTCACGGCCGGGGCTGTTCACCCACGGCCGGGTCGGAGTATAGCCCTGGCCCCCACGGGCGCGGCGAGGCCGATTTCCCCGTCTCCGCGTCTTCCTGGGGCGACGCGTCACCCGGATCGTCGTCGGCGGGCGACGCGGGGCGGTCCGGCCACCCCCCTCCCGAAGCCGTCACCGCGCCCCTTCACGCGGCCATTCCAGCCCCCGGGACGGAATTCCGGGGTGGCACGGCACAGCTTGGCACCGGGGTTGCGTGTTTCCCGGGAGCGAGTGACCGCAGTGGTCGCCGACCCTCCGTGGAGTCATCGATGAGCCGGGCCAGCCTTCCCCCGTCGTCCGCCCCCCCGATTCCGCTCCGCAAGGCCCCGCGGACGGCCCCCCGGCGTGCTGCCGCCATCGACGATCCGGTCCGTCTCTACCTCCTGCAGATGGGTGGCATCCCTCTGCTCAACCGCGACACGGAGGTCTCCAACGCCCGCCGGATCGAATCCTGGCGGCGGCAGTTCCGCGCCACCCTGCTCGGCAACGACATGGTGTTGTCGGGGGCGGTGCGGCTGCTCGAGCGCATCCACGCCGGCACCGTCCGCCTCGACCGCACGATCGAGGTCTCGGTCACCGACACGGCCGAGAAACGCCGGGCGCTGAAGCGTCTCGGTCCGAATCTCGAGACACTCCATCGCATCGAACGGGAGAAGGACCGTCTCTTCCGGCTGGCGTTGTCACGCTCCGCTCCGCAGACTGTCCGTCGCGCCGCCTGGCGTCGTCTGCTGCGGCAACGGGCCAAGGCGGTCCGCTTGGTCGAGGAGATGCACCTGCGGATTCAGAAGCTCTATCCGCTCCTCCGTGAACTGCGGCAGCTCGCGGCCCGCACCGAGCAACTCCGCGGCGAGTCGCCGGCGGCCGACCTGGAGCGGCGTCAGCTCCTGTTCCTCGCCCGCGAGAGCCGCCACACGTTGGCCCGTCGCCTCGTGCGGCTCGACCACCTGCAGCGCGAGTACGACGCCGCCAAGCGGGATCTCGCGGCGGGCAACCTCAGGCTCGTGGTCTCGATCGCGAAGCGCTACCGCAACCGTGGGCTCTCGTTCCTCGATCTCATCCAGGAGGGCAACTCGGGTTTGATGCGCGCCGTGGACAAATTCGAGCACGCGCGGGGCTTCAAGTTCTCGACCTACGCCACGTGGTGGAGCCGCCAGGCGATCACCCGGGCGATCGCCGACCAGAGCCGGACGATCCGCGTGCCGGTGCACATGATCGACACGATGACCAAGCTGCGCACGGTCGCGCGCACCTTCCGCCAGCAGCACGGCCGGGAGGCGACGGTGGCCGAGTTGGCGGAGGCTGCCGGCATGTCGGTGGAGGAAGCCACCTGCGTGTGGCGGATGTCGCGGCAGCCGGTGTCGCTCGACCAGCCGCTGTCGGACGACGACGACGCAGGGCATGCCGACTTCCTCAAGGATCCGCGCGAGGAGGATCCGCTGCGGAACGCCAACCAGCAGGCACTCCGCCATTCGATCGGCGAAGCGCTCGCGGGCCTCAGCTACCGCGAGCGGGAGATCATCCGTCTGCGGTTCGGCCTCGCCGACGGCTACGCCTACACCCTCGAGGAGGTCGGCACGATCTTCAGCGTCACCCGGGAGCGGGTCCGGCAGATCGAGGCCAAGGCGGTGGAAAAACTCCGCCAGCCGGGGCTTCAGGGTTCGCTGGCGGGGTTCGTGAGCGATGCGGCGCTCGAACGTCTCACCCGCCTTCCACACCCCCTCCCCCAACCCCGGCGCCCCCAACCCAGGCACACGGCTTCCCCGCCGTTGCCGCCGCTCGACGGCGAATTGGTCGGCAGCGCGGCGGGTTCCGGCGCCGAGGTCTTCTCCTGACCGTCCTGAACGACAACTCAGGCCGATTTATTCTCCCGGCCGTCAGGCAGACTTTGCTTCGTCGAGCACCTGCTGGAGCCGCGCCTTGGGCTGCACCCCCATCATCTGCTGCACCAGCTTGCCCGACTTGAACACCATCAGCGTGGGAATGCTCGACACGTTGTAGGCCATCGCGACCTGCGAGTTGTCGTCGACGTTGACCTTGCCCACCTTCACGCTGCCGGCATTCTCCGCGGCCAATTCCTCGATCACCGGGCCGATCATCCGGCACGGACCGCACCACGGTGCCCAGAAGTCGACCAGCACCGGGACGGCCGATTGGAGCACCTCTTGCTGGAAGTTGGTGTCGGTGAACTCGAGAGCGTGCTGGCCCATCGCGGCTGACTCCTGGAAGCTGGAATGAGAAGGCACCGTCATGGCGATGCCGCCGGGAACGAAAGAAATCTAGCCGCCCCAGCCCCCGGCGGGCAAGCAGCCGGTCGCCGGCGCCGGGAGGGGCTGTCGCGATGCGATTCAGCTGTCGCCCGGCGATTCAACGGACCGTGGCGGCGCCGAAATATCCCCGTTCGACCATGATCGCCGCCACATCCGCCGTCACCAGATCCCGCCATGATGGATCTCCGGCGGCGATCCGTGTGCGGACCTCGTCGCTCCCGTGGCTCGAGAGCGCCTCGGCGGGGCAATCGAGCGGGTGGAGGAGGTCGTTTTCGAGCAGATGCCGGCGCAGGTGGTCAAGGTGCGGCGGCAGCGGGACCGTGGCGGCGGTCACCACGCCCCCCGCGCCATCGCGGGCAGGGTGGACATAGAGCCGCAGCCCCTGGGTGAAGAGCCGGCCAAAGGCCTCGAGGATCCCGCCCGGTAGGTCGTCGTAGTGCCGTTGGTCGAACAGATCCTGCAGCAGCGGTGCACCGATCACCATCCCCGCCTGCGTCACCTTGCGGGCTGCCAGGTAGCCGGCGAGTCGGTGGAACGGGCCCAGATCGCTCACCAGCACTGCCTTGCCGATCCCGGCGAGGAGGTCGATGCGGTCGCGGAAATCGCTGCCATCGGCCGATGCGCCGTCGCGCAGGTTCCGCATCGTGATCTCCATCACCTCCAGCGGCGGCTTGCCCTGTTCTCCCGGAGGGGCATCGGCGGCGAACGCCGGGCGGGCCCGGTCGAGGAGTTCGAGATTGAGGCGTGTGACCGGGGCGAAACGCCCGCGCTCCACCAGCACGCGGCAGTGGCGGATCGCCTCCGCCGCCAGCACCGGATCACCGGCGGTGTCGAAGAGCATCGCCGGCGTGCTGCCCGACCGCACCAGTTCCAGGCAGAGCAGCCGGTTGTCGGCACCGGCGAACGCCGGGCCCGAGACGTTCACCCAGTCGATCTCGAGTCGCGCCCGTCCGATGTCGTCGAGGAGCTCGCCGAGCAGGGCGAGTGGCGCCTCGAAACGGTTGAAGGCGGCATGGACGAGGTTCACGCCGAGGCGGCCGAGCGCGTCCTGCTGGGCCACGGCGGTGGCGTCGAGGAGCCGGGTATGGAGGAGGATGTCGCTCGGCTCGGCACCGCAGGCATGCTGAAAGCGCAGGCCCAACCAGGCGTGGCACTCACCGGTGCCGCCGTAGGCGCGCGCTGCGGCCGTGTCGGCGAACACGAAGAACCGCGTCCGGTCGCCGCGTGTCGCCCCCAGTCGCTCCACGAGCAGCGGATACTCGTGATCGAGCATCTCCCCGACCCGCTCCTGCGACACATAGCGGGTCGCCTTCCCGTAGATGCAGTCGCTGACGGTCATGTCGTAGGCCGACATCGTCTTGGCGACCGTTCCAGACGCCCCGCCGGCCGCGAAGAACCAGCGCGCCACCTCCTGCCCGGCGCCGATTTCCGCGAATGTGCCGTAGACGCTCGAGTCGAGGTTGAGCGCCAGCGCGCGTTCGGCGGTGGGGTCGAAACCCGGCTTCACCTGGTGGGTCCCTGCGGAGGTCGTACCGCGGTGCAGGATAGCAGGCTGTGGATAAACAACCTGCCGCACCTCATCCTTGGGGGGCAGCGGGCTGTTTGGCGACAGCCTGCCACGAGAGCCTGCCGTGGCAGGCGTGACGACCGTGCTTGCCCACTCCGGAAGCCACCATCATGGCCGACAATCCCCACCGCATCAGCCTGTCGGCCGCGTGGGAGCCACCCCTCGACCCGGCACGGCCGGTGTGGGTGCGTCGGTTCGGGCGACCGGCGGGCCTCGGCGACCAGGGACGGGGGGCGCACCCAGCGGCCGGCCCGCGGGTCGTGCTGGTTGTTGCGGGTGACGCCGTCGCGGTGGTCCTCAACGGCATCCCCCTCGCGGTCGAGCCTCCGGCGAGCCAGGAGCATGAGCCTCCGGCGAGCCAGGAGCATGAGCCTCCGGCGAGCCAGGAGCATGAGCCTCCGGCGAGCCAGGAGCATGAGCCTCCGGCGTGCCAGAGGCACGACATCACCCAACTGATCGCGGCACGGAATGAACTGCGGCTCACGTCGGCCGTCGTCGGACGGGTGGTCGGGAACCCGGCCCGCCACGGGCGCATCGACCTGCCGGAGGCGGTCGGCCGGGTGTGGCTCGAGATCGTGGCGGATGGCGCGACCGGGTCTGCTTGACATCTGCCCGGCGGGACCGCTACCAACTCGGCAGGTGGACGCGACCGCTGCTCGCCGGAGCGGATGCCTTGCCCGTGCGGGCCTTGACGCGGCGTCCCGATCCTTCCCGTGGAGACCATCTGATGTCGGTGATCCGAGTGGGTAGCAACGCAAAGTATTCAGAGGGTTGGGCGTCGGTCTTCGGAAAGGGGGGTGGCGCGAAGAAAAAGGTCGCCAAGAAAGCAGCCGCGAAGGCGAAGGCTGCCGGCGGCAAGAAGGCGGGCCGCAAGGCCGGTGCCAAGAAGAAGTGACCGTCGCCACCGCGGGTCGCAGCGGCCGGTGATCGACTGGCCCCGTCCAACCCAGCCCCGTCCAACCCAGCCCCGGCCAACCCAGCCCGAGCGGACCCGGCCAGATCAACCCGGGCCGCGTCCCATTTCCTCGGCCCGGTTCGCCGCGGCCACGACCGCGTCGATGAGCGCTCCCCGTGTGGCGCGCTGCTCGAGGACCGCCAACCCGGCGATGGTGGTGCCACCGGGGCTCGCCACGCGGTCGCGGACCGCGGCAGGATGATCGCCGGTCTGCTCGATGAGCATGCCGGTCCCGGCGACCGTGCGCACCGCCAAAGCCAGCGCGAGCGCCCGCGGCAGCCCCGCTTTCACGCCGCCGTCGGCCAGCGCCTCGACCACGAGCGCCACGAAGCCCGGTCCCGACCCCGACAGGCCGGTGACGGCGTCGAGCAGATGCTCATCGACCGGGTGCACGCTTCCCACGGTCGCCAGGAGTGCCTGGGCACGCTCGAGGGCGGAATCGGGCACTCCGGGGCCGCGGCTGATCGCCGCCACCCCCTGCCCCACGAGGCACGGTGTGTTGGGCATGACGCGGATCACGCGCTCGGTTCCCAGCCAGTGTGCCAGGGTCGCGATCGGGATCCCCGCCACGATCGACACCACGGTGGCATCGGCGGCAAGAGAGCCGGCACACGCCCGGCAGGCATCGGCTGCCTGCTGCGGCTTCACGGCAAGGAACACGATCCCGGCCCGCTCGACCGCCGCGGCGGTGGTGGTGGCGAAGCGCACTCCGGGCACGCGGCTCGCCAGGCGCTCGCAGGCCGACGGGGCCGGATCGTAGACGACGATGTCGGCAGGGGCGACGAGGCCCGCCCTGCAGAAACCCTCCGTCAGGGCCAGCGCCATCTGCCCACCGCCCACCATGGCGATCGAGCGCGCGGGAGCGTTCATGGCCGCGCTCCCTGAGCCCCGACCGCCGGCAAGTCGCGCTCGATGGCGGCGCTGTCGGGGCGTGCCACCCACAATTGGCTCGCGCTCGGGCGGCCGGGAGGGCTGCCGGGCGCGGGTTCATCGCGGCTGGCGGTCCACATCAGCAGGAGACCGTCGGGGGAAAACACCGGCAGGACATCGGCTCCTTCATGGTCGGTGAGCCGCAGCGGCGGCCCGGTGCGGAACGGGGCGTCGGCCCTTCCCCCATTGCCGCTAGCCCCATTGCCGCTAGCCCCATTGCCCCCGGCCTCGTAGCGGGCGATCCAGAGATCGTAGTTCGGGCGCCGGTTCGGGTCGGAGTGGTCGGCACCGGTCCAGATGAGCCACGGCTTCGTGGGATGCCAATACGGCGCCCAGTGCACGCCGTTGCCGGAGGTCACCGCCACGTCGCCCGAGCCGTCGGCCCGCATGACGTGGATCTGGAGCATGTCCTTCTCCAGCCGATCGGTGCGGTAGCAGATCCACCTGCCGTCGGGGGAGAAGAAGGGCCCGCCGTCGTAGCCCGGGGCGTCGGTGAGCTGGCGGACGTTCTTGCCGTCGGCATCCATCAGATAGACGTCGGGGTCGCCGTCACGGTCGCTGACGAAGACGATCGTGCGGCCATCGGGCGACGTGGAGCACTCGGCGTCGTACCCGGGGGAATCGGTCAGGCGCACGAGGCCGGTGCCGTCGGCGGCGACCGTGAAGATCTCCGACCAGGGATCGAAGTCCCACTGGTAACGCCGGCGCCGGCCGGTCTTGGCGTCTTCCTCCGCCTGCTGTCGGGCGGCCGCTTCGGTCGCATCGATCGCCGGATCGAGGTGGCTCGATGCGAACAGCAACCGCTTGCCGTCGGGAAAGAACCAACTGCAGGTGGTGCGGCCGCGGCCGGTGCTCACGCGCAGCGGCGCGGTCGGGCGGAGGGCGGTGTCGGCGAAGGGTTGGACGTAGATCTGATAAAAGGGATAGCCGGTGGGCACCCCCTGGTAGCAGATCGAGCGCATGTCGGGGGCAAAGTAGCCCTCCCCTGCCTTCGTGAGGCCGTCGGTCACCCGCTCGGGCGCGGAGAAATACCGGCCTTCGAGCATGGATCGTTCGGCCGCGGGTCCCGCTGACACCCCAGCCCAGAGGCTGCCCGTCACGGCCGCTCCCGCGAGCACGAGTCCCAGACGGGAGCGGATTGCGTCGACCCCGCGCGAGACCGCGGCGGGCGCGTGCCCGGGGCTCTGGTTGTCGGATTTGTTCATGGAGCGGAGTATACCGCAGCAGACGAGGCGACCCTGGCGGGTCGACCGGGCACCGGAGCCAGGGAGCAGGCAGCCGATGAAGATCTACACGAAGACGGGTGACGCGGGGGAGACGGGCCTGTTCGGCGGTCCCCGGGTTCGCAAGGACCATGCGCGGATCGAGGCGTTCGGCACCGTCGACGAACTCAACAGCCATCTGGGGTTGGTCCGCACCCTCGCCGCTGCCACCGACTTCGATCCGCTGCTCCGCCGGATCCAGGGAGAGCTCTTCGATCTCGGGGCCCAGCTCGCCACGCCGGATGCGGCCGCCGAACGGATCGGCCCGCAGCACGTGGCGGCGCTGGAACGGGAGATCGATCGTCACGAGGAGCGGCTGCCGCCTCTTTCGTCGTTCATCCTCCCCACGGGCACCCCCCTGGCGGCGACCATCCACGTCGCCCGCACGGTCTGCCGGCGGGCCGAGCGCCGGGTGGTGAAACTCGCCGCCCAGCCCGGCACGGCGATCCCCGCCAATGCCATCGAATACCTCAATCGCCTCGGTGACCTGCTGTTCGTCCTGGCGCGGTTCGCCAACCAGGCCGCCGGTGTGGCGGACGATCCCTGGCATCCCGCCGGGTGAGACCCCCGCTTCAGGCCCCGCACTCCCCAGCCGGCTTTTTCGTGGGTGGCACGACGTGAACGGCTCACCCGACGGTCGATCGGCCGAACCGCCCCCCGCGGTGCCTCCCGGCTTCCACGACGGGGTGGTGCGGGCCGCCGCCGCGGTCCGCGCGCTGCGGCAGCAGACGGCCGACCAACGAGCCGCCGGCAGCCCCGGAGTGCCGACGGCCGGTCTGGCTGCCGAGCGCCTCGATGAAATCGTCCGCGGCGTCTGGGAGGCGATCCTCGCCGAGTCGCCGCCGGAGGTCGGCCGTCAGGCGACGCTCGTGGCGCTCGGCGGCTATGGGCGCGGGGAGATCGCGCCGTTTTCCGACGTCGATCTCCTCCTGCTCCACGATGCCGCCGCCGGGCCGCCGGTCACGGCGGCGACGCGCCGGCTCGTGCAGGACCTGTTCGACGCCGGTCTCCAGGTGGGGCAGAGCGTCCGCACCGTGACCCAGGCACGGCGGATGGCGGCCGGCGACGCCACGATCTTCACCGCCGCCGTCGATGCCCGGCTGCTCGCCGGACGGGAGGATCGGCTCGCCGCGCTCGCCGACGGGTTGTCGGCCCTCGCGCGCCGGTCGCGGCGCCGCATCGGGCGGATGCTCCTCGCCTCGCGGGGGAAGGAGCGCGACACGTTCGGCCACACGGTGTCGCTCCTCGAGCCCAACGTGAAGCGCTCCCCCGGCGGGCTCCGTGACGTGCAGATGGTCGGATGGCTCGGGTTCGTGCTCCACGGCACCACCAGCCTCGACGACCTGGTGGGGCTGGCGGCTCTCTCCCGGCGCGATGCTGCGACCCTGCGCGACGCGGCCGAGTTCCTCATCGGGGTACGCATCGATCTCCACCTCGCCGCGGGGCGGGCGGCCGACGACCTCACGCGCGACGAGCAGGCCCGGCTCGCCACGGCACGCGGCATCGAGCGCCGCGGCGGCGAGCTCGGCGTGGAGCGCTTCATGCGCGATTACTTCCGCCACACCCGCGGAGTGGCCCGCATCGTCGAGGCGCTCGCGGCCCGGGTCGATCGACCGGGTTCCGCCGCGCGGGCGGTGAAGGGGGTGCTCGGGCACCGCGTCGATCGGATCTACCGTGTCGGCCCGCTCGACGTCGGGCTCACGGCCGAGGGGCTGGCGGCCGCCGGCCAACCGGCGGTGGTCTGCCGTCTGGTGGAATTGGCGACCGTCTACCACCTGCCGATCGAACCGCAGACCTGGGACAGGGTGCGGACCGAGGCGGGCCCAGCGCCGATGGCGCCAGGTGAAACAGCGCCAGGTGAAACAGCGCCAGGTGAAACAGCGCCAGGTGAAACAGCGCCGGACGACACAGCGACGGCGCCGCTCGACGAGGAGACACGGCGGCGGTTCCTCGCCCTGTTCGACGCCCCGGCGGGGCTCGCGACGGCGCTGCGGCGCCTCCACGATGTCGGTCTGCTCGAACGGATCGTGCCGGCCTTCGCCCACGCCCGCGACCTGCTCCAGTTCAACAACTACCACAAGTACACCGTCGACGAGCATTGCATCCGCGCCGTCGAGGAGGTGGTGCGCCTCGGCGGGGAACCGGGCTGGCTGGGCAGTGCCTGGCGCGGCACGCGCCGGCTGCGGCCGCTGCTCCTCGCCCTCCTGATCCATGACCTCGGCAAGGGGTTCATCGAGGACCACAGCGAGGTCGGCGGCAGGATCGCCCTCGCCACCGCGCGGCGCCTCGGGCTGGCAGACGAGGAGGCGCGCCTCGTCGAGTTCCTCGTCCTCCGTCACCTGGCGATGGCCCAGCTCGCCTTCCGCCGCGATGCCGGCGACCCGAGCATCGTCGTCGCCTTCGCCCGGGACGTCGGCTCCCCCGAGGTGCTGCGGATGCTCTCCCTCCTCACCGCCGCCGACGTCGCCGCCGTCGGGCCTGGCACCTGGACGCACTGGAAGGCCGATCTGCTCGGCGACCTCTACCAGCGCACGCTTGCCCACCTCGACGGCGAGGGGCCGAGCCTCGGGGCGGAACGGCACCGGCGCGAACTCGATGCCTTGCTCGCGGCGGGTGACCACCCCGCCGACGTGCGGCGGCTGGCCCGTGACCTGCCCCTCTCCTATCTCGGCGACACGACGGCACCGCGGATCCTCCGCGAGCTCAACCAGCTCGTGCGCTTGCCGGCGCAGGGGGTGCACGTCCATCAGGAGTGGGACGCCGGCACGAGGACCCTCGTGATCACGGTGGCGACGCGCGAAGATGCGGCGCCCGGCATCTTCCACCGCCTCACCGGCGGGCTCACGAGCCAGCGTCTCGAGATCCTCGCCGCCGAGATCCACACCCTCGCCGGGGGCCTCGTCATCGACCGCTTCGTCGTCCACGATCCCGACCATCTGGGGCCCGACCATCTGGGGCCCGACCATCTGGGGCCCGATCATGCGGGGCCCGATCATGCCCGGCCAGACGCCGCCGGTGAGCCCCCGGGCGACCGCCTCGCCGACATCGCCGCCGCGCTCCGCCAGGCGGTGCGGGCCGACACTGCCCCGGCCTTCGCGCGCGTCTGGAATCCGTTCGCCCCGCGGCCGGCGGCGGGCTTGCCGGTGCGCGTGGTGATCGACGCCGCCAGTTCCGCCGAATCGACGATCGTCGAGGTCTTCGCGCACGACCGTCCGGGGCTGCTCTACGCCATCGCGAGGGCGTTGTTCGAGGCCGGCGTGTCGGTGCGGTCGGCGAAGATCGGCACGGTCCTCGATCAGGTGGTCGACGCCTTCCATGTCGTCGAGGCCGACGGCACGAAGCCGACCGACCCCGCCCGCCTCGAGGCGGTGCGCCGCGCGGTGGAGCAGGCGGCGCGCCCCGTCGACCGGCCCTGAACGCCGGCCCGGAACCACGCCGCCCGGGGCCGCTGCTCACGGGAGACGCGCGGCCGGCGGCTGCCGCTCCAGAAAGGCGAGGAGAAACGGTTCGATCTGGCCGTTTTGCACCTCCTTGAGGCGGGGCACCGTCACGCCGGTGCGCGGGTCACGGACATCCGGATTGTCGCCCAGCCACCAGCGGCGGACGATCGCCGGGTGGGGAGCGGCGGCCACGAGCGTCCGTTGGCGGGCCATCTCCGCGGCGAGCAGTTCGCGCGCCTGGTTCACGGCATCGGCGCGTGGCTGCCGGCTGCGGATCGCGACCGTCCGGCCCGACGGCCGGTGGGTGGCGCGGACCGGCACGATCGCCCCAGCGGCATCGCGGCCCGGTTCGCCGACTTCGGTGGTCACGTCGCCATCGTCCTCCGGCACCGCCGGCATCACCGTGACCTTGACGAGGCGGCTGGCCGACCGGCCGTCGGCGAACTCGTGGAACCCGTCCTCCGCCTCGAGCATGCCGGCCACGGCGGCGCCGTTGATCTGGAGGACGACCTGCGCGACCGGGCCGACGGCGCCGTCCCCCGCCTCCTCGTGGATCCGCAGCACCTCGTAGCCGAGGCGGTCGGCCCAGGCGCCGTGGCACTCGGCCAACTGGCCGACGTGCGGCCCGCCGGCCGGGTCGCGCGTCTCGTAGACCACGAAGGCATCGCGGCGCCGCAGCGCCACGTCGCAGAGGACGGCGAACCGGAGGATCGAGGCCTGCCGGTGGCAGCGATCGATGTCGCGCGCCAGCGCCGCGCCGCGGCTGGCGGCGGTGCGCCGGTCGAGCCGGCGGGTGGCCTCCTCGATGCGCCACGCCTCGGTGCTGCAGGCGGCGAGCGCCTCGGCGACCCGCTCGAGCCGGTAGAGCTCCGCGAGGTGCTCACGGGCGGTGGCCGGTTCGTCCCAGAACGTCGCTGCGGCGGTCGCCGCCACGATCGCCGAGCGCCGCTCGTTCACCTCCCGGCCGGCGGCGGCGGCGAGCGCCTCGTCGACCGCCTCACGGAGCTCCTCCACCCAGCCGCGGAGCGCCTCGGGGGTCGCCTCGCGCGTGCGCCCGTCGAACGGGGCGGCGACGTGCGGCAGATCCTCCTGGCGGCGCGAACGATCGTCGTGGATCGCCTCGACCCGGACACGGTCGCCGAGCGGCCGCAGGTGCACGAGCGTCGGCACGCGCGTGCCCCCCGTCTCGGCGAGCACGTGGGCTAGCGGGCCGACCACGAGCCGATCGACAGCGCGCTTCAGCGGCCGCGCTCCCATCCGCGGGTCGTAGCCCGCCTCGGCGAGGAGATCGACCACCCCCCGGTCGACATCGACCTGGAGGCGGCGGCGCACGATCCCGCTGCGGAGCAGCACCTGCCCCAGTTCACGCTGGGCGATGGTGCGCACGTCGGCCTTGGAGAGGGGCTCGAAGACGACGATCCGGCCGATGCGGTTGACGAGCTCCGGCCGGAAGAACTGCTGGACCGCCCCGCGGACCAGTTCCTCGGCCGACGGCGGTTCGCCGGGGCGGAAGCCGAACTCCGCCGCCGGCGGCGCTCCGGCGCCGAGGTTGCTCGTGAGGATGATGACCGTCTGCGTGAAATTGACCGTCTCGCCGCTGGTGCGCGTCAGCCGGCCGGCGTCGAAGAGCTGCAGCAGCAGGTCGAAGACCGTGTCGTGGGCCTTCTCGATCTCGTCGAGGAGGACGACGGAGAAGGGCTGCTGGTGCACCCGGTCGAGGAGACCGTGCGCCGAGCCGCGCTCCGCCTCGTGCGACCAGCCGAGCAGGGCCGGGACCGCGTCGGGCCGCGCGTATTCCGACATGTCGAGGCGGATGAGGCGGTCGGCATGACCGAAGACGAACTCGGCGAGCGTCCGCGCCAACTCCGTCTTGCCCACCCCCGTCGGGCCGACGAAGAGGAGCACGCCGGCGGGCCGCGCCGGGTCGGAAAGCCCGGCCTTGATCGTGGCCACGAGGTCGACGACGGTGTCGAGCGCCTGGCGCTGGCCCACGATCCGGTTCTCGAAGAACCGGCGCACGTCGGCCATCGCCAGCGGCAGGGCGTCGTCGAGCATCACGCGCGGGGCGCCGGTGAGACGCACGAGCGCCTCGACCACGGCCGTCGGCGGGATCGGGATCACCCGGCTCCCGTCATCGGCGTCGCGCGGCTGGGCGACGAGCTTCGCGACCGGTTCTTCCTCGAGCACCGCTTCGACGAGCCGCGCCGCGCCCGACGGCGGGCACTGCGCCGGAAAAAATGCCTGCCCGAGCTGCACGCAGCGCTCGATCGCCGCCGGCTGCCACGTGAGTGTGGCACCGCCCGGCACCGGTGCCCGGCTCAGCCGCTGCGCGGCGACCGCGGCCACGATGCGGCCGACGACCTCGGCGGGCTGTGGCTCGACCCGGATCTGGTCGAAGAGGCGCGAGAGGCGCGGGTGCCGGGCGAAGCCCGACTCGAAGGCCTCCGGCGTTGCCTCCCCGAAGACGATCACCCTCCCCTGCTCGATGGCGCTGGCCATGAAGTCGAGGACGCTCGTGTCGCCGCCGGAGGAGCGGCCGGTCTTCAGCCCCTGCACGAGGTCGGTCAGCCAGATCGCCGCGCGCCGCCGCCGTTCGGCGGCCGCGAGCAGCTTCTCGACGTGGCCCTGCCACTCGCCGAGGAACATCTTGCCGGCGATCAGTCCATTGGCTGACGTCTGGACGACGCGCCACGCCCGGTCGGCGGGGAGCGCGGCCAACCCGTGGATCACCCCGCGGAGGATCGCCGTCTTGCCGACACCGGCGCGGCCGACGACCACGAACGACCGGCCGGTCGAGGTGATCTGCCGGGCGATCTTCGCCATCTCGGTGTCACGTTCGAACACCGGATCGACTCGCTGGCGGCCGGCCCAAACCGTGCCGAACGGCTGCAGCGCCTTGGTGCGCTTGTCGTCGCGGCCCGTCTCGTCGTCGGCCCCATTCCGCGGCGCGGGCTTTCTCGACTTTCCGGCGTCGTCAGTCATCGGTGGCGCGTCCTCGGGGCCGGTCCGGGCCGATGGCGGGGGGTGCCGTCCGCGGGACCGGGGGGTAGTCTAGTAGTCCGTGGCCAAAGTCCATCCATGGCCTTTGGCCAATTGAGAACCTGTGGTTTTCGCGAGCGCTGCGCTCCCGGCACCTCATCCGTGAGGTGCCGCAGGCTGTTTTTCCACAGCCTGCTGGCGGCCCGGCGGGAGCCGATCCGCGGCGTGACGGGTGCCGCCGTCGGGAACGCGAGGGGAGCCGGAAGGGAAATCGCCATGCCGCGCTGCGTCGCTCGACTTCCGGTGATGCTCCTGCTTCTGCTCCTGGTGGCATCAGCGGCCCAGGCGCAAGACGCCGATCGGGCACGCCCGCCGCGGGCCGAGTCGGCGGCGGAGTGGCGTCGGCAGATTCCCGACATCCGCCGGCGCATGGAGCTGGTGATGGGCACGCTGCCCGGCCCCGAGCGCCGCGTGGCGCTCGCGGTCGAGACCGTCGCCGAGGAGCGCACCGCGCGCTATCTCCGCCGCAAGGTGCACTACACCCCCGAGCCCGGCGACCGGGTGCCGGCCTGGCTCCTCGTGCCGCACGGCATTGCGGCCGCCACCCCGGCTGCCGCGATGCTCTGCCTCCATCAGACAAACAACGTCGGCAAGGATGAGCCGGCCGGCCTCGGCGGTCTGCCCGATCTCCACTACGCCCACGAGCTCGCCGAACGTGGCTTCGTCTGCCTCGTGCCCGACTATCCGTCGTTCGGCGAGTACCGCCACGACTTCACCACGCCCGACCGGGGCTACGCCAGCGGCAGCATGAAGGCGGTCTGGAACAACATCCGGGGCATCGATCTCCTCGCAGGGTTGGCCGAGGTGGACGCGGCCCGGATCGGTGTCATCGGCCACTCGCTCGGCGGCCACAACGCGCTGTTCACCGCCGCCTTCGACGATCGCGTGGCCGCGGTCGTCACCAGCTGCGGATTCACCCCCTTCCCCGACTATTACGGCGGCGCCGTGAAGGGCTGGACGAGCGACCGCTACATGCCGCGGATCCGCGACGTTTACGGCCTCGACGCGGCGCGGATCCCGTTCGACTTCCCGGAGCTGATCGCCGGGCTCGCGCCGCGCGCGCTGTTCTCCAATTCGCCGATCGGCGACGACAACTTCGCCGTCGCCGGTGCCGCCCGGGCGTTCGCCGAGGCGCTGACGGTGCAGCGGCTCTTCGACGGGGAGCCCGGGGTGGCGCCGGTGGCCGAGCGCCTCGTCCTCGAGACGCCGACCTGCGGCCACACCTTCCCGCCGGAGGTCCGGCGCCGGGCCTACGAGTGGCTCGAGCGCCGTCTCGCCCCCGCGGCCCGTTGACCGGGCAGCGGGACCGCGCCGCTGGCGGGCCGCCAGCGGCTCTGGTCACCCGCTCAGCCAGCCCCGTGCTTCGCGAACCAGTCGCGCAGCCGCTTCCAGCCGTCGTCGGCCTGTTCCTTGCGGTAGGTCGGCCGGTAGTCGGCGTGGAACCCGTGGGGGGTGTCGGGATAGAGGATGATCTCGTGCCTCTTCCCTGCGGCGGTGAGCGCTTCGCGCATCCGCTCGACGGTGTCGCTCGGGATACCGCCGTCGGCGCCACCGTAGAGGCCGAGGACCGGGGCGTGGAGCTTGGCGGCGATGTCGAGGGGATTGGTGGGGTGGAGCTCGTCTGGCGGCGACACGAGGCGGCCGTACCACGCGACCCCCGCCTTGAGCTGCGGATTGTGGGCGGCGTAGAGCCAGACGATCCGGCCCCCCCAGCAGAAGCCGGTGATCGCCAGCCGCGCCGTGTCGCCCTTCCCCTCGGTGCCGGCCCACTTCACGGCGCCGTCGAGGTCGGCCATCACCTGGCTGTCGGGCACCTGCGACACGATCGGCCGGATCGCGCCGATGTCGGCGAGCTTCGAGACATCCCCCTGGCGCACGTAGAGCTCCGGAGCGATCGCCAGGTAGCCGAGCTTGGCGAGGCGCCGGCAGATGTCGCGGATGTGCTCGTGGACGCCGAAGATCTCCTGGACGACGAGGACGACCGGAAACGGTCCCCCGGCGGCGGGCGCTGCGCGGTAGGCGGGGATCGTGCCGTCGGCGACGGGGATCTGGACGACGCCCGCGTCGAGGCCGTCGGTGTCGGTCGTGATCGTCTGGGCGCTGATCGGCTGGACGGCGAGCGCGAACCCGGCGGCGAGCGTGGTCACGGCGCCGCGACGGCTGAGGGACGATTCGGGGGCGGCGGTGTCGGCGGGGAGAACCATCGTTCGGCTCCGGGATCGGTGTGATGGGGTGTGCAAAAGACCGCGTCGCGGCATCCGCGCCCGCGGCGGCCGGCAGCCTACCGCGCCGCCCACACGCCGGTGGCGATCGCGGCAAGGGCGTCGTCGGCGACGTCGCCGTGGAGGACCAGCGCGAAACGGAGGGTGAGCGACTGGCCCGGTTCGAGGACCGCACCCCCCGGCTCGGCCGCCCCGTAGGCGCGGCTGCCGACCGGATTGGCCAGCAGCCAGCCGGTGTCGCGCGCGTGGAACCGGCAGACGCGCGGATTCCCCGGGGCGGGCACGAGCAGCACCCCCACGCGCCCCTGCCCCGTCATGCCGGCCGCATCGACCCACGCCGCCGGCTTGCCGAACACCCCCTTCTCGTTCACGCCCCCGTGGTCGGCGCGATAGCGGGCGCCGGCGCGCGGGGCGAGCTCCTTCACGAGGCGGATCCCGAGCCCCATCTCTTCGACGTCGCCGAGCACGAGGGGCTTCTCCCCGGGTGTCAGCGTGCCCTCCCAGAGGACCACGCGCACGGCATGGCCGGCGACGGTGCGGTCGGAGAGCGTGATCCGCGACCGCTCGCGTCCGACGATGCCCGCGGTCGGGCGGTCGTCGGGGGTGTCGAGATAGTCGTTCGTGCAGGTGATCACGGCGCTGCCGGGCAGCCCCGGCTCGGGTGCGCAGGCGGTCACGCGCACCGCCGTCTTGTGACGCCAGGGATCGGCGCCGGAGAGGTCGCTGAAGCAGAGCATCACCCCCGGGTGCATCGTCGCATGGTCGTCGGCGTCGATCCCCGGCCGCGGCGGACAGGGGCGCGTCACGATCGTGCCGCCGGGGGCACGCAGGTCGCGAAGCGCCGGGCGGCCGATCGCCCGATCGGCGAACACGAACTCCGCCACCGGCGCCCCGCCCGCCTCGGTGACCACCACGCGGTCGGCCCCGGCACGGGCGACGAGATCCGCGGCGGGTGCGGTGCCGGCCGGCGGAGCCAGCCAGATCATCGCTGCCACCGCGCGGATGCAGCGCGGGACGACACGGTTCACGTTCATGTGCGGCATCAGCGACCGCGTCACGCGCGGCAGGTCGCGCACGGTGGTCGGGTGGTCGCACTCGTGCGACACGCCGGCGAGCCGGTCACCGAGCCCGAGGGCGTGGACGATCTCGGTCGCCGCCGGCACCAGCGAAACGATGCGCATCGCGCCTCCCGGGTCAGTCCCGCTCCGCGGCCGGCGGCGGTCCGACCTTCTCGACGAGTGTCGTCACCGTGGCGGCGACCCGCTCCTCGACCGTGCCGGCCCAGCGGAACGCCGGCCGGCCGTATTCATACAGGAACGCACCCCCCTCGTAGCCCCCCTCCTCCCAGACCCGCCGCGAGGGGATGTAGGCCGCCATGTCGTCGGTGTAGCCGAGCACCCAGGTGCCCGCGCCCCACTGCCGCTTGAAGCGCAGGGCGTAATCGACCACCGTCTCCCCGCCCATCCCCAGCACCAGCGTGTTTCCGAGGCGCCACGCATGGAGTGGGTAGGGATAGGCCGACGCGAACGGCTCCCCCGCTTCGAGCTTCGCCAGCAACCTCCGCCCCCAGCGGGCCTTGATGGCGTTGGGATCGGCGGCGGCCTGCCGCAGGTCGGCCTCGGTGACGACGCGCTCGTAGTCGAGATCGATCGAGGCGAACGCCGTCCGCAGCCGCGCGGGAACGCTGTCGAGCGGGCCGCGCAGCGCCTCCTCGACGCCGGCGGCGAGCATGGTGCCGTAGCGCTCGCAGAGGGGGACGCTGCGGCGTGGCAGCGGGTTCTGGTCGCCGCCGCAGGTGTTGACGAATAGCGCCGTCGTGCCGGGATGCGACCGTTCGAGGGCCACCTGGGCGAAGCCGGGGTAGTCGCCGCAGTACGTCGTGGACGAGAGCGTCGTCGGATGGCAGGCGTAGCCGAAGAGGATCGCGGCCAGCGCGCCGTCGGGACGGGTGACGGTGAGCACGGGCACGGCATGGTCGGTCATGCCGCGGAGCGGTTCCCCCCGGGCGAGCCGGTCCGCCACCTCGGCCTCGGGATTGTCGCGGCGGTTGACGGCGAAGCCCGCGCGGCCGGCACCGACGCGGATCGTCGCCGGCGCGAGATCGGCGAGCGCCGCACCGACGAGGCGGAGGCAGGTCTCGACGCACGCGGCGGTGTAGCGATCGACGAGCGCTTCCTGCGCCGGATCGACCGGGTAGTAATCGACGAGATCGTCGCCGAGGCGCGGGCTCGAGTGGTTGTGGGAGTAGGCGAGCATCACCCGGCTCCGGTCGAGGCCATGGTCGGCCGCGAGGCGGGCGAACACCCGGTCGCTCATGCTCGCCGGCACTCCCTGGAAGTCGGTGGCGATGAGCACCGCGCGGCCGCCGTCAGCCGCCTCGAAGGCGAGCGCCTTGGCCCAGAGGTCGTGGAGTTTTCCATCGGGCTCGCGTTTCGTCCCGTAGCCCGCGAGCCAGACCGGCGTGTCGGGGGTGATCACCGCCCGAGCCACCCCCACGCGCCAGGCCGTGGCATCGGTTGATTCCGGTTCGGCCGCCGCGGCGGCCCCTGGTCCCGCCGCCAGGCCGGCTCCGAGTAGGATGGCGAGGAACAAGACGAGCAGACCCGCGATCGGCACCGATCGGCCGGCATCTGCTTCAGGGGCGGCCTGCTGGCTGTGGTGCGGCGGCATCGGCAGGCTTCCCGCGGTCGTGAACCGATCGCCCCGGTCGATCGTCACAGTGTAGTCCTGCCCGTCCACGACCCGTGGAGCGCCGTCATGAGCGGCCCCTTCCCGCGACGGCCCTCCCTCGATCGCTGGGTGGTGATTGCGGCGCCTGGCCGCGCCAGCGCATGATCGCGGCATGAGGGGAACGCCGGGATGGACTGTGGGCGTTTCCTGCCGGAGAGCCATCCCCGAGGGAGGATCACCCATGCGATGCGGTGCGATGAGTGCGATTGGCCGGGGCGCGGTGGTGCTGGCGGCCCTTTCGGGCGCGGCGACGGTCTCCCGCGGCGACGAGCGGGTCGTGATGAGCCTCCCCCGGTTCACCCCCGAGCCGATCCACCGGATCACCGCCGTCGATCAGGGGCGGGGCGAAGCCCGCGTGGAACGGCAGGCCGATGCCCCAGGATTCCTCGGTGTGACCGAGGGGCCGGCGCTGCTGTTCGTGGGGGGTGAGGGAGGCACCGGCCTCGATCGGGCGGTGCGTGTCGAGGTGGCGGAAGTGCTCGAGGGGGGCGCGGCGCGGATCACCTTTCCGCGGGCCGCTGCCGAAAGCATCAAGCAGGGGCCGGTGTTGCTCGGCCGCCCGTTCGCGGGCGACGCCAGCGAGGGCTTCACCTCCCTCGTGCCCACGAAGGTGATCCGCAGCCTGCCCGACGTCGTCACGCGCGCTCCGGGCGGCCGGGATGGCGTGCGGGGCGACGCTGCGAACCGTGCCCGCGCCGCCGCACAGGGCCGGCGGTCGTCGAACAACCTCAAGCAGATCGGCCTCGCCTTCCACAACTATGCCGACACCTACCGGTCGTTTCCGCCGGCCGCGGTGATCGGCCCCGACGGCCGGCCCTGGCATTCGTGGCGCGTGCTCCTGCTGCCCTTCCTCGAGGAAACGAAGCTGTATGAACAGTACGACTTCTCCGAGCCGTGGGACTCCCCGAAGAACGCCGCGGTCGCGGCCAAGATCGTCGACGTCTACCGCGACCCGGCGCGGCCCGGCGACGAGCCGGTGACCGGCTACGCGGCGATCGTCGGCAAGGAGGCGCTGTTCACGCCGGAGAGCGTGCGGATGCAGGCGAAGGACGACTTTCCGGCCTGCCTCACCCGCGGCAATCGCCCCTTCTTCCCGCACGTGACCGACGGCACGAGCATGACGATGGCGTTTGCCACGGTGCCGGCGGAGCGGAAGATCCCGTGGACCAAGCCCGACGACCTCGTGGTCGACGGCGATTGTCCCGGGATCGGCAAGCCGGCGGGGATCGGCACCATCGACGCCGGCACGGGCGCCGGTCCGGTGGCGCTCACGCTGTTCACCGACGGCGCGGTCCACGTGCTCGCGGCAGCGACCGACCCGGACCTGCTCCGCAAGCTCATCACCCGCGCCGGTGGCGAGGTGGTCGATTTCGACGCGATCAACGCCAAGCGTGGGGCGATCAAAAACCCGTCGGGGCCGCCGCTGGTGAAGATCGTCGCCGATGACGACGGGTCCTATCGGCTCGAGGTGGAGTGACGCCGCGGCGGGCCGGCACGCCGACGGCCGCTCGGCACGCGATCAGCAATCGGCCGGCGCGCGGTCGATCGGCCGCGCGGCCAGTTCGGCGTGGCGTTCCCGCCAGTCGGGCATGTGGGCGGTGAGGAGGGTCTTGAAGCGGGCGTTGTGCGATGGCTCGACGATGTGGGCCATCTCGTGGACGACGACATATTCGAGGAGCTCCGGCCGCCGCTTCGCCAGCTCGCTGTTGAACCGCAGCCGGCGGGTGCGCGGCGTGCAGCTACCCCAGCGGGTTTTCATCCGCCGCACGCTCCACCCCGCCACCTCCACGCCGAGGGTTGGTTCCCAGGCGGCGACGAGTGGGCCGATCGCCTGCGCCGCCTCGTCGCGGTGCCAGGCTTCAAGCGCCCGGAACCGGGCGCTCCGGTCGGCATCGGCGGCGATCGCGAGGAGGAGCCGGTCGCCGTCGATGGTGACCCGTGCGCGCCTCGTGCCGGCGACGACGTCGAGCGTGCAGGGCCGGCCCCACACCGGGTGGTGTTCACCGGAGCGGTAGTCCAGGCTCGGCAGCGCCGGCAGCGCCCGGATGCGGGCTTTCTGCGCGTGGATCCAGGCGACCTTGGCGGTGGCGAAGGCCTCGAGCTCGCGGCGGGCGACCCACTGGGGCGCGGAGATGACGACATGCCCGTCGGGGGGGCGGACGACCAGCCGCAGCCGGCGCATCCGCCGGCGGACGACGGCGATCTCGATGCTGTCGACGACGAGCTTCGCGGGACTGCTGCGGGGGGGCATGGCGGGCACGCGTACTGGACAACGCCTGTCGAGGGCGAGGGCTGACGGAATCGCGTGTCCGTCGAGGGCGCTTTGGAACGCCCCCCGTGGAGCGAGACGGCTGATCGAATCGGTGGGAATCGCCGTGCCACGTGCTGCCGGCAGGGCCGCGACCGCGAGGCCCTGCCCACCCGGCGACTCCGCGACATGGCAGTGTCGCACAGGCGGGAAACGGCCGGCAATGGCGGCGGCCGCGGGCCCCTCCCCTACTCGTGCTCCCCGTCCACCGTCGCGTCGCCCGTGTCGTCGAACTCGATCCGCAGCACCATCGGATGGCAGCAGACCGGGCAATCCTCGACATATTCCTGCCGCTCCCCCGCCGTGATGTCGAGCGGGACCACGATCTCCTCGCCACAGGAGTCGCAGACATACGTCGCCTCTGTCGCCACCTCCGGACGGCGGCGACGGGATCGGGATCGGCGGCGGGCCATGCAGGATCTCCCAATGGAATTTCCCTGGAAACGATTTGATGCTATCATTTCTGGAGAAAGGATCCAGCCATGACCCCGTCCATCCGTCCGCGGACCGCTGCCCAGGGGCGCGCGACCAGCCGGCAGGGAGCCGCCGCCCCGCGGCGCGAGACGGTGCTCACCAAGGCGTTCGTCCGGGCCGGCGAGCGGCTCGGCGTGCCCCGCACCGTGCTCGCGAAGATCGTCGGCCGCAGTGAGCCCACCCTCTCGCGGATGCATTCCGGCACCTACCAACTCGAGGAGGGGGCCAAGGAATGGGAGTTGGCGCTGCTCTTCGTGCGCCTCTTCCGTTCGCTCGACTCGATCGTCGGCACCGACGAGGCGGCGCGGGCCTGGATCACCGGTCGCAACGCGGCGCTCGGCGGCGTGCCCATCGAACTCATCCAGACCGCGGAGGGACTGGTCCGTGTCGTCCACTACCTGGACGCCCACCGGGGTGTCGTCTGAACTCCAGCCCTACGCCGGGCCGCTGTGGCGCGTGGTCGAATCGCAGCGCTTCGCATCGACGATGAAACTCGTCGACAGCGTCGCCGAGCAGGCGCTGCTCGAGGAACTGGTCGAGGAGGCCAAGCCGGCCCGGCCGCTCGGCACCGAGAAGCTCCACTACCTGCTCGCCACGCCGTTCCGCTATCCGTCGGCGCGGCACGGATCGCGGTTCCGTGGGCCCGCCGATCCCGGCGTGTTCTACGGCTGCGAGGATCTGCGCACCGGGTGCGCGGAGGTGGGCTACTGGCGCTGGCGGTTCCTCACCGACGCCCCTGCCCTGACGCGGGTCGACCCGGTGGCGATGACCGCCTTCCGGGTGCACGTCGACACCCGGGCAGTCGACCTGCGCCGGGCGCCGTTTGCCCGCGCGGCCGCCGTCTGGACCGATCCCACCGACTACACCGGCACGCAGGCCTTCGCCCGGGTGGCCCGGGAGGCGCCCGCGGGGGCGATCGCCTACCGCTCCGTCCGCGATCCGGACGACGGCACCTGTGTGGCCCTGCTCGATCCCACCGGCTTCAAGAAGCGGGTGCCCGACCGCGAGACGCAGGAGTGGTGGCTCGCCGTGCGCGCCGACGGCATCGCCTGGCGGCGCGGGCAGGGGGAGGCGCTCGAGTTCGACGCCACACCCTGGCGGTGAGCGGCCGGGCAGCGGATTGACCGGAATCGTATTTCCGGTGAATATGAACGTCTGAACAGCATCCACGTTCCAAAGGAGGGCGTCATGACGATGGAATCGATCCGTGAATTCATCCGGCGCGAGCCGTTCGAGCCGTTCGTGATCCGTCTTTCGAACGGTGAATCCCACGAGATCCGCCATCCCGAGTGCGTGGCGATCACGAAGTCGAAGGTGATCGTGACGTATCCAGAGGAGGATCGTGTGGTCCACGCGGCGCTGATTCACGTCAACGCGATCGAGACGCTGGAGCACGCCTGACGGCACTCCTACGCCTTGAGCGTGTCGTCATGCCGGCCGTGTTGCCACCGGATACGAAACGGCACTCCTACGCTTTGAGCGTCTCGTCATGCCGGCCGTGTTGCCATCGGATACGAAACGGCACTCCTACGCTTTGAGCGTCTCGTCATGCCGGCCGTGTTGCCACCGGATACGAAACGGCACTCCTACGCTTTGAGCGTCTCGTCATGCCGGCCGTGTTGCCACCGGATACGAAACGGCACTCCTACGCTTTGAGCGTCTCGTCATGCC